>DAIRGV010000060.1:0-11994 GCA_036794405.1 Candidatus Dormiibacterota bacterium
GGAGAGGGGGCCGGCGGGACGGCCGCCTCTCTACTTTTCTAGGCGGCCGCCAGCTCGGTGGCGCAGAAGGCGCACTTGCGGGCCTCGATGGGAATCTCGCTCAGGCACTCCGGGCACTTGTGGGTCGAAGGATCGGCGGTGTCCTCCTGGTGGGACCGCTCAACGAGGTAGTTGACCGGCTTCACGATCAGGAAGAAGACGACCAGCGCGATGATCAGGAAGGAGATCAGCGCGTCAAGGAAATCGCCGACCAGGAAGGTCGCCGCTCCCACTCTGAACCTCATGGCGTCCTTGGGGGTGCTGAAGATGGCGCCCGCCAGCGGGGTGATGAAATCTCTCACCAGGGCCGTGACGACGGCACCGAACGCGCCGCCGATCACGATGCCGACCGCGAGGTCGACGACGTTGCCGCGAAGAAGGAACTGTTTGAAGTCCCGGATCACTGCTTTTCCTCCATGCTTTGCGTGGGCCCGCCGGCGTGAATCTGCCGAGCTGAAATCTTCGGGCAATTGCTCCGAGGGCGCCTGCCGGCAACCACCGGCGCCCTCGGGCTCTGAAAGCCCTGGTCAGGGCCGCGAGTAAGCGCCGACTGTCACCGGTGCCGTCACCGGGGTGGGGTCGAGCCCCACCTCCGCGCAGAGGCGCTCGAAAACCCCGGCGTCGCGGACCGCACAGCCGAAGTAGTCGTTGTTGAAGTACGCGTACACGTCTTCGGCCCGCTCGAACAGCTCCGCGAGGTTCTCCGCCCAGGTCCGCAGGGCGTTCTCGCCGTAGCAGGGACGCGGGCTGGCCCGGCCCTCGTGGAAGCGCAGGAAACCCCAATCCGCAGTCCGCCAGAGGGGCTGCCGGCGCCGGGGGGAGTCGGCGAGCACGAAGGCGGTGCGGTGCCGCTCCAGGATGGCCCGGCCTTCGTCCACGAACCAGCTCGGGTCGCGGAACTCGACCGCCACACGGATCTCCCTCGGGAACAAGGCGAGGGTCCGCTCCAGCCGCTCGGGCGCCGCCGGGAACCGGGGCGGGAGCTGGAGCAGGACCGGTCCAAGGCGAGGGCCGAGGTTGGCAGCCCGTTCCAGGAAGCGCTCGACCGGTTCCTCCGGCTCCTGGAGCTTCTTGACGTGGGTCAGGAAGTGGCTCATCTTGACCGCCATGACAAAGCCTGCCGGGGTGCGTTCTCGCCAGCGTGAGAACACCCGGCCGCGGGCAGGTTGTAGAAGGAGTTGTTCAGCTCGACGGTCCGAAAGTGGCGGCAGTACCACTCCAGCCACTCCTTCTGGGGGACGTCCTCGGGATAGACCGAGCGCCGCCAGTCCTTGTACTGCCAGCCGGAAGTCCCGATGTAGACCATCCTTCATGATTGCCGCCGCCGGGGTGGGTCTGCCGGTCGGTCAGGAGATCAGCGGCGGCCGCCCGTCACCGCGTCGGCCTCGATCTCGACCCGCCACGCGGGCCGCAACAGCCCCTTGACGACGAGCATCGTCGAGGCCGGCGGGAAGTCGGCGAACGCCTCCCCGTGGGCCCTGCCCACGGTCTCCCAATCCGCTGCCTCGGTGAGGTAGGTCCGAGTCCGGTAAACGTCGGCCAGCGAACAACCGGCCAGCTTCAGCGCGGCCCGGATGACGTTGATGCAGGCCTGTGCCTGCCGGTACGGATCGTCGCCTCCCGCGCTGCTGCCGTCGGGGTTGGTCGGGGCGCAGCCCGAGACCGCGACCAGTCCGCCCGCCACGACGACCCGGCTGAACCCGATCTGGCGCTCGAGCGGACGGCCGCTGCCGAAGCGTTCCATTAGTCTGGGAAGCCAAAGCATAGGAGGGCACCTGACCACCACCACCGTCGACCTCGACGTCCCGATCCCGATGCGGGATGGCGTTCAGCTGCGCGCCAACGTCTTCCGTCCGGCGGGCGACGGGCGCCACCCGGTCCTCCTCAGCCGGCTGCCCTACGGCAAGGACCTGCCCCTCGCCAACCTGGTCCTCGATCCGGTCCAGGCCACTCGGCGGGGCTACGCGGTGGTCGTCCAGGACACCCGCGGCCGGTTTCAGTCGGAGGGTGAGTTCGAGCCCTACCGGACCGAGGACGTCGACGGCTACGACACGGTCGAATGGGCCGCCGCGCAGCCGTGGTCTGAAGGCGTTGTCGGGATGTACGGCGCCTCCTACTTCGGGCAGACGCAGTGGGCGGCGGCGAAGCTCCAGCCGCCGGCGCTGAAGGCCATCGCGCCCTACATCACCTGGAGCGAGCCGACCGAGGGGGCGCTCAGCCGGGGCGGAGCGCTGGAGCTCGGGATCGCGGCCTCCTGGGGTCTGCAGATGGCTCTCAACCCGCAGATGCGCAGGCACGCCGCCGACCCTGCCGCCATGGGGCGCGCGATCCAGGCGGTGATCACCGATTACGACCGGCTGGCCGCTCAGACCTACTGGGAGTTGCCCGTCCGCGATTTTCCACCGCTCGCCCGGCACGAGATGACCAGCGGGATCAACCTCGGCCTGGACGCCCTTACCGATCCCGCCGCGGCGGGCCACATGCGGGTCCGCCACGACCAGGTCCGGGTGCCCAGCTTCAACGCCGGCGGCTGGTACGACATCTTCCTCCAGGGCACCATCGACAACTTCAACGCGATGCGCCGGGAGGGCGTGCCGGCCAAGCTGCTGATCGGGCCTTGGAGCCACGGAGCCAACCTCAACCCGGTGGGCGAGGTGAACTTCGGGTTCGGCGCCCAATCCGCCTTCATCGACCTCCGGATCGACTACCAGGCGTTGCAGCTGCGCTGGTTTGACCATTGGCTCAAGGGCGTCGATACGGGGATGCTCGCCGAGCCGCCGGTGAAGATCTTCGTGATGGGGGTCAACCGCTGGCGGGACGAGCAGGAATTCCCGCTCGCCCGGGCCGTCGAGGAGCAGGCCTATCTCCACCAGGACGGGCGGCTTGACCGGACCCCACCGGCGGCCGGTGAAGCTTCCGACCATTTCGACTATGACCCCGCGAACCCGGTCCCGACCCGGGGCGGCGCACTCCTGATGACACCCGAGTTCCGCTCCGGGCCCTACGACCAGCGGCCGATCGAAGCCCGTGCCGACGTTCTCGTCTACACCGGGCCCCCGTTCGGCCGCGACGTCGAGGTCACCGGCCCGGTCCGGGTGACGCTCTTCGCCGCCAGCAGCGCGCCGTCGACGGACTTCGTGGCGCGGCTCTGCGACGTCCATCCCGACGGCCGCTCGATCAACCTCACCGACGGCATCCTCCGGGTGCGGGCGGAGCCGAACACGCCGACCGAGCACGTCATCGATCTCTGGGCGACGAGCAATGTGTTCCTGGCAGGCCACCGGATGCGGATCCAGGTGACCAGCAGCTGCTTCCCGCGCTGGGACCGCAACCTCAACACCGGGCAGCCGGTCGGGACGGGGACCGAGCCGGCGATCGCTCACCAGACCATCCTCCACGACGCCGAGCACCCTTCTCGAATGAGCTTTTTCGTCGTCCCAGCATGAGCCTCAAGGCGCCCCGGACCTACACCGTCGAGGAGGCCAACGCAGCGCTGCCGGCGGTCCGCACGCACGTCGAGCGGATCGTCGAGTGCTACAACCAGCTGCCCGAGCTGCAGGAGAGCGCCCGCGTCGCCGACTACAAGACCTCGCGACCCACGGCCGGCCCGGAGACCGAGCGCGAGTACGAGAAGGCGCGCCGGGCGATGCACGATGCCGAGATGGAGCTGGCCGAGGCAGCCCTCCGCCTGGAGCGGATCGGCGTCTCCCTGAAGGACGCCCAGTCCGGCTTGATCGACTTCTACTCCTACCGGGACGGTGAGCTGGTCGAGCTCTGCTGGAAGCTGGGAGAGCCCGCGGTGGGGAACTGGCACCGGATCGGGGAAGGCTTCGCCGGGAGGCGCCCGCTCTGAGGGACTTCCTGCGCAACGGAAAGCTGCTCACGCTGATGCTGGGGCACCTGACCGTCGACAGCTACGTCGGCATCCTCCCGGTTCTCTACCCGCTTCTCATCGGCCGCTTCCACCTTAGCCTCGCGACGGTCGGACTGGTCAGCCTCGCCTACAGCGGAACGGCAGCGATCTCGCAACCGGCCTTCGGCGTCATCGCCGACCGGTTCGGCACCCGGATGACGGGGGTCGCGCTGGGCTGGACCGCTCTGACCTTCGCGCTGGTCGGCTTCGTGCCCACCTTTCCGCTTCTGGTCGGCCTTGCCTGTCTCTCCGGGCTGGGCTCGGGCGCCTTCCACCCGCTCGGGGCGCTGGACGTGCGGGCGCTGCTGCCGGATCGGCGCCGGAGCCAGGGGATGTCGATCTACGTCACCGCCGGGACCGTCGGCGTCGCGCTCGGACCGCTCATCGGCATCGGCGTGTTCCATGTCTTTGGCATTCGGGGCACCGGCCTGCTGGTGGTCCCCGGCGTCGTCGGTGGCGCCTACCTCCTCTGGCGGATGCGGGGGAGCGCGGGGGCGGCCGCGCGCGCCCGCCGCGCGGCCGGCGCGCTCGCGGGACAGGCGGTCCCGGTCTTCGCGTTGGCGGTGGTGATCGGCGTGATGATGTCGCGCAGCTGGACGGTGAACGTCTTCCAGACCTTCACACCCACCTGGTACCAGCAGCTGGGCTATGGGCCCGCGTTCTACGGGCCGCTGGCCACAACGCTGGTCCTCGCCAGCGCCGTCGGCACGGTCGGCTGCGGAACGCTCGCCGACCGCTTCGGACGCCGCGCCGTGATCCTCGGGACCCTGGTCCTGAGCATCCCGGCGATCCTCCTTTACACGCTCTTTCCCGGACCGCTCGCCTTCCTGAGCGCGATCCTGATCGGCTTCCTGGCGGCTTCGACCGCCCCGCTGATGCTGCTGATGGCCCAGCAGCTGATGGTCACCCGGGCCGGTCTGGCGTCAGGGCTGGTGATGGGTCTCGGTTTCGTGACCGGGGCAATCGGCATCCCCCTCAACGGCGCTCTCGCGGACCGGATCGGCCTCCGCTACTCGCTCATGACGCACGTGTTCCTGGTTCTCGGCACGATCATCCTGGCCTGGTTCCTGCCGAGCGAGCGAGCAATTGAGGATTACGCCGCGGCGGGCGGTGCCGCGGCCCGGTCAGGGTCAGCCGAGCTGTCTCCGGCGGCCGCCTCTCAGACGCTGGGCTGAGCCGCGCGGAATCAGGTCGCCGACCGACCGAAACGGCACCTCGCGTGCCTCAGCGGAGCTGCGAGAGCACCTTTTCGACGGCCACCTCGGCATCGGCCCGAGCGGCCGGCCCGCCGACGTAGGCGACGATCTCAGTGAACCCGCGGTCGACGAACTGGCGGCACTTGTCGAGGAACGCGGCGGGGTCGGAGCCGTCGAAGCGGAGCTGCACCGACCGCCGGATGGCTGCCGGGTCACGCCCGACCTCCGCGCAGCGCTCGTCGAGAACTCGCGAGAGCCTTGCCGCCTCTTCGGGATCAGCGGTCCCGCCCGAGGGGTTCCAGACGTCCGCGTGCCTGGCGACCACACGCAGCGTCAGTTGCTCGCCGCTGCCACCGATCCAGATCGGCGGATGGGGCTTCTGGAGCGGTTTCGGTTCGTGGATGGCGTCGAGGAGCCGGTAGAACTTCCCGTCGAAGTTGGCGCGCTCCTCGGTCCAGAGGAGCTTGCAGACCTGCACCGCCTCCTCGAGGCGGCGAATCCGGCCGGCGACCGTGTGAAACGGGATGTCGAGCATCGTGTGCTCGATCTCGGCCCACCCGGAGCCGATGCCGAATTCGAGTCGCCCGCCCGAGAGGTGGTCGACCGTGGTCGCCATCTTGGCCAGGATTCCGGGATGCCGGTACGTGTTGCCGGTCACGAGAAGGCCGATCCGCACCCTCTTGGTGGCCTCGGCCATCGCGGCCAGCATCATCCATCCGTCGAAGATCGGCCGCTCCGGTGGCCCGCCGATGGCGGCGAAGTGGTCGAAGCCCCAGACGTGGTCGAGGCCGGCGTCGTCCGCGATCCGCCAGACCGCGCGGAGGTCCTCGATGGTGGTCGCCTGGGGCGAGAGCTTGAGGCCGATCCGAATCGGGTGGGCGGCGCTCAACCTACCGCCTTGGCGGCCCGCGGCCGGGCTCGCTGCCCGACCTCGGCGCGTACCCGGCCGGCAAGCCCGCTCGCCGTGAGCCCATGCTCGGCGAGGATCTCGGACGCCTTGCCGTGGGGCAGGAAGCTGTCGGGCAACGCCGCCACCCGGACCTTGCCGGCCCGGCCGGTCGGCGCCAGGGCTTCCAGCACCGCTGCGCCCAGCCCTCCGCTCGCGACCCCGTCCTCGGCGGTCAGCAGAATCGGGTAGCGCTCGGCCCATTCGCCGGCGAGGCGGGGATCGATCGGCTTCAGCCAGCGGGCGTTGATCACCCCGCAATCGATGCCTTCGGCGGCGAGCAGGTTGGCTGCCTCGCGGGCTTCTCCGACCATCCGGCCGATGGCGACGATCGCGGCGTCCGTGCCCTGGCGCACCTCCTCCCAGAGTCCGAGCGGCAAAGGTACGCCGGGGATCTCCGGCATCGACCCGGCGCGTGCCTTCGGGTAGCGGATCGCGACCGGGCCGTCAAGGGTCAAGGCCGTCTCCAACAAGCCCGAGAGCTCGCTCTCGTCGGCCGGCGCGGCGATTGCCAGGTTGGGGACCGCGCGCAGGAAGGCGAGGTCGAAGATGCCGTGGTGGGAGGAGCCGTCAGGCCCTGTCACACCGGCCCGGTCGAGCACAAAGACCACCGGTAACCGGTGCATGGCGACGTCGGTGATGACCTGATCGTAGGCCCGCTGGAGGAATGTCGAGTAGATGCAGACCACCGGGCGGCAGCCCGCCAGCGCGAGGCCGGCCGCGAAGGTCACGGCGTGCTGCTCGCAGATGCCGACGTCGTAGAACCGATCGGGAAACTCGCGGCTGAAGTCGAGGAGGCCGGTCGATGACGCCATCGCCGCGGTCATCGCGACAACCTCCGGATGGCGGGTTGCCGCGGACATCAGCGCCTCTCCGAAGACGTCGGTGTAGCTGAGCTCGGAGTTGCGGGCCCGGCCGGTCTCGGGGTCGAAGGCGCTGACGCCGTGCAATTTGTCGATCTCGTCGTCGATCGCCGGCCCGTAGCCGCGGCCCTTCTCGGTGATGACATGCACAACGGCCGGCTCGCCGACGTCGCGGGCACGGACCAGCACCTGCTCCAGCGAGGCCAGGTTGTGCCCGTTGACGGGTCCCGCGTACTTGAGGCCGAGGCTGTCGAAGACCGTGGTCGGCTGGACCAGCTGCTTCAGGCTCTCCTTCAGCCGGTAGGCGGCCTGATTGGCGGCCGGGCCCACCGCCGGCAGCTCGCGCAGGCGGTCGGAGATCTCGCCCTTCAACTTCTCGTAGCGGGGGTCGACGGAGAGGTTGGCCAGGTGGCGGGCGAGGCCGCCAACGGTGGGGGCGTAGGAGCGGCCGTTGTCGTTGATGACCACGATCAGGTTGGACGGCTGGAGGTGGGCGATCTGGTTCAGGGCCTCCCAGGCCATGCCCCCGGTCAGCGCCCCGTCACCGATCACGGCGACGACGTGACCTGCTTCGCCCTTGCGGAGCCGCGCCTGGGCGAGGCCGAGCGCGTAGCTGAGGGAGGTTGAGGCGTGGCTGTTCTCGATCCAGTCGTGCTCGCTCTCGGCGCGGGAGGGGTAGCCACTCATGCCACCTGCCTGGCGGAGGTTCTTGAAGCCGGCGGCGCGGCCCGTGACCAGCTTATGGACGTAGGCCTGGTGGCCGGTGTCCCAGATGATCGCGTCGTGCGGGCTCTCGAATACGCGGTGCAGGGCGAGCGTCAGCTCGACCACACCGAGGTTGGGCGAGAGGTGCCCGCCGGTCTCGGAGATGTGCTCGATCAGGAACTCGCGGATCTCCCTCGCGAGCACCTCCAGCTGGGGGCCGCTCAGGCCGCGGAGGTCGGCCGGGGACTTGATGCTGTCAAGCAAGGGGGTGTTACCTACGGTACGTCTAACGAGCCTCGGCGGCCATCAGTTCCGCCAGTTGGACGCAGATCCGGGTGCCGGCCCCGGTCGGCGCTCGCGGAATCGTGGTCAGGTCCCCCTTGTCGTTCCAGGAGCTGGCCGCGATGTCGAGGTGGACCCAGGGCTTGCCCTCGACGAACTGCTCGATGAACATGCCGCCCATGATCGACCCGGCCTGCCCGTAGTCCGCGTTCTTGAGGTCCGCGTACCGGCTCTGAAGGAGGACTGAGTAGTCGGCGTAGATCGGGAGCCGCCAGACCCTGTCGCCGGCGCGGTCGGCCGCTTCCCAGACCCTCGCCCAGAGCGCGTCGTCGTTGGCCACGGCCGCCGTCGCGGCGTGTCCGATGGCTACCGTCGCAGCGCCGGTGAGGGTGGCGAGGTCCACCAGGTGCGTGGCGCCGTGGCGGATCGCGTAGGTGATGGCGTCGGCCAGCACGAGCCGTCCTTCGGCGTCGGTGTTGACGACCTCCACGGTCTTGCCGCCGGCGCCGGTGAACACGTCTCCCGGTTTCATCGCGGTCCCACTCGGCATGTTCTCGCAGGAGGCGACGATCGCCATCACGTCGAGCGGCAGGCGGCGCGCGGCGATGACCTCGAACGCGGCCAGCACCGCGGCGGCGCCGCCCATGTCGCCCTTCATCCGGTGCATGCCCTCGGCCTTCTTGATCGAGATGCCGCCGGAGTCGAAGGTGATGCCCTTGCCGATCAGCGCCAGCGTCGGCCCGCCCTCGGCGCCCCTCCGGCGGAGGCAGATCAGGCGCGGCGGCACGGCCGAGCCCTGGGCGACCGCCAGCAACAGGTTGTAGCCACCGGCCCGGAGCTCATCCGGACCCAGGACCTCGATCTCCAGCTCGTACCGGCGGGCCATCCGGCGTGCCTCCTCGGCGAGGAGCTCCGGGGTCTTCAGGTTGGGCGGCAGGTTGACCCACTCCCGGGCCCGGTTGGTCGCCTCCCCGAGCTGCTCCGCCGCCACCACCTCGCGTTCGCGGTCGAGGCCGAAGCCGACGAGCAGCAACGCGTCCAGCTCGGCGCGGTCCTTCTGGCCGGACTGGCGGCTGCGCTGCTCCCAGGTACCCATGATCGAGCCCTCGACCACGGCCGCCAGGTTGGCATCGTCGACCGGGGGCGCCTTGACCACCGCGACCGTCCGGTAGCCGTAGCTGCGGGCGACGCGGATCAGCTCGTGGTGGGCCCAGCGCATCCGCTGCCCGTCCATATCCCGGAGGCTGCCGAGCCCGTAGAGGAGCAGCCGGCGGCTGGGGATCTGCCCGGACAGGTGGACCGGCATGATCTCGAGGAGCCGGCCGCGGTGCTCGCCGCGGCTGATGATCTCGGCGATCAGCCCGCCCAGCTGGCGGTCGAGCGCGGCAACCTCGTCCGGCAGCCCCCGGCCGGCGACGACCGGGATGGCGATCGCGTCCGCCTGGACCTGGAGCGGACTGAGGGGCGAGAGGGTGATTTTCAAAGCGGTTTCAGGGTACTGAAAGCGGTGCCGCTAGACTCGGCGGTATGGCTGACAAGGGCGGAGCGAAGGAGTTCGGGTTCGACACCCTGGCCGTTCATGCCGGGCAGCGCCCCGACCCGGTGACGGGCGCTCGCGCGGTGCCGATCTACCAGACCGGCGCCTACGTCTTCGAGGACGCCGACCACGCTGCCAACCTCTTCGCCCTGCAGCGCTTCGGGAACATCTACTCGCGGATCATGAATCCGACCGTCGCCGTCTTCGAGGAGCGGATGGCCGCGCTCGAGAACGGGATCGGCGCGCTCGCCACCGCGTCCGGCCAGGCGGCGCAGTTCATCACCCTCTTCACGCTGATGCAGTCCGGCGACGAGTTCGTCTCCTCCTCGACCCTCTACGGGGGCTCCTTCCAGCAGTTCGACGTCAGCTTCCGCAAGCTGGGCATCAACGCCCGCTTCGTCGACGCCTCCGACCTCGACTCCTGGCGGAGCGCGATCACCGACAAGACCAAGTGCCTCTACGCCGAGATCATGGGCAACCCCAAGATCGACGTCCTCGACATCGAGGGTGTCGCCAAGATCGCCCACGAGGCGGGCGTACCGCTGGTCGTCGACAACACCTTCGCCTCGCCCTACCTGTGCCGGCCACTCGACTGGGGCGCCGACCTCGTCGTCCACTCGGCCACCAAGTTCATCTGCGGTCACGGCACGACGATCGCCGGGGTCATCGTCGACAGCGGCCACTTTCCCTGGGACAACGGCAAGTTCCCCGGCATGACCGAGCCCTCCAAGGGCTACCACGACCTCCGCTTCTTCGAGTACTTCGGTGACTTCGGATGGTTGATGAAGGCGCGGGCCGAGATGCTGCGTGACTACGGCCCGACCATGCAGCCGTTCGCGGCGTTCCTGCTGCTGCAGGGCCTGGAGACGCTCCACGTCCGGATGGACCGCCACGTCGCCAACGCCCAGAAGGTGGCCGAGTTTCTCGAGGCGCACCCGGCGGTCGAATACGTGAACTACCCGGGCCTGCCCTCCAACCGCTACCACGAGCTGGCGAAGAAGTACCTGCCTAAGGGGCCGGGGTCGATCTTCACCTTCGGCATCAAGGGCGGCCGCGAGGCGGGGAAGCGGTGCATCGAGGCCGTCCAGCTCTTCTCCCACGTCGCCAACGTCGGCGACGCCAAGTCGCTGATCATCCACCCCGGCTCCACCACTCACCAGCAGCTCAACGATGAGGAGCTCCGCGCGGCCGGGATCGGTCCCGAGATGATCCGGATCTCGATCGGCATCGAGGACGTCGACGACATCATCTGGGACATCGAGCAGGCGCTCGCCCAGTCGCAGGCGGCGGCGCCCGCCGCTGAGGTGGCGGCCGGGAGCGGGGAGGGCCACTCGATCCTGAGCAAGGCTTTCGGGGCGCCCTACCAGAAATGACCTTGCACCCAGGCGATGTCGACGAGCGATGCGAGCGAGGCCTCCGGGGTCCCCGCCAAATCGCCAGATTTGGTGGGGTGGAGAAGTGAGCGCGGTTGGCGAGCGGAACAACCTCGGGCTGACGGCGTGGGACCGCTACCGGATGCTGACCACCTACCGGACGATCGCGATGGTCGGGCTCTCGACCAACTATTACAACGCGTCCTCCTTCGCCGGGATCTATCTCGATGCCAACGGCTATGACGTGATCCCCGTCAACCCGGTCCAGGCCGGCAAGGCGGAGATCCTCGGCAAGCGCGTCTACGCCTCGCTGGCGGACGCGGCGAAGGACCACCGGATCGACATCGTGGACGTCTTCCGGCCCGCGCATGAGGCGCCCGAGCTGGCGCGCCAGGCGGTGGCGATCGGCGCCAAGGTCTTCTGGTGCCAGCTCGGGGTCATCTCCGAGGAGGCAGCGGAGATCGCTCGGCAGGGTGGCCTGGAGGTCGTCATGGACCGCTGCTGCAAGATCGAGCACGCCCGCTTCTTCGGCGGGCTGCGGACGATCGGCCTCAACACCGGCGTCATCACCAGCCGCCTCGCGATGCGGATCCCCGAAGCCTGACGGCTGCCGGTAACTCCGGTCGGTATCGCTACCGAGGCCAGGCCCAATCGGGCCGGCAACAGCAAGAAGTGAACCGCCGATGAGATTGTTTGGACGGCTGCTGATCGCAACCTTCGCCGCGCTGAGCCTGGTCGGCGCCGGGTCTGCCGCGGGCCTGGCTCACGAGTCCGGGACGCTGACCGATCGCGGGCTCAAGGGCGGGGGGAAGCCCTGGGTCATCGCGGAAGGCCAGGGCGAGGTTGGCCGGGACGGCTCGGTCGAGGTTCGGGTCGAGGGCCTGGTGATTGCTGTTCCGCCCTTCAACGGCACCAATCCAGCGAAGACATTCGGAGCCATTGTCAGCTGCCTGACCCCACATGGGGTCGTGAACGTCAACACGGCGCAATTCCCGCCCAGCCCTACTGGAAACGCCGAGATCGAGGGCATGGTCGACCTCCCGCACCCCTGCGTGCGCCCGATCGTCTTCGTCATCGGCTCTAACCCGAAGTTCCTGAGCGTCCCGAACTCGACCTGAGTTCAGAGTAGTGAAGAAATGT
>DAIRGV010000061.1:0-11336 GCA_036794405.1 Candidatus Dormiibacterota bacterium
GTCCTGCACCGCCGGCTCGCGGCTCTTCCTGCACGAGTCGATCTACGAGTCCTTCATGGACCGGCTGACCGGCAAGCTGGCGCAGATGAAGGTCGGCGACCCGCTCGACGAGGCTTCCGACATGGGCGCCATCATCAACCGCAAGCAGTTCGACCGCGTCTGCTCCTACATCGAGGACGGGCTCCGGACCGGCGGCCACACGGTGATCGGTGGCCTGCCGCCCAAGGAGGGGCCGCTGGCCGAGGGCTACTACGTCCAGCCGACGGTGTTCGAGCGGGCCGACAACAGCTGGCGGATCGCCCGCGAGGAGATCTTCGGCCCGGTCCTGGTGGCGATCCCCTGGAAGGACGAGGAGGACGTGCTCCGGATGGCCAATGACAGCCACTACGGGCTTGCCGCCTTCGTCTGGTGCCGCGACATCTCGAAGGCGCTCCGCACCGCGCACGCAATCGAGTCGGGCTGGATCCAGGTCAACCGCGGATTCGGCCAGCTGCCCGGGATGTCGTACGGCGGCATCAAGCAGAGCGGGATCGGCCGCGAGTTCTCGCTCGAGGGCGCGCTCGACGACTTCACCCACCGCAAGAGCGTGACCGTGGCGCTGGACTTCTAGATGGCCACCGAGGTCGCACGGGAGCAGCCGGCCGGAGCGCCGCAGGACCTCCAGGTCATCGATTGCGACGTCCACCCGCACTATCGCGACGGCATCAACGACCTGCTCGAGTACCTGCCGCCGGAGTGGCGACGGAAGGTCGGCGCCGGACCCAACCGGGCCTGGGCCAAGCAGCTGGGAGTGGAGCTGGCGCTGCCCCAGAACAGCCTCTACATGAACCCAAACAGCATCATGCGGCGGGATTCACTACCGGCCGACGGCTCACCGCCCGCATCCGACCCCCAGCAGGTCGTGGACCAGCTGCTCGACCGCCACCGGATCGACCGGGCGATCCTCCTCCCGGGCGACGTCATGGGCCTCGGCATCCTCCCCGACCCCGACCTGGCGGCGGCGGTGGCGCGGGCCAACAACGACTGGATGATCGATCGCTGGCTCGGCGCCGACGACCGCTTCCGGGGCTCCCTCTGCGTCGCTCCCCAGAACCCGGAGGCTGCGGCGGCGGAGATCGACCGTCTCGGTTCGGACCGCCGCCTGGCCCAGGTCTTCTGGCCGACCACGGCCAACTTCATGGGCGAGCGCCAGTACTACCCGATCTACGCCGCCGCCGAGCGTCAGGGCCTGCCGGTCTGCATTCACCCCGGGGCGGAGGCCGTCTTCCTGCGCGGGCCGGGCCTCGCCAGCGGGTCGCCCACCTACTACATCGAGCACCACACCCTGATCCCGCAGGTCTTCGCCTCGAACCTCGTCTCGATGCTCTGCCAGGGCGTCTTCGAGCGCTTCCCGAAGCTGAAGCTCGTCCTGATCGAGGGCGGCTTCGCCTGGCTGCCCGGCGTCCTCTGGCGGCTGGACAAGAACTGGCGCTCGGTCCGCGACGAGGTGCCCTGGGTGAAGCGCCTGCCGAGCGAGTACGTCTGGGATCGCGTGCGCTTCACGACCCAGCCCCTGGTCGATCCGGCGAAGGAGGACCTGCTGGCGATGTGTCGGATGATTCACGCCGAGCGAACGCTACTCTTCAGCTCCGACTACCCGCACTGGGACTTCGACGATCCCCTCACGGCGCTGGGCACGCTGCCTCCCGACATGCGGCGGCGGATCGTCGCCGACAACGCGCTGGAGACCTACGGGAACCGCCTTTGAAAGTCCCCGTCTGCCCGGTCGCGGAGCTGCCGCCGGGCGAGCGCCGGGCCGTCGAGATCGACCGCCGCTCGATCTGCGTCATCAACAGCGCGGGCCGCTTCTACGCGGTCCGCAACCGCTGCCCGCACCAGGGCGCGGAGCTCTGCAAGGGTTCGGTGGGAGGGACCTTTCTGCCCTCCGAGCCGCACCAGCTGATCTTCGGCATGGAAGGTCGCGTGCTGCGCTGCGGCTGGCATGCCTGGGAGTTCGACCTGGAGACCGGGCGCTCCCTCTTCGACCCCGAGCACCAGCGGGTCAAGATGTATCCCGCCGGGGCGGACGACGGCATGGTCTGGGTCGAGGCCTGAGGGCGCCGACGGTGAATGCCGGTTGAGCTCGCCGGTTCGGTTTGCCAAGAGCGGCGACATCAGCATCGCCTTCAGGGTGATGGGGCAGGGGCCCCGGGACCTCGTTTATGTGAACGGCTCGCTCACGCATCTCGACGTGCTCTGGGAGTTGCCCGCGTACCGTAACTACTGCGAGCGGCTGGCAGAGTTCAGCCGTCTCATCACCTTCGACAAGCGGGGAATGGGCCTCAGCGATCGGGTCCAGGGCGCATCCACGTTGGAGGAGAGGATGGACGACGTCCGCGCGGTTCTCGACAGCGTCGGTTCCGACCGGGCAACGGTGATGGGTTCGTCCGAGGGGGGTCCGCTGGCGATGCTCTTCGCAGCCGCCCACCCAGAACGGACCTCGGCTTTGGTGCTGCAGGGTGCCGAAGTCCGGGAACAGACCGACGCCGAGTGGCCTTACGGGGAGGCGACTCAGGACCAGTTCGAGGCAGCGATGGCCCAGCTCCCGGAGCGCTGGGGGCGGCCGAGCGCCACCATGTGGCGGGCCCTGGCGCCGAGCATCGAGCCGGACACCTGGCTGCAGGACTATGCCGGCCGCCTGCGCTCCAACAGCGGAACGCCCGGCGCGGCCGAGGCGTTCATGCGGATGGCGTACGAGATCGATGTCCGAAGCGTGGTGCCGGCGATCAAAGTGCCATCCCTGATCCTTCATCGAACTGGCGACCAGGTCTGCAACGTCGGCCAGGCCCGCTGGTTGGCGGCCCATCTGCCGGGCGCCAAATACGTCGAGCTCCCCGGGGCTGACCACGTGCCCTGGTTCGACTCGGACGCCATCGTGGCCGAGATCCGTGAGTTCATGACCGGCGAACGCGAAGGCTCCAGCCCGGACCGGGTCCTCGCCACCGTCCTCTTCACCGACATCGTCGGCTCCACCAGGCGGGCGGCCGAGGTCGGGGACCGCCGCTGGCGGGAGCTCGTGGACCTGCACCACACGGCCGTCAGGCGCGAGCTGGTCAGGTTCAGGGGCCAGGAGATCGACACCGCCGGCGACGGTTTCTTCGCCAGCTTCGACGGTCCGGCGCGCGGGATCCGGTGCGCCAAGGCGATCGTGGAGGCCGTGCACTCGTTGGGGATCGAGGTCAGGGCCGGCCTCCATTCCGGTGAGTTGGAGGTCGGCGCGGGGCGGCCGCGCGGCATCGCAGTCCACATTGGCGCCCGGGTCGCCGCTCTCGCAGGGTCGGGCGAGGTCCTGGTGTCGCGCACACGGTGACCGACCTGGTAGCGGGCTCAGGGCTTCGGTTCACTGACCGCGGGAGCCACCGGCTGAAGGGCCTGGAGGGACGGGTTCAGATCTACGCCTGCGACTGACCGGCGGAGCTCGCGGGGGTGAACTAGCGCGACGGCAGCGGCTTGAGACGCTGGATGGACGGGGTGGCCAGTGCGGCCAGAAGGCCGGTGACCGTGTCCACCGGGGCCAGGCAGGTGGTGCCAACGCAGACGATGGCGCGCTCGGTCGGACCGGGCTCGATCACGGCGTACGGCTTTGCCGCCAGAGCGGCTCGCGCCAGCTCCGGGCTGCCGGTGGTCACCTTGACCGGCTCCAGGAGGTAGCGATCGTATGCCCGCGCCCAGCCGGCGGCCATCAGCCCGTAACGCGCGGGCAGCTGGGCCACCGACTCCAGCGCCCGGCGGCCGCGCGCGACGTGCTGCTCGCCTGCCAGGGTGCCCAGCTCGAAGAGGCCGAGCGCCGCCACCGAGTTCTCGCCGATCGGCTTCAGGCGGTCCTCCAGCCGACCCAGCGATTCGCCCGCGGCGTGATCGAGGTAGCCGCCGTGCTCGGGGTCGGCGTAGGCGGCCTCGAGGTGAGCGGCGACCTGTTCGGCGGTCGCCAGCCACCGCTCGCCGAGGCCCGACTGGAACGCGCGTATGGCTCCCAGGAGGGCCCACGCCTGGTCGCCGAGCTGGCCGCCGACGCCTTCGGCGTGGAGCATCCCCCGGTCGGCGCTGAAGCGGTCCGCGAAAAGCCGGTCGAGCAGCCGGCCGGCCTCCTCCCGGAGCGCGGGCCGGCCGAGCCGGGAGTCTGCCTCGAAGTACCCGACCGCGAGCATGCAGTTCCAGTTCGAGTAGACGCGGCGGTCGATGTAGGGGGGCTCAAGCCCGGCCCGGCCGTCGGCGTCGAGGGCGTAATAGTGCTCGTCGGCGTCCTGGCTGCCGGCGTAGAGGCCGGTCGCGGGGTCGCGGAGGACCCGGTCCAGGTAGCCGGTGGCCGAGTCCAGGATCTCTGCCTCCCCGCTCAGGGCCAGGGCCGAGATCAGCCCGCCGTGGTCCTCGAGCATCTTCTCGAAATGGGGCACGCTCCAGTCCTGGGTGGTCGAGTAGCGGAAGAAGCCGCCCTCGACGTGGTCGTAGGTCCCGCCTCCGCCCATCTGCCGGAGGGTGAAGCGAGCCATCTCCAGCAGCTGCGGCTCACCCCTTCTGGCCGCCTGCTCGGCGAGCAGCGCCAGGGCGTCGGTCTGAGGGAACTTGGGCGAGCCGCCGAAGCCGCCGTAGGTGGCGTCGTGCGAGTTCTCGACCGCAGCCAGCACCACGTCCACTAGCCCGGGGTCGAGTGTGCCGGCACTCGCCGCGACGACGGAGGAGGCCCGCTTGCGGGTCTCCAGCACCTGGGCCACGATCTCCGGCCGGTTGCCGCGGTAGTAGCTCTCCACGCGCTGGAGCGCGCCTCGCATCTGCTCCGGGGGCAGGTAGGTGGCGCCGGTCAGGATGTCGCCCTGCGGGGTCAGGAAGGCGGTCGTCGGCCAGCCGCCCATGTTGTATCGGCTGTTGATGTCGGGCCGGAGGTCGTTGTCGACCCGGATCGCTACGAAACGACTGTTGACGAGGTCGATCACACCCTGGTCGGAGTAAGTCGTCTCGTCCATCACATGGCACCAGTGGCACCAGACCGCCGAAATCGCTAGCAGGATCGGCCGGTCGAGGGAGCGCGCCCGCTCGAAAGCCTCGGCTCCCCACTCGCGCCACTCGATCTCCGCCGCCCGGTTCGGCCGGGGCGAGAAGTGGAACTCCGTCATTTTCCAAGCCTATACATCGGGTTCACCGGGCCATGGCCTCGTCCCACCTCGATCGAGAACTCGATCGCGCCGGTTATGAATTCCTTTGCCTCCCGGACGGCGGCAAGCGGCTCGAGGCCGCGCGCCAGACCCGCCGCGATCGCGGCCGAGAAGGCGCAGCCGCTGCCGTGGGTGTTCGAGGTCGGCACCCGAGCTGCCTCCAGCTCCTCCCACCGCTCGCCGTCCCAGTAGATGTCGACCGCCTCGCCGCCGGCGTGCCCGCCCTTTATCACCACGGCCCGGGGCCCGAACCGGAGCAGATCGCGCGCCGCTTCACGCCGCTCGGCGAGGCTCGCGACCCGGCGGCCGAGCAGCACCTCGGTCTCCGGGAGGTTCGGGGTCAGCACCGCGGCCAGCGGCAGGAGCCGGCTCCGGAGTGCTTCGACGGCGTCCACGCGGAGGAGTCGGGCGCCACCCTTGGCCACCATCACCGGGTCGACGACAAGGTTGGGGATGCGGTGCTCCTCGATCGCACCCGCGACCGCCTCGATGATCGCCGCGCTGGAGAGCATCCCCGTCTTCGCTCCCTGGATCCCGAGGTCCTCCGCCACCGCCCGGATCTGGGCCCGGATCATCGCCACCGGCATCTCCAAAATGTCGGTGACGGTCACCGTGTTCTGCGCGGTCACGGCGGTCACCGCGCAGGCGCCGTGGACGCCGAGGGCGGCGAACGTCTTGAGGTCGGCCTGGATGCCGGCGCCGCCGCCGGAGTCGGATCCGGCGATGGTTAGGGCGACAGGCAGTTTCATTCCGGCCGGAGCCGGCGGGCTATCAGGTAGACCGCGGCCGCGACCAGGATGCTGACGAGGCCACTGAGGTCCGCCCCGTGGAGGGTCCCCACCAGCCCGTCGTTGAAAAAGCTCGTCTTAACCAGCACGTTGCCGAAGAGGTTCTGGTAGTTGACAAAGAGCAGGCTGGCGACCGTCCCCGCCAGCCAGGCGACGAGCCCGGCGGCCGGCCGCGCTCGGCCCTCGAAGACGAAGAAGCTCAGGAGGACGACCGCCGCCCACGCCGGCGCCCAGAGGTAGGTGAGGATCAGGAAGTCCTCGTAGGCGAGGTGGAAGTCGCTGACCAGGACCGCGTAGGCTGCGAGCGCCGTCCCCAGGATGCCGCAGCCGAGTGCCGTCTGCCAGCGCTGGAGGCGGATGCCCATCGCCAGGGAGACCAGGCCGGCGGTGTAGACGTCGAGGTAGTTGGCCCACACCTCGCCCGCGACCACGAAGAGGAAGAAGGGGATGGCCACCCAGGCCGGCGCGTGGGTGCTGATGACCGCCAGCACACCCTGGCCTGCCGCCAGCTTGGCGTCGATGGTGGGGAGGAGGAGGCCGAAAAGGCCGAGCAAGAGCATCGGCAGGGCAACGCCGACGACCGGCCACCAGGTGACCGCGCGGGTCGAGCTGGCGGCGGGCAGGTAGCGCGAGTAATCGCTCGCGAAGGGGTACCAGGAAGCGACCAGGGCGAAGCAGGTCATGAAGCCGAGCACCAGGGCGCCGGGGTAGTCGGCGCCGCTCGCGGTCGGCCCCTGGCCCCAGTGGAACTGGGGGGCGAGGAAGAGGAAGAGGGCCGCCGAAAGCACGGCGAAGACGATCGCCCCGTAGGTCTCCAGCACCTTGATCGTCTGGTGTCCATAGACCGCCACACCGACGCTGGCCGCGGCGACCAGCAGCACGAAGCCGAAGGTGACCAGGCGGTTGCCACCGGCGCCGACCAGCTGAGCCCCGGCCTGGGCGGCGATGACGCAGTCGACCGCGAACCAGCCGACCGCGAGGAAGAGGGTGAGGGCAGCACCCAGGTAGGAGCCGCGGAGGCCGAAGATGCCGCGCGTGAAGACGATCTGGGGCTGACCGGAGCGGGGACCGGTATTGCTGAGGAGCCCGAGGACGACCGCCGCCGCGAGGGTGCCGAGCGCGGTGGCCGCGAGGCCGTCCCAGACGCCGAGCCCGTAGTAGGTCGTCAGCAGGCTGGCCGTGAAGAGGCTGGCGTAGTTGACGAAGGCGCCGGCCCAGAGGAAGGCCAGCTCGCGGGGCCGACCGTGACGCTCGCTCGCCGGGATCGCTTCGATCCCGCTGCTCTCGATCTTGCCGAAGACGTCCGCGCCGGTGGTCGCCGGCGCCGCGATCTCGCTCATGTCGCATCCCTCCGCTGGCATTACCCAGTTCAGGTTCATGCGGTCGGCGCCGGCGCGCCCTCTCAGCCCGGGTGGGCTCCCGCTGGTACGAGCTCGATTCTAGGCCGGAGGTTCGCGCTCGGGAGCCCGGTAGACTTTCTGGACAAAGAAGTTGGAAAAGCTCGAAGACAAGCTGTTCACCGTCCGCAACAAGAAGGACGAGGGCCATCCGCACATCCGGGTCCTCGACCACACGATCTGTGGCGAGAAGTGCGAGGGCAAGTACTGCAACCACTTCTGTCCCGCCGGCGTCTACCTCTGGGAGCCGAAGACGGCCAAGACGCTGGTCAGCTACGAGAACTGCATCGAGTGCGGCGCCTGCGCGATCGGCTGTCCCTTCAGCAACATCGAGTGCGAGAGCCCTCGCGGTGGCTTCGGGGTCCAGTTCAAGTTCGGCTAGTCGGCGGAGACCAGACCGAATAAGAACCCTTCCTCGCCGGGTTCTAGTTGCTGAACCGTGACCGAGAACTTCGATGTCATTATCGTCGGCGGTGGGCCCGCCGGCCTCGCTGCCGGCCTCTACGCGACCCGGATGAACCTGCGGACCGTGCTCGTCGATCGCGGCCCGCTGGGTGGCCAGCTCCATAACACTGAGCTGATCGAGGACTACCCGGGCATCGAATCGATCCTCGGCCCCGAGCTGGCCTCTCGGATGGCGGACCACGCCCGCAAGTTCGGCCTCGACGCTCGTGAGTTCGAGCCCGTCACCTCGATCGAGGCCGACGGCGAGGACAGGGTCGTCAAACTCGATTCGGGCGCCGAGCTGCGCGCTCCGGCGGTGATCATGGCCGCCGGCGGCCTCCCCCGGAAGCTGGAGGTGCCCGGCGAGACCGAGTTGGCCGGTCGCGGAGTCTCCTATTGCGCGGTCTGCGACGGCGCCTTCTTCAAGAACGAGGTGCTCGCCGTCGTCGGCGGCGGTGACGCCGCCCTCGAGGAGGGTGACTTCCTGACCCGCTATGCGAGCCGGGTCCACATCATCCACCGCCGGGGCGAATTCCGAGCCCAGCCGATCCTCCAGGACCGAGCGCGGGCCAACCCGAAGATCGACTTCATCATGGACGCCCAGGTGAGGGAGATCGTCGGCAACGGGAAGGTATCGGCGATCCGCTACGACCTGCAGGGGAAGGAGGTCGAGCTGCCGGTCGGTGGCGTCTTCATCTTCGTCGGGTTCACTCCCAACTCAGACATCCTGAAGATCCACGTCGAGCACGACACCCATGGCTACATCGTCACCGGCCCCGACATGACGACTTCGGTCGACGGCATCTGGGCGGTCGGTGACGTCCGAGCTCAACTGACCAAGCAGATCGCCACCGCGGTCGGCGACGGGACCACGGCCGCCGTGTCCGCCTCGGCATTCGTGTCCTCGGTCCGGGATCGCCGGCGCGCCAAGGCCGGCGTTTAGGAGCGTGGCGAGGGCCGGCGTCGGGTCGATCGAGCTCGAGTACGAGACCTTCGGGCCGCCTGACCGCCCCTCCGTTCTCCTCATCAGCGGCCTTGGCTCCCAGCTGCTCGGCTGGTCGGACGGCCTCTGCGAGGAGATCGCGGCACGTGGCTTCCACGTCATCCGCTTCGACAACCGCGACGTCGGGCTTTCAACCAAGCTGGAAGCCGGTAGGCCCTACAGCCTCAACGACATGGCCGCCGACGCCGCCGGGCTGCTCGACGCGCTGGGCATCGAGGCGGCCCACGTGGCCGGAGCCTCGATGGGGGGCATGATCGCCCAGCTGGTCGCGATCGAGCACCCGACCAGGGTTCTCACCCTGACCATCGTCATGTCCAACCTCGGCGGCCAGGATTCGGTGCTGGCCGAACCCGCGGTCAGCGCCCGCCTCCTCCTTCCGGCGGCCGACACTCGCGAGGAGCGGATCGCGCAGTCCGTCGAGACGACCCGGATCACCTGGGGCCCGTCGTTCGAAGAAGAGTGCTCGCGCGTGCGCGCGACCCGGGCCGTCGACCGCTCCTACTACCCCGCGGGCACAGTCCGCCAGTTCCAGGCGATCGCCCGGGCCGGCTCCCGACGCGAGGCGCTCGGCCACGTCCAGGTTCCGGTGCTGGTGATCCACGGTGACGGTGACCCGCTGGTCCCCTTTGCCAACGCTGCCCTGATCGCTGCCGCCGCGCCCGGCTCAGGGACGCTCGTCATGAAAGACGTCGGACACGAGATGCCGCCCCGCGAGTGGGCCAACATCGCCGATGGGATCGCCCGCCTGGCGGCTAAGCTCGAACCCGGCGTCGGCGTGGCGGAACGGTAGACGCGACAGCCTTAGGAGCTGTTGGGGCAACCCGTGGAGGTTCGACTCCTCTCGCCGACACCAACCGGCGGCCCGCTACTGCTGGCCTTCGATGACCAGGAAGCTGTCGGTGCCTGACGAGCAGGTGTAGATCCGGTCGACCTTGAAGCCGATCGGGAGTGAGTCGAGGTTGCGGCCGCCGGCCTGGGCCAGGGCCGACGTGATCTGCTGCTTGACGTCGAAGCCGTTGATCGAGGCGGCCGTCACCGCGACCCCGATGTTGCCGCCGCCGGCGGCGTAGAGCAGCGCCCCCGCGGCGATCGAGACGCCGCTGAAGCTGCCCGACCCGCCGATGTTGGCGCCGCCCGAGGAGGCGCCGTTGAAGGTGACGCTGACGTTGGTGCCGCCGCTCTGGACGAGCGCGTTGCGGGTGTCGTTCGCGCTCATGACGTTGCGGATGAAGCCGCCCGCCGCGACCTGTTTGGCCCTGCAGGTGAACTTGGTGATCAACGTCACCGTGAAATGCTCAGGCGGTGCGACGCTGTCGGCCCTCACCTTGATCTTGAAGGCTCCTCCCGGCGCGTTGGGGATGTCGACCACGACCAGCTTGCCGCCCGGGCCGGCGCTGCCTGTGCTGCTCTCATGGACGACGCCGGCGGGGTCGGTGATGCTGAGCGTCATCGCGCTGCCGGGGTAGGCGAGCAGGCCGATGACCTCGCCGCCGGCGGTGTCGTAATCGGGCTGCGCCGCCGTCTGGCCGGTCGCCAGGGGAGCCTGGTCAAAGCTGGTCATCGCCGTCGCCGGCTGCCCGGCCGCTTTGGCCCCTTCCTCCGACGCCATCCATAGGGTGAAAGGGTCGCCGGGATCCGCGGTGATGGGGACCGGGCTGGAGACCGCCCCGCTGGCGCTGGCGTCAGCCTGGCGACCGGCGGGTACGTTGACCCCGTTCTGGCCCGGCGGCGCCAGGTTGACGAGCCCGGCGTAGACCTTGAGCCGAATGCTGCCATCAAGGTTTTGGACCACCTCGAACTTGGTGCCGCGGACGCTCGCGTTGGCGGAGTGACCGGCGACGCTGAAGTGCGCGTTGCCACCCACGAGCTTCTGGACGGTGTTCATCGTCCGGCCCGCCTTCTGGCTGATGCTCACGTTGTTGAGGCGACCCTGCTTGTCGAAGTCGGCGCGGTTGACGACCAGCTCGGTGCCGGGGCCGAGGCGCGTGATGCTGCCGTCCTGGAACTGGATCAGGGAGCGTCCGGCAGCGTCGGTCCGGACGCCGTCACCGGCGCGGACGAGGGCGCCCGAGGTGGCCGGCTGCGCGCTGCCACCGTGGGTGAGGGTGGTCGCCGGGCTGAGGACCACGAGCTGCGCGGGTACCGAGACCTCGGCCGACGCACTGACGACCAGGAAGTAGAGGCCGCCCACCGCCAGGAGAACGATCAGCAGCAGCGGGATCACGCAGCCACAGCAGCCACCGCGCCGGCGCTTGGCGGGAGGCGGGACGCCAAGACCAGGGGTTGCTTGAGCCACGGGGGTGCCGGGATTCTCCGCGCCCGGCGCAGGCATGTCAATCGGCGGCAGTCGGTTAGCCTTAGCCGGCGCGCGCGCCGAGGTGGCGGAATGGCAGACGCGGCGGTCTCAAAAACCGCTGAGGGCAACCTCGTGGGGGTTCGAGTCCCCCTCTCGGCACCAGACCCTTTTTGAGATGGCCCTGGGGATGTAAGTTGAGTTCGAAAACCGGCCGAGAGG
>DAIRGV010000062.1:0-4731 GCA_036794405.1 Candidatus Dormiibacterota bacterium
CCGTCAAGCGGGTGGAGGGCCAGCGGCTGGTCGAGAGCCTCGACCGGACCCGGATCGTGCTCGCGCAGACACCCCAGGCCTTCGCCTACCAGCTGCTCTTGAAAGCGCACCTGGAGGCGGAGAAGAACGGCCTCGCCGGCGATGACGACGCCCAGCTGGTCGCCGCGACCGGCCACCCGGTGACGGTGGTCGCCGGCGAGCCGACCAACCTGAAGCTCACCACGGCCGAGGATGTCGAGGTCCTCGAGGCCCTTCTGCGCGAGCAGGAGGCCGTCCGCTGAGGGTCGGCATCGGGTACGACGCGCACCGCCTGGTCGAGGGCCGCGGGCTGGTGATCGGCGGGGTGACGATCCCTCACCCGCGGGGGCTGGCCGGCCACTCCGACGCCGACGTACTGGTCCACGCCATCATCGACGCCCTGCTCGGCGCGGCCGCGCTGGGCACCATCGGCGAGCATTTCCCCGACGACGACCCGCGTTACGAAGGCATCTCCAGCCTGGAGCTGCTCTCGATGGCGGCGGCGCTGGTGGAGGAGCATGGCCGGACCATCGTCAACGTCGACTCGGTGGTCGTCGCCGAGCACCCCCGGCTGCAGCCGCACCTGACGGAGATGGTGCGCCTGATCGCCGAGACGCTGGGCCTGGACCCTGGCCTGGTGGGTGTGAAGGCAACCTCCCCCGAGGGCCTCGGCGCCCTCGGCCGGCAGGAGGGGATCGCCGCCCAGGCCGTCGTTCTGCTCGAATAGACGACTCGTGCCGAAGCTTCGATTCCACAACACGGCGACCGGCCGCAAGGAAGAGTTCGTGCCGCTGGTGCCGGGTCGGGCCGGCGTCTATACCTGCGGCCCGACGGTCTGGAACTTCGCCCACATCGGCAACTTCCGGACCTTCCTCTTCTACGATCTGCTCCGCCGCCACCTCCTCGCCAGCGGCTTCCAGGTGAACCAGGTGATGAACCTCACGGACATCGAGGACCGGATCATCCGCCTCGCCGGCGAGCGGAAAACCACCATCCGCGCGTACGTCGAGCCGTACGAGAAAGCCTTCCTGGAGGACCTCTCGACGCTCCGGGTGCAGCAGCCCGAGCACACCCCGCGCGCGACCGAGCACGTCCCCGGGATGGTCGCCATGGTCGCCCGCCTGCTCGAGCAGGGCAACGCCTACCAGGCCGACGGCGACGTCTATTACCGGATCGCCGGCTTCCCGGCCTACGGCGAGCTGGCCCACCTCGACCGGTCCGGCCTCCGGGCCGGCGCCCGGGTCGCCCAGGGCGGAAGGGGGAAGAAGGGCTCAGCCGGACCCCCGGAAGGGGGGATTTCCCCCCAACGCCTCAAAGCGGACGACTACGACAAGGAATCGGTTTCCGACTTCGCGCTCTGGAAGGGCGAGGCGCCGGGGGACGCCGAGGTCGGCGCCGCCTGGGACGCGCCCTTCGGCAGGGGCCGGCCGGGCTGGCACATCGAGTGCTCGGTGATGGCGAAGGAGCTGCTCGGGCTGACGCTCGACATCCACGCCGGCGGAATCGACCTGCTCTTTCCCCATCACCAGAACGAGGTCGCCCAGTCGGAGGCCGCCAACGGCGTCCGCTTCGTCGATTGCTGGCTGCACTCCGAGCACCTGGCCGACGCCACCGGCGCCAAGATGTCGAAGCGGTTCGGCAACATCGCGACCCTTCGCGACCTGGTCGACGCCGGCCACGACCCACTGGCCATCCGCTTCTTCCTGATGGCGAGCGCCCACTATCGGACCCGGCTCCGGCTGGACGAGGAGGCGATCCGCGCCGCCGGCGAACAGGTCCGCCGGCTGCGCGAGTTCTCGCGGCGGGTCGACCGCTTCGAGCCGGCGCCCGGCGTCCCGAACGAGCGGTTGGTCGTCCGGGTCGAGGCGGCCCTCGCCTCCTACCGGGCCGCCCTCGACGATGACCTCAACCTGCCGCAGGGGGTAGGGTTCGTCTTCGACGCCGTCCGGGAGTGCAACGCGGCGATCGACAGGGGGGAGGCCGGCCCGGCTGCGAAGGCGGCGATGCGGGTCCTCATCGATGCCGCCGACAACCACCTGGATATCCTCCGAGGAGGAGAGGTCGAACTTGAAGAGGAAGTCGAACGGCTCATCGCCGAAAGGCAGACGGCCCGCGCCGGGCGCGACTTCGCGCGCGCGGACGCCATCCGCGAGGAGCTCCGCGCCCAGGGCATCGTCCTCGAGGACGCCAAGGAAGGCATCCGCTGGCGCAAGGCCTGAGCGGCGGCCGGCGCCGCGCGCGGAGGAGCGGCCCAAGCCCCGGCCAGATCGCGCCCGCTCCCATGAGGGTGCCCCCCAGCGCGCTCGCGTCGAGCTGATCTACGGCCGTAATGCCGTCCTCGAGGCGGCGCGGGCCGGCCACGTCAAGCGGGTGTTGATCGCCGACGGTTTGGACCCGGACCCCCGGCTCGACGAGCTGGCCACCTTGGCCCGGGTCGAGGTGGTCGGGAGGGAGCGGCTGGAGGCGCTCGCCCACGGCAACCACCAGGGCGTCGTCGCCGAGCTGGCGCCTCGCGAGTTCGCCAACCTTCGCGGCCTCCTGGCCGGTAACCCGACCCTGGTCCTCGGTCTCGACGGCATCCAGGACCCGCAGAACCTGGGCGCCATCCTGCGCACGGCGGACGCTGCCGGCGTCGACGGTGTCGTCCTGCCCGAGCGGCGTTCCGCGCCGGTCACCGGCGCTGTCGTCAAGGCCAGCAGCGGGGCCAGCGAGCACATCCGTCTGGTCCGAGTCAGCGGCATGGCGAGCGCCGTCTCCGAGATCAAGCGGGCGGGGCTCTGGTGCGTCGCGCTCGACGTCGCCGGCGAGCAGGCACCCTGGGAGTTCGACCTCACCCAGCCGGTCTGCATCGTCATCGGCGGGGAGGAGGGCGTCCACCGGCTGGTCCGCCAGCGCTGCGACGCGCGCCTCCGGATCCCGATGGCCGGGCGGGTCGACTCCCTCAACGCCTCGGCGGCGACGGCCGCGCTCCTCTACGAGGTCATGCGCCAGCGCACGCTGAAGCTCGCGGCGCGGTGAGCGGATTTAACATTCGGCAGAGGTGAGCCTGCGCCGGACGCGAATCATCTGCACCCTCGGGCCGGCGAGCTCCTCTCGGGCCGTCGTCCGCGCACTGATCGCCGCGGGGATGGACATCGCACGGATCAACTTCTCCCACGGCATCGCGGACGAGCACCGGGAGATGGTGGCCACCGTCCGCGCCGTCGCGGCCCAGATGGGACGGCACATCGCCCTCCTCCAGGACCTCCAGGGGCCCAAGATCCGCACCGGGCGGCTGGCTCACGCGCCCGTCCGCCTTCGCCGGGGCGAACCGGTGACGCTCACCGCCCGGCCGGTGGTCGGGGACCAGACCCTGATCCCGGTCAGCCATCCCGCGTTCCTCCGCTCGCTCATCCCGGAGGAGAAGGTCCTCCTCGCCGACGGCGAGATCGAGCTCCGCGTCCGCTCCGTCAAGGGCGCCGACGCGGTCTGCACGGTGGTCCGGGGAGGGCTCCTCGGCGAACGCAAGGGCATCACCGCCCCGAACTGTCCGATCCGCCTCCCGGCACTGACTGCCAAGGACCTCACCGACCTCCGGCTGGGCGCCGAGCTTCGCTTCGACTACCTCGCCCTGAGCTTCGTCCGCTCCGCGGCCGACCTGGTCACCTGCCGCCGGGCGCTGCGCCGGGTCGGCTGGGAGGTGCCCCTGATCGCCAAGCTCGAGCGCCCCCAGGCACTGCTTCACCTGGACGAGATCCTCACCCATGCCGACGGGGTGATGGTGGCCCGCGGTGACCTCGGGGTGGAGCTCTCGCTGGCCGAGGTCCCGGCCGCCCAGAAGGACATCATCGAGCACGCCAACCTCCGCGGCGTCCCGGTCATAACCGCCACCGAGATGCTGGAGTCGATGGTGACCAGTAACCGCCCGACCCGCGCCGAGGCCTCCGACGTGGCCAACGCGATCTGGGACGGCACCGACGCGGTGATGCTGTCCCAGGAGACCTCGGTCGGCGCCCACCCGGTCGAGTCCGTGCGGGCGATGGCCGCCATCTGCCGGGCCGCCGAGTCGCATCCGACCTACCAGCGGGCGCGGCCCTTCAGCACCGTGCGCGGTTCGGTCGGAAGCGCCATCGCCCATTCCGCCGCGACCGTGGCCGAGGAGCTCGGGGCGACCGCCATCGTGGCCTTCACGGAGACCGGCTCGACCGCGCTCCGGGTCTCGAAGAAGCACCCAAGCGTCCCCGTCATCGCCGCCAGCCCGCATCCCGAGACCCTCCGCCGGACCGCCCTCTACGCCGGCGTCATCCCTCTCCTGGTCGAGCACGGGGCGGACACCGACGACCTGATCGCCCGGGCGAGCGAGGCGGCGATCCGGAGCGGCCTCGTCCGGCGCCAGGATCGGGTGGTCATCATCGCCGGCGTGGCTTCCCGGCCGGGACAGACGAACCTGCTCAAGGTGGTCACCATCAGGTGACCCGGCCGAAGGAGCGGACGACGGATGCGACCGGCGAGGAGCAGGAACTGATGTCGGTGCTCGGCCACGAGCTGCGAAGCCCCCTGACCGCGATCCGCGGCGCGGCGACGTTGCTGCTCCAGGCGCACGCCGAGCTGGCGCCGGAGAAGGTGCTCGAGCTCCTCCGCGTCATCGACAGCCAGGCCGCGCGGATGGCCGACCGGGTGGAGGACGTGCTCGTCGCCGGGCGGCTCGACGGCGGCCGGCAGCCGGTCCTGCTG
>DAIRGV010000062.1:4741-11281 GCA_036794405.1 Candidatus Dormiibacterota bacterium
TGCTGGAGGAGGTGGAGCTCTCCGACGTCATCGCCGACGTGCTCGAGGCGGCGCGCGAGCACGCCCGGGGCCGCCGGATCCGGGCGCCGGGGCGGGTCGAGGGGGTCACCGTCCAGGCCGACCTCCAGCGCCTGACCCAGGTCCTCCGGGTAGTGGTCGAGAACGCGGTCCACCTCTCGCCCCCGGGCGCCTCGGTCGAGGTCCGGGTCGAGCGCGGGCCCGGCCTTGCGACGATCACCGTCCGCGACCGCGGGCCGGGCGTGGCGCCGGCCGACCGAAGCCGCATCTTCGGACGGGGCGTGAAGCTTGACCCGTCCGGGCCCGGCGCCGGGCTCGGGCTCTACGTCGCCGCCGGTCTGCTGGCGCTGATGGATGGGTCGATCGGTGTCGAGCCCCGACCGGGCGGCGGCTCCGTCTTCTGGTTCACGGTCCCGACCGCCACGAAATAGCCGCGGCCGCCTTCCCGGTTACCTTTCTTGAAAGATGACTGAAGAGAAGAAGACCGAGGAGTTCCCCCAGTTCGAGCGCGCGATGATCATCAGCGCCCACCCCGACGACCCCGACTTCGGCGCCGCGGGGACGTTGGCTAGGCTGGTTGACGGAGGCTCTGAGGTGACGATCGTGATCTGCACCGACGGCTCCGAGGGTGGCGAGGATCCTGCCCTACCGGACGCCGAGCTGACCCGCATCCGGTACGCGGAGCAGTGCGCGGCCGCTGCCGAGCTGGGTATCAAGAACGTCGTTTTCCTGGGTCACCCGGACGGCCGCCTCGAGAACACGCTCGAGTTCCGCCGGGAGATCACGGCCCTGATCCGCAGGCACCGCCCGGACCTGGTCCTGACCCACGTGCCGGCGATCAACCTCGACACCCCGATCGGGGGCTACCATCCGGACCACCTCGCGGTCGGCCAGGCCACCCTGGCCTCGGTCTACCCCGCCGCGCGCAACCCCCGCGCCTTCCGGGAGCTGCTCGACGAGGGCCTCGAGGCGTGGAAGGTGAAGGAGGTCTGGATCCCCACCTGGAACATGGGCGACTTCTTCGTCGACATCAGCTCGACCGTCGACCGCAAGATCGCCGCGCTCCGCCGGCACGAATCCCAGTTCCAGAACTGGGAGAACTGGGAGGAGAACCTGCGGGACCGGATGAAGCAGATCGGCGAGAAGTCCGGCCACGAGTACGCCGAGGGCTTCAAGCGCATCAAGATCGGATGAGCGGCGTCGCCGTCTACCTGGAGGAGGGTACCAAGCGGGTTTTCGCGGGCGCCCTCGAGTGGCCCGGCTGGATCCGCTCCGGGAAGGACGAGCGGCAGGCGCTGGCCGCCCTGGCGGCGGCCGCCGAGCGCTACGCGCCGGTTGCCCGCGCGGCGGGTTTCCCGCTTCCTCCGGCAGCGGGCGAATTCGAGGTCGTGGAGCGCGTCAAGGGCAACGGCACCACCGACTTCGGGGCTCCCGGCCTGCCCGCCGAGGCGGACTCGAGGCCTCTCTCGGCAGAGGAGTCCGGACGCCAGCGAGCGCTGCTGGAGGCGTGCTGGAAGGCGCTCGACCACGTCGTCGCCGGGGCCCCCGCCGAGCTTCGCAAGGGCCCCCGCGGCGGTGGTCGCGACCGCGATGCGATCCTCCAGCACGTGCTCGGCGCCGAGTCCGCCTACGCCCCCAGGCTGAACCTCAAGCTGAAGGAGCCGCCGGCCGCCGACGCCCGGGCGGTGGCCGCTTTCCGGGCGGCGATCCTGGCGGGGCTTGAGTCGGGCGAGGGGGCCTGGCCTTCGCGCTACGCGGCCCGGCGGATCGCCTGGCACGCGCTCGACCACGCCTGGGAGATCGAGGACCGCAGCTGAACGAGAAGGGGTGGACTAGCGCTTGACGTCGGAGAGCGAGGCCCAGACGTCGAGCTTGGTCCGCACCCGCCGGATCACCTCGTCGGTGAACGCCGTCGTCCCCGAGTGTCCACCCAGGTCGGCCGTGCGGATCCCGTCCGACACGGTCTCCAGCGTCGCCTCGTACACCGCTCGCGAGGCGAGGTGCTCGCGCTCGCCCTCCATGTGGCCGAGCAGCGAGGCGACCGACATGATCATCGCCATCGGGTTGGCCACGTTCTTGCCCTCGAGGGCGGGGGCGGTCCCGTGCGGCGCCTCGGTCATCATCACCTTGACCTTGCCCTCACCGTCGAAGGTGAGCAGGGCGGACTCGGCACCCGCGATGGTCCCGAAGAGCTGCATCACGAGGTCGGAGAGCGTGTCGCCGTCGCGGTTGAGCGCGGGGACGACGAGCGGCTCGCCGGTCGTGGCGATCAGCATCGCGTAGGTGGCGTCGATGAGCTGGGGGTCGTAGCGGACGTCAAGGTTGCGCTCGGCGGCCGCGTCGAGCTCCTCCTTGAACATCCCCTCGTAGACCGGGGAGACCGTGTACTTGGGGCCACCGAACACCTTGCCGCCAAGCCGCCGGGCCTGGTGAAAGGCGTACTCGGCCACCACCTTGCAGGTTCGCCGGGAGATTTTCTCGGTCCGGAACGCCCACTCGTCGAGGCCCTCCCCCTCGCGCCACTCCTTCGCACCATAGGCATCGTCGACAGCCATCCGGATCACCGAGATGGGGGAGTAGACGCCGGCCACCGGCCGAATCGAAGGGATCCGGCGCCCGGTCCGGACGATCACCTGGCCGCCGATCCGGGCCCGCAGGATCGCGTTCGGGCTGCCGACGTCGCCCGTCTGCTCGGGCGTGATCGTGGCCGCCTTGATCCCGTAGCCCGCCGCGAGGAGGGCGTCCGACGCGTCCAGAACGACCTGGTTGTGAGTCTCGCGGCGCTTGGCCAGGGAGAGGTCGAAGTGGCTGAGCTCGACCGGGACACCCGTCAGGTCGGGGTCCAGGAAGCGGAGCGCGTCGCGGAGCAGCTCCTCGCCCGTCTGGTCGCCGTGAAGGATTACGATTCGAGTCGGATCCGCCATCGCCGCCCAGTGTCTCAGACTGCTTTGGCCGCGGCGCCACCTGTTATATTGGTAGGCGCCTAGGTTTCCTAGGCTTTATTTTTTGGGAAGCGAAGGCTTCACCGAGGTCGAAAGCGAAGGGACAGGTATGGAGACGATCATCACGCTCCAGTGCACCGACTGCAAGCGTCGGAACTACACCACGGTCAAGAACAAGAAGAACGATCCTGACCGTCTGGAGCTCAAGAAGTACTGCCGCTGGTGTCGCAAGCACACCGGGCACCGGGAGACCAAGTAAGTGGCGTTGACGGCGACCCGTCCGAGCGAGAACCGGCTCACGACATTCTTTCGCGACACCTTTGAGGAGTTGCGCAAGGTGGTCTGGCCGACCGCGCCCGAGCTGTACCGCTACACGATCGTCGTGATCGTCACCGTGGTGGTCATCGCCGCTTTCATCGGACTCGTCGACCTTGGGCTCAGCGCTTTCACCCAGCGCTACATCTACAACGGGATTGCGAGGTAGCGATGGCCACCGAACGAGCAGCTGCCGAGACCGCCGCCGAAGAGGCCCTGTGGTACGTCGTCCACGCCTACTCCGGCCACGAGGAGAAGGTCAAGAAGAATCTCGAGAAGCGGATCGAGTCGATGGACATGCACGAAAAGATCCTCCAGGTGCTGGTGCCCATGGAGGATGAGATCGAGATCAAGGACGGCAAGCGCCGGCACGTCCAGAAGCGGATCTTCCCGGGCTACATCCTGGTCAAAATGGTCATGACGGACGAGTCCTGGTACGTCGTCCGGAACACCCCCGGCGTCACCAGCTTCGTCGGCTCCGGCAACAAGCCGGTGCCTCTCCAGGAGAAGGAGATCAAGGCGATCCAGAAGCAGATGAAGCAGGAGGCGCCCAAGATCCGGGTCGACTTCCAGATCGGCGAGGCCGTCCGGGTCGTCGACGGTCCCTTCACCGACTTCCACGGCAAGGTCGACGACATCAACCCCGAGCGCGGCAAGCTCAAGGTCCTCGTCAACATGTTTGGCCGCGAAACGCCGGTCGAGCTCGACCTGCTGCAGGTCGAGAAGGTCCACTAGGCAGAGATCGGAGCAGGTAGGGAATGGGCAAGAAGAAAGTTCGGGCAGTCATCAAGATCGAGCTGGAGGCCGGCAAGGCCACCCCGGCTCCCCCCGTGGGCACGGCGCTGGGCCCCCACGGCATCAACATCATGGAGTTCTGCAAGACCTACAACGAGAGGACCGCGCCGCAGGCCGGCGACGTCGTGCCGGCTGAGATCACGATCTTCGAGGATCGTAGCTTCACCTTCATCCTCAAGACCCCGCCGGCGGTGAACCTGCTCAAGAAGGCGGCGGGGATCGACAAGGGCTCGCCCAAGCCGAATCGGGACAAGGTCGGCAAGGTCAGCAAGGCCCAGCTGGTCCAGATCGCGCAGGTCAAGCTGAAGGACCTCAACGCGCTCGACATGGACATGGCCGTGAAGATGATCGAGGGTACCGCGCGCTCGATGGGGCTCGAAGTCGTTGCCTAAGAAGCACGGCAAGAAGTACGCCGAGGCCCTGAAAAAGGTCGAGGAGGCCCTGGGCGAGAGCGGCGACGCCGGCCTCGAGCCGATGAAGGCCGTGGAGGTCGCCAAGGACACCTCGGTCACCAAGTTCGACGCCACAGTGGAGGTCCATGTCCGGCTCGGCATCGACGTCCGCCACGCCGACCAGCAGCTGCGCAGCGCCGTGACGCTGCCGCGCGGTACCGGCAAGCACGTCCGCGTGGCCGTCTTCGCGGCGGGCGAGAAGGAGCGCGAGGCGAAGGAAGCCGGTGCCGACATCGTCGGCGGAGACGACCTCGTCAAGCGCGTGTCGGAGGGCTTCACGGACTTCGACGTTGCCGTGGCGACGCCCGACATGATGAGCAAGGTCGGGCCCCTGGGCCGGATCCTCGGCCCTCGCGGCCTGATGCCGAACCCGAAGTCGGGCACCGTCACCTTCGACGTCGGCCGGGCGGTCAGGGAGGTCAAGGGCGGGCGGATCGAGTTTCGGGCCGACAAGTTCGGCATCGTCCATGCGCCGATCGGCAAGGCCTCCTTCGAGGCGAAGGCGCTGCACGAGAACTTCGCCGCGCTGATCGAGGCGCTGGTCAAGAACAAGCCTTCGGCGGCAAAGGGCCAGTATCTCCGGACGATCTATCTCTCCTCGACGATGGGACCATCGGTACCGGTGGACGTCCGGGAGGCGGGCAAGCTCACGACCGGATAGTATTTTGACTGCCGAAGAAAGTAGGCGCCGGACCCGCGGGACCGGCTTAATCACCTACCGAGGCGAGCGGAAAACCGAACCAGCGCGGACTCCAGTCGTCCGCCGCCTTCCTTTTCACGCCGCGCCGGGGTAGTGAAGAGGAATTTTTTATGGCGAAGGTTTCCAAGCGGCCCCTCAAGGAGGAGCAGGTCGGCCAGCTCGCGGAGAAGCTGCGAACGGCCAAGGTGGTCGTCCTCACCGACTACCGGGGGCTCTCGGTCGCCCAGCTGGGTGACCTCCGGGCCAAGCTCCGGCAGTCGGATGTCGAGTTCCGGATCATCAAGAACACGCTCGCCAAGCGGGCCGCCGACGAGGCCGGCCACCCCGACCTCGGTCCCGCGCTGAAGGGTCCGGTCGCTTTCGCCCTCGGCTACGACGATCTATCGGCACCCGCGCGCCTGCTGGGCGAGTGGGTCCGGGCGACCCGGCTCAAGCTCGATATCACCGGCGGTCTTGTCGAGGGTCGCTTCTACGGGCCCGAGCAGGTCCGTCAGCTCGCCGATCTCCCGTCGAAGGAGGTCCTCCTCGCCCAGCTCCTGGGCACCCTGCAGGCCCCGATCGCCCAGTTGGTGGGCATCATCCAGGCCCCGGTCCAGACCCTCGTCGGTCTGCTCGAGGCGTATCAGAACAAGTTGGAGGCAGCGTAAATGGCAGCTACGAAACTAAGCCCGAAGGACTTCGTCGAGGCGCTCAAGGAGTGGAGCGTCCTGGAGGTCGTCGAAGCGGTGAAGATGATCGAGGACGAGTTCGGGATCAAGGCGGCGACGGCGGTCGCGGCACCGGCGGCGGCCCAGGCGGGCGCGGCGGCCGAGCCCGAGGCGGTCGAGGAACAGACGGAGTTCACCGTCACCCTGACCGCGGTCGGTGACAGCAAGATCAACGTGATCAAGGCGGTGCGTGAGATCACCGGATTGGGCCTGAAGGAGGCCAAGGACCTGGTTGACGCCTCTCCCAAGGCGGTCAAGGAGAACGTCAACAAGGAGGAGGCGGACAGCATCGCCGCCAAGCTCAAGGACGCCGGAGCGACGGCTGAGATCAAGTAGCTCGCGCCCGAGCGGGGGAGGGGAGCCGGAGTGCCGGCTCCCCTCTTTTCTTCCCCCTCTGCGCGCCGCGCGTGTGTTCCTGCTATTCTCGCCGCCAACCGCCAAAACGGCCGCTCGGGCGCGTTTGGTCGCGCTGCCTGCCGGGTATGTTTCGCGTGTTATACTCGCGGTTCGTGCACGTAGGGCCGCTGAACCCCCCTCTTCTATAAGCGCGCCCCTAGTTCGTCTAAGGAGAACTGCCTACCTGTGATCTCAGAGATGAAAGCCGCCCCTCG
>DAIRGV010000063.1:0-10929 GCA_036794405.1 Candidatus Dormiibacterota bacterium
GCGCGACGAAGTCGGGGTCCCAGCGGCGGCTCTGGTAGACGGTTAGGGTTCGGTCGGCGACCTCCGCCGCGGCCAGCATCCGATCCACGTCCGCGAGGCGGAGCGCGAAGGGTTTCTCGCAGACGACGTGCTTGCCCGCCGCCAGGGCCGAGAGGACGATCTCTGCGTGGGTGCTGGGCGGGGTGCCGACCACGACCAGGTCGATCGCGGGGTCGGCGAAGAGGTCCTCGACGGATTCGTGGGCGGCAACTCCGAAGTCGCCCTCGGCCTGCGCCCGCCGGCCCGGCGAGAGGTCGGACACGGCCCTCAGCTCGAGGCCCCTGACCTCGCGCAGCTGCCGGCCGTGGTCGCGGGCGATCGCGCCGTAACCGGCCAGGCCCACGCCGAGGACCCGGGCGGTCGCCTCTCCCGCCGCGAAGCGAAGGCTGCGGAAGAGGAGCTGCAGGAAGCTGGGGCTGGCGTAGGCCTCGGTGCTGCCGCCGAGCCCGACGTAGAGGAAGCGGCCGTCGCCGGCAGGGCGGGTGAAGGCGGCGACCTGGTCGGCATATCGCCACGGCACGGTGAGGAGGCGCGTGGCATCGGGCGGGATGCCATCCCCGGCCAGGTGGACCCGGTCGGTCAGTAAGAACTCCTCCTCCAGCCGGTCGGTCACCGGGTGCGGCCCCGCCGGGCGGACCATCAGCTCGGTGCTCGGCGTCGGCTCCCCCGGCGTGAAGCCGACCAGCTCGCGGATGAGTGAGTTACCGGACCAGGCCGAGAGGGTGCCGTGCGCCGCGACCAGCCCGCCGCCGGCTCGGACCCAGGCCACCAGCGCCTGCTCCTCCTCGGAACCCAGCGGTCCCTCGTCGGTGGCGGCGAAGACGACCCGGTGCCGGCCGAGGTCGGCGAGCCGCGAGGCGTCGGTCACGACCTCGACCGAGAAACCACCCGCCCGGTCGAGCAGGCGCAGGAGCGGCTCGGCTCGGGCCGCATAGTTCGGCCCGCTGGTGGAGAGGTAGGCGAGGACGGGGATCACTTTCCCGTCGATCCTATCTATTCGGCGATCTCGGCCAGGTGTCGCAACACGAGCTGGGCAGCCGCCGTCCAGCTGTAGCCCGTCGCTCGCCGGCGACCGGCGGCGGCGAGCCGCTGGCGCAGCGGAGCCTCCGCAAGGAGCCGCCGGAGGCCGGCGGCGATCGCCTCGACGCTCTCCGCGTCCACCGTCAGAGCCGCGTCGCCGGCCAGCTCGGGAAGAGCGCCCCGATCCCCCACCAGCGCCGGGACGCCACTGCTCATCGCATCCAGGAGGGGGATTCCAAAGCCCTCGTAAAGGCTCGGGAAGGCGAGGATCGAGGCGTGCCGGTAGAGGCTCGCCAGGGTCGCATCATCGACGTGGCCGAGGACCCGAACGCCCGCTCCCTCCGGAGCCCGGTCGCCGTTCCAGCCCGGCCGGCCGGCGAAGACGAGTGGGGGCGCATCGGCCAGGCCGGCGTGGGCGGCGACCAGGCGGCGGTAGTTCTTGCGCGCCTCAAGGGTTCCAACCGCAAGCACGAAGCCGGGCTCGAGGCCTTCTGGCAGGGCCCCGGCGGCGGGGAGCGGCGTCGGACCCTCGGGAATGACGTGGACCCGGCCGGCGAGGCCCGCAATGGGATACCCGGCGAGAAGGTCCGCCTCGGTCGCCAGCGAGGGGACGAAGACCGCCGCGGCGTTCCGCAGGGCCGGCGGCAACACCGTGCCCAGGTACGCCCGCTGCTGCCAGGGGACCTCGTCGGGGCGGAGGCGGAAGGCCAGATCGTGGACGAAGAACGCGGTCGGGGGCGCCCCCCGCCGCCGGCGCGGCGGCGGCGGCCAATAGGGGTAGAGGATGGCGGCGAGCCCGCTGGAGCTCTCGACGGCGGGAAACCAGAGCAGCTTGTTGGCGACCTCGTGGCGGTGGGGCGAGAGGACCGCTTCGTATCGTCCCGTCAGCCCGGGGACCCGCTCCCGGCTGCTGAAGAGGGTGAGCTCGGCCGGCGCGTCCGCCCCGACCAGGGCCTGGGTGAGGGCGACCGCATGAGTGACCATCCCGACCCGAGGCCGCCAGCAGGCGGTCAGGTCGATGCCGTACCGGGCCACGGGGGAAGTCTAAAGGCGGAGGAAGCAGAAGAAGGCCCCTCGCCCAGGGGGCAAGAGGCCTTCAGAAAGGAGGGAGGGCAGATTTAAAAACCGAACAGCAGCATTATACGTTGGTCCACCTGCGCAGCACCAGCATCAGATCAGCTCGGCGTAGGCGCGGAAGATGTCCTTGAGGTCGCGGGGCGGTTCCAGATCGTTCTTCTTGATCACCTCGAGCAGGGTCAAGAGGTGCTTCACGCCAGCCAGGTTGACCCCCTTCTCCCGCGTCAGCGTCTGGATGACACGCAGCTTCCGGATGTCCCGCTGCGAGTAGCGGCGCCGGTTGGTCGGCGTCCGGAAGGGCTCGATCAGGCCGACGTCCTCGTACAGCATCAGGGTCCGGGGGTGGGTCTCGAGGATCTCGGAGGCGACGCTGATGGTGTACAGCGGCTTGTCGAGGTCGAATCCGGAGCGAATGTCAGCACGCCGGTTCAAAGCCAACTTCCCCTATTCCTTCAGCCAGCCCTCGACGCCCCTCGACAGGTTCGCCGGGGTCGTCTGGCTCTTGATCAGGTATTCGAGAGCGCCGAGCTTCAGGCCGCGGTCGACGAGCTCGCGCTCGCCGTAGTTGGAGAGGATGATCACCGGAATCTCCCGGGTCCGGTCAGCCGACCGGAGGCGCTCGAGCACCGCGAATCCGTCCATCTTGGGCAGCCGGGTGTCGAGGAAGATGATGTCGGGGGGATTCTCGGTGGCCACCTGCAGGCCCTCCTCGCCATCCTTGGCGACGGTGACCGTGTAGCCGTCCAGCTCAAGCTTGAGCTTGTACATCTCCGCAACGGCGGGATCGTCTTCGATGAAGAGGACGCGAACCTCCTCGTCGGGTGCCTCGCTCAACGCCTCTCCTCCACTAGCCGGAAGCATATTGCGAGTCTAATCCTATCAGATAAGTGGCGCAGTCAATGTCAAGAAGTAGCCCTTCGCCGTGCGGCAGTCGACCAGAGTGACTCGAGGTCGTAGAAGGACCGCTCACCGGGCAGGAAGATGTGGACCAGGACGGAGTCGAAGTCGATCAGGACCCAGCTTCCGTCCTCGTAGCCGTCGATCGCCAGAGGACGGACCCGGTGCTCGCGGGCTCGTTCGATGATCCCGTCAGCGATCGCCTTAACCTGACGGTCCGTCTCGCCCTCGAGGACGACGAAGTAGTCGGCCACCGTCGTCTTGCCCTTGAGCGGGATGCGCACCGGCTTTTGGGCGAGCTTGTCCTCGCCGGCGGCCTGGATGAGTTTCGCCAGCTCCAGGGGGCTGAGCTCAGGTTCGGACAACGCCTTCGATTATGCCGGTTGGGGCCGCCGGTAGAGGCGGTGGTCGCGGATGTAGCCGGCGACCGACGGGGGGACCAGGGCTTCCAATGGCTCGCCCCGGGCGGCGAGACGGCGGACGCGGGTGGCGGCGACGTCAGGGGTCGAAGCCAGGCAGAGGATGACCCCCGCAGGGTCGATCCCGGCCGCCAGCAGAGCCGCCGGCGTGGGCGAGTCGAGACCCGGACGGCCCACGACGACCAGCACTGCGAGCGTCAGCACCTGCTCCGGGTTTCGCCAGGAAGCGATGTCCCGGGCTGCGTCCCAACCGAGGATCAGGAAGGGTTGGTCGGCCGGCCGCTGCTCTCGAAAGGCCCGGAGGGTGTCGACGGTGTAGGACGGGCCCGGCCGGAGCGCCTCCCATTCCCAGACGCCGAGCCCGGCGCCGGCGGCCGCGGCAAGCCGGCACATCGCGAGCCGGTCGGCAGCCGAGGCGCGGGTGCCTCGCTTGTGGGGCGGACGGCCGGCGGGAATCAACAGCACCTGGTCCAGCCGAGCGCATTCGAGGGCCGCGGCCGCGGCCTTGAGATGGCCGAGGTGGATCGGGTCGAAGGTTCCGCCGAGCAGGCCGATCCGGGCCATCAGGGCTGGTACTCGAACTCGGCCGACCCGATCCGGACCGTCTCGCCAGGGACCGCGCGGGCCTCCTCCAGCGCCGCCGTGACTCCCATCCGGTCAAGGGCCACCTGGAAGCGGTCGAAGCCGGCCGGCGTCTCGAGGTCGTAGCGCTCGAGCAGGCGGTCGAGGCGGGCCCCGGCGACCTCCAGGCCCCAGTCGTGGCGCTCGACCGTGATCGCCGGTCCCCGAACTTCGGGACCAAGCGCTACCCGGCGGCCCGCCGGCTCGCGGCGGCGGCGCGCGGGCGTCGCGGCGGCAGCCTCGACGATGGCCCTGCGCAGCTCCTCGACGCCCTCACCCGTCTCGGCCGACACCCAGATCCCACGGCGGCGGTGGGGCCCGGGCACGAGGTCGGACTTGGTCCAGATCACCAGCACCGAGCGGTCGCCGGCCAGCGGCCGGATCGCCTTCAGCTCCTCCGGCTGCCGGGCATCGACGACCAACAGGGCGACGCGCGTCCGCTCGATCTGGTGGAGGTACTTCTCGCTCGGGATCTCGACCAGCGTGAGCGGCCGGCCGGGCTCGTTGAACATGACGCCCAGCTCGGGGTAAGGGGTCGTGAACGGGTAGTCGGCGATCTTGGGCCTTGCCGCTGTCAGTGCGCTCAGGAGGGTTGACTTCCCCGCGTTGGGCTTCCCGACCAGGGCCACGTCGGCCGGCAGCCAGAGCTCGAGGCGCAGCTCGCGCTGCTCGGCCGGGGCGCCCGGTCCGGCCGCCGTCGGGCTCCGGTTGATCGAGCTGGCGCGATGGATGTTGCCGCCCCCGGCGGCGCCGCCGCGGGCGGCGACCAGCGTCTCGCCATCGGCCGCAAGCTCGCCCAGCAGGTCTCCCGATTGCGCGTCGAAGACGGCGGTCCCGATTGGCACCCGGACAACCAGGTCGGCCCCCCGCCGGCCCTCTTTCCGGCCACCGGCGCCGGCCTGTCCGTCCGCCGCGGCGAGCTGAGCGCGCTGGACCAACGGCGAGAGGTCGTGGAGATCGCGCGTCGCCGTCAGCACGACGTCGCCGCCACCGCCCCCGTTCCCGCCATCAGGACCACCCTGGGGTTCAAAGGGCTGGGCGCGGAAAGAGGCCGAGCCTCGGCCGCCACGTCCCGAGCGCACGCGGAGCGTGACCTGGTCGGTGAACATGTCCTTTCGCGGAGGGCCGGAGGCCCCGGCGCTAGCCGGCGGCTTCGGTCGCGGCCGGTTCGACGATCGCCCGGCGGCCGGTCTTGCCCGACCGCTGGTACTGGACGTGCCCAGCCACGAGGGCGAAGATCGTGTGGTCGCGACCCTCCGCCGCGCCCGAGCCGGCGGTGATGTTGGAGCCGCGCTGGCGGACGAGGATGGCCCCCGCCGTCACAACCTGCCCCCCGTACACCTTCACGCCGAGGTTCTGCGGATTGGAGTCGCGTCCGTTCCGGGAAGAACCGCCGCCCTTCTTATGCGCCATCGCCGGTCTCCTCTTGGGCGCCCTCAGCCGCCGCGCCGGCGGCAGCGCGAACGCGCGCCGGGGTGGCTTTCTCGCTCTTCTCGGCCTTGTCGGCCTTGTCGGCCTTCCGGCCGCCGATGGCGAGGATCTCGAGCGAGGTGTAATCGGCCCGCGCGCCCTTGTGCACGCGCACCCGCTTCTTCGACTTGTAGCGGAGAACCTCGATCCGCGGTCCACGCGAATGCTGCAGCACGCGGGCGGTGACCGCGAGCCCTTCGATGCCTGGCGTGCCGACCTTGACCTCGTCGCCGTCGACGTGCAGGAGCACGCGGTCGAGCGTCAGCTCGGATCCGACGTCCGCCTTCAGGCGGCCGACCAGGATCCGGTCGCCGGCGGTGACGCGGTACTGCTTCCCGCCGCTCACGACGACGGCCGTGGCGGATTGCTTGCTTTCGGGCACGAATCGAGATTGTACCATCGGGCTCTAGGCTCCGATGGGGCTGTTCAGCCCCGGGTCGAGCCGTGCCGTCCCACTCTCGTTGAGGAGCCGGCTGTCGAGCGCCTCTCCCGGGCGGTGGGCGACCAGCCGGCGGCGGAGCATGACGCTCTGGACTGCTCCCAGCGCGGCGAGGTTGGTCACCAGCGCGGAGCCCCCGTAGGAGATGAGCGGCAGGGGGATGCCGGCGATCGGCGTCAGGCCCAAGTTCATCCCGATGTTCTCCACCACCTGGAAGCAGACCATGATCGCGACCCCGGAGCAGAGCAGGTAGCCGAAGCGGTCGGACGCGACCGACGCCGCCCAGCAGAGCCGGACCAGGAGGGCGGTGAAGAGGGCGATCAGGAGGATGCAGCCGAGAAGGCCGAACTGCTCCGCGTAGACCGCGAAGATGAAGTCGGTCGCCCGTTCCGGTACGAAACCGAGCGAGCCCTGCAGGCCGTGCAGCCAGCCGTGGCCGAAGAGCCCGCCGGAGCCGACCGCGATCCGCGCCTGGAGCAGGTTGTAGCCGGCCCCGAGCGGGTCGCTCATCGGGTTCAGGAAGATCTCCAGGCGCTGTTTCTGGTAGCCGTGGAGAAGGTGCGGCAGGATGGGCGCGGTGCCCGCCGCCAGCGCCGCCAGGGCGGCAAGGTGAAACCGCGAGGAGCCGCCGAGGACGAGCAGCCCCGCCAGCAGCGCCGCGAAGACCATCGAGGTGCCGAGGTCCGGCTGGAGGAGGATTAGGATCATCGGCGGAACGGCGAGCCCGATCGCCCCGAGCAGCGTGCGAAGGCTCTTCTCGGAGCCGTCACGGACCGCGAAATGCCGGGCGAGGGCGGCCAGCACCGCGATCTTGCTGAGCTCCGACGGTTCCAGTGGAAAGCCGGCGATCGAGATCCACCGGCGAGCGCCGAGCGCCGAGTGGCCGGCGAAGTGGACGGCGAGCAGGAGGAGCAGGCAGGCCCCATAGGCGGGCAGGACGAAGCGACCGAGGCGGCGGTAGTCGACCGTGGCCGCGGCGATGTAGGCCGCGGCGCCAAGCCCGAGCGTCAGCAGCTGCTTGCGGAAGTCGGTCGCCGACGCCGAGTAGACGGTCATCAGCCCGAGCACCACCAGCTTCCCGGCCAGGAGGACCTGGAGCCGGTCCAGGCGGTGGAGCGGGCCGAGCCTAACCATCGGCATGGACCTGGGCGCGGTGGGAGTGGTAGTAGTTCAGGAAGCTGATCGCGACCGGCTCGGCGACGAACTCGCCGAACCCGGCGCCCTCGAGGATGGTCGCGCTGGCGAACTCCGGGTTGTCGTAGGGGGCGAAGTCGACGAACCAGGCATGGCTGGGGAGGTCGGCGCCGGTCCCGCCGAACTGCGCGGTCCCGGTCTTGCCACCGCCGTCCCAGTTGAAGCCGAGCGAGCGGGCGATCGCCGCCGTCCCCCAGGTCCCGGTCAACGACTGGTGCATCCCGGAGCGCAGCGGTTCGAGGTTCTGGGCATCGATCGGCACCTGGCGAACGATCTCCGGGTGGGCGGTGACGAGCACCTTCCCGGCGCCGTCGGTCACCTGGTGGACCAGGGTCGGCCGGAGCAGGGTGCCGCCGTTGCCGAGCGCCGCCACGTACATCGCCTGGATCAGCGGTGTCGTCAGCACGTAGGACTGTCCGATGCCCATCGTGACGGTGTCGCCGACGTTCCAGCCACAGTCCGGGGTGCCCGCCGGGTAGGGGCAGACCCGGAGCTTGTAGCCGGGCGTCGGCGCCACCCCGGCGCTCGCGCCGGGCAGCTCGATGCCGGGTCTGGTACCGAACCCGAAGTCAGCTGCGTAGGTGGCAAGGATGTCGGGGCCGAGCAGGTTGGCGACCTGGTAGAAGAAGGTGTCGCAGGAGGTCGGGATCGCCTTGACGACGTTCATCTGGCCCATGTCGTAGTGGGCCCAGTTCCAGTAGGTCCACGCTCCGAAGGTCAGCTTGGCGGGGCAGGCGAGCTGGCTGCCCGCGGTTATCTTGCCCTCCTGCAGGGCCGCGCTCCCGGTGATCATCTTGAAGGTCGACCCGGGCGGGTACTCGCCGGCGATGGTCCGGTCGTAGAGGGGCTTGGCGGGGTCGGCGAGCAGCTTCGAATATTCCGCCTCTGAGATGCCCCGGGCGAAGAGGTTGTCGTCGTAGCCGGGAATGCTGACCATGGCCAGGATCTCCCCCGTCCGGGGGTCGGTGACGACGCTCGCCCCCGCCTTCGAGCCGGCCTTCCGGAGGCCGGCGGCAAGGGCGTCGTGAACGGCCTGCTGAAGCCCCGCGTCGATCGCCAGGTAAATGCTCCGGCCGGCCACCGCGGGCTGCTCCCGCAGCACCTTGACGACCTGGCCGTTGGCGTCCGTCTCGGCGTCCTGCCAACCGTCCCGGCCTCGGAGCAGGCTCTCCAAGCCCGCCTCCAGGCCCGTCTTGCCGACCACCTCGTCCGGCAGGTACCCCTCCGAACGCAGGGCGCGATACTCCGTCGCGTCGAGGGGACCGACGTACCCGAGCAGGTGCCCATAGAGCTCGGGCTGCAGGTACCTGCGGACCGGCACCCGTTGCAGCGAAACACCGGGCAACCCCGGCAGCCGCTCGTTGACGGTCTCGGCCTGCTGATCGTCGAGACCGGACCGGAGCACGAAGGGCCGGTAGCCGTCGGTGTCCTCCGCCAGCCGGGCCTGCAGCTCGGCGCGAGTCATCCCCGCCAGCTCGGCCAGCCGGCCCAGCACGGCCCCGCGCCGGGTCTGATCGGCGGGCAGGGCAACTGTCGTCACCGCCACCGACCAGGCCGGCTGGTTGATCACCAGCTGGGTCCCGTGACGGTCGTAGATGACCCCGCGGTCGGCGCTCAGCGGGAGCCGGTGAACGCGGTTGATCAGCGCCTGGCGGGCGTAGGACCCACCCTGTACCAGCTGCAGGTCGGCCAACCGCCAGACCAGGACGGAGCTGAGCGCGACGATGGCGATCGTGAAGGCCGCGAGGCGGGCGGTCCAGCGAGCCCGCGGCTCGATCCCGGCCAGCTCCACCCAGCGCCCCGGCTCGAGACCGATCAACGGCGGCTCACCACTCGATCGCCACCGCTTCGGGCAGGGCGCGGTGGAGTCGACGGAGCAGGAGGACGGCGACCGGGATCAGTGCCGCGTCATAGAGCGCCGAGGGCGCCACCCAGGCCTGCAGGGCGGGCAGAAAGGCCACCGGGTTCCCGAGCAGCTGGAAGATCGCGATCAGGACCAGGTTGTAGACCACCGTCGCCAGGGCGCCGGCGACGGCCGGGAGCAGCACCGGGTCGGCCTCGAAGGACCGCTGCAGGAAGCCCGTCGCGTACGCCGCCGCAGCGAGGGCGAGGGCATGAACGCCGAGCGGCCCCGGGGCGACCAGGTCCAGCAGCAACCCGCCGGCCACCGCCCAGCGGATCCCCGCGCCGGCGCCCCTGACCAGGGTCCAGCCGGCGACCAGCAGCAGGACCAGGTTGGGGAACGCGCCGGCCAGCTCCAGGCGCGGGGCGAGCGTCACCTGGAGCAGCGCCGCGAGCAGGAGGAGGAGCCCGGCGGCCAGCCGGCTCACGGCGCGGCGGAGGTGAAGTCGGTGATGACCAGGACCATCGAGACCGCGGCGAAGTCCACCGCCGGCGCCAGGTCGGCCTGCTCCAGGGTGGCCGAATCGCGGCGGTGGAACCGCGTCACCTGGCCCACCACCAGCCCGCGGGGAAAGAGGCCGCCGATTCCGGAGGTCAGCACGGACTCGCCCGGGGCGACCAGGACCCCCGGCCTGGGCAGCACCTCCATCGCGAGCGGGCCGCCCTCGCCGATGACCGTTCCCTCGAGTCCCGACTGCTGGGTATACGAGTTGACCCGGCTGGCGGCGTCGACGAGGGTCTGCACGGTTGCCGAACGCTCGGCGACCTCGGAGACCCGGCCGACCAGCCCGGCGCCGCTCGCCACCACCATCCCGACGTGGATTCCATCGGCGCGGCCGCGGTCGATCGTGATCGACCGGGTGAGCCCGTCGGGCGCCCGCCCGATCACCGCCGCGGGAAGCAGCCGGTGCCCGAAGCCTTTCTGGAAGGCCAGCGCCCGACGCAGGTCGGCGTTCTCGACCCCGGCCGCCTGGAGCTCGGCGAGTCGCCGCCGCAGGGCAGCATTCTCGACCGCGAGGCGCTGGTTGTCGGAGCGGAGCCGGGAGGCGTCGCCGACAACGGCCAGGCCTCCTCCCGCCCAGTCGAGGAAGCCGCTGGTGGCGACCGCCAGCGGCGCCATCGCGCCCTTGACGTAGCCGCGCGGTCCAGCGGCTACCGGCAGCTGGGTGAGCAGCACCAGCAGCAGCAGGCCGGCGGCGGTGCCGAGCAGGAGCCCGCTCGACCGCGACGGCGCCCGGCGGTTCATTCGGGCGCTCGCGGTGTCAGTAGCGCAGGGCTCGAGCCCGTTGCGAACGGACCAGGACGCGACGCAGGATTTCGATCTCCTCCAGCACGATGCCGGTGCCGCGGACGACGCAGGTGAGCGGGTCCTCCGCGACTGAGGCGGGGATCAGCGTCTCGTGAGCGACCAGCTGGTCGAGGCCGGAGAGCAGGGCGCCGCCGCCGCAGATCACGATCCCTCTCTCCATCAGGTCCATCACCAGCTCGGGCGGCGTCGCCTCGACCGTCCGCTTGATCGCGCCGATGATCTCCACCAGGCAACCCGCCAGGGCCTCGCGAACATGGGCGGTCGTCATCTCGACGACCTTCGGCAGCCCGCTCATCAGGTCCCGGCCGCGGACGGTGAAGGAGCGCTCCTCCTCGAGCGGGAAGGCCGAGCCCATCGCGATCTTGATGTCCTCCGCGGTGCGGTCGCCGATCAGCAGGTTGAGGTTGCGGCGGACGTAGTGGACGATCGCCGCGTCCATCGCGTCACCGCCCATCCGCGCCGACTCCGCCGCGACGATGCCGCCGAGAGAGATCACGGCGACCTCGGTGGTGCCGCCGCCGATGTCCACGATCATCGACCCC
>DAIRGV010000010.1:0-27273 GCA_036794405.1 Candidatus Dormiibacterota bacterium
GGTCGCCGTGCACCATTCCGAGCTGGCTGCTTGACCTCGATGTCCAGACGTCTGATGTTAGCTTACGATGGTAGAGCGGTTCTCGAGAGAGCAATGGGGAGCGATAGCCCTTTATTGGCGTCAGACCAGCCTAGGCGTCATTGTGATCTTCACATATCCGACCGTTCTCCGTGCTCAAGTCGCCGTTCAGTTCGACTCCCGACTGCCATCGTGCCTTCGCATCCTGCTGATCGCGGCGGACGCCTTGCTGCCGACGCGTTCGGAGGAAACGATCGCGCTCCTTGGCGTTGCCGCACTCTGGCCACCCCTCTCTTCGGAGCGCGTGTTCGTCTTCCCTGTCGTCGCGACGCTCACTCTAGCCCGGCTGAGTCCGGAGCGGTCGAGGCTCGATCTGCAACATCTGACGATGGCATCCGGCCTCGCACTCTTTGCCGCCACGGTGTTCGTAGTGGGCGGTGACTTGCTGGCAAAAGAGAAGGGGCTGAACGACATGGTTCGTCTACTTTACCAGCGGCGACGGTTCTTCCGCCTGCCGTCGTCGCACGGTGCGATTAGCTCGCTGGGAGCTACATGGGCTTTGGCGTCATACGCCGATGCAGTATCTCCTCTGCGACTGGGCCTAGATGCGGTCGTCACTCCACTGACTCGGCCTTACCGGCTCCACAAATGAGGACATCTTCTATAAATTCAGAGAGATTCCCTTCGAGTTCTATCTCTACATCTACTTGTAGAGTTGGCATTGCGGATTCGTTGTGGTGGGAACACTGCTCGGGCCCGCGCTGTCTCGGGCAGCTGAGCTCCCAGTCGTTCCGACGCCATGGGCCACTCGTTGGCCTGTTACTGCGCCGGCAGCATCCTGAGTGCAGGAAGTCTCCGCAGCGTTTTCAATCCCTGGCTCTCCTGCGTCTCCTTCTTTGGCCTGCTCGCGATCGCACCACTCCTACCATCGTCGGCGGTTGTATATCGCCTCATGTTGTCCGCTCGATTCCACGAGGGGTCCCGCATCCCGGACAACACCACGCGGAGCGGACCATCCCTCTGAGACGGGGTTCCGGACTGCCGTCATGAACGTCGAGGTGTGCATCGTGGCTTACGGGGACGAAGTAAGCCTCGAGCACTGTGTTGGAAGCCTGCAAGGTCTCCGCGAAGGGGTGCGCGTAGCAATCCACGACAACACGCCGGAGCCGCTTTCCCTCAATGGGGTCCGTGCCGTTGCGTCCGCCCTCTCCCTACCTCTAAGGGTCGAGCGTTGCGGCGGTAATTGTGGGTTCGCGCGAGCCTGCAACTCGCTAGCGCGTGGTTCCAGCGCCGATTTACTGCTATTACTTAATCCCGACGCCGAGGTGATGGTGTGGCCACCGGCGCTCGCTGCAGCTACCGAGGGCATTGTGGGCCCGGTGGTGATTGACAAACGGGGCCGGATCGCAATCACGTCAGGCCGCCGCCGGTCCATCCTCGAGGAATTCCTGTTGCGATGGGCGCGGTTGCGCCCACCGATACCCGTGGGGCACGGCTACGTCAGCGGCGCCGCCCTGCTGGTCCCACGAAAGGTGTTTCGCGCACTCGGCGGGTTCGACGAGGCATTCTTCATGTACTACGAGGACATCGATCTCTGCCTAAGGGCCAGCGCTGCCGGGACACCGGTCCGGGTCGAACCCACGTGGCTCGTGCGCCACTCGGGAGGGCATGCCGCGAACGCTGACCGTGCAACGGCTCTGATACGCAGCTACGAATCTGCCGCCTACTTCTTTGCAAAGCACGGGGGGAACGTGAAGCTTTATCGGATCCTGTGCCGCCTTGACGCCGATGTCAAGCTGGCCCTGTACAAGCTCGTGCCAAACATGCGCGATCGCGTACCGGCAGTCCGCCAGCTGAGAGAGTATCTCGCCAACCGTTGAGGCGGCAGACCCATCCAAAGTCGGAGACTACTGGACTCAGTCTTGATCGTCGCGTGGGGATCACCGCGAGGTAACTCGCAATCTACTGCCCAGGTAGCGCCGCACCCGGGTCCGCTCGTCGACCGCAAGCAGGAGGAACCAGGAAAGAAGCGCGAAGGTCCCGAGAGCAACGATCAGGAAGGCAACTCCGGCAGGCCGGTCACTGAGGAAACGGGCGATCGTCAGGCTCGCACCTGCGGCTGCGAGCGTCCCTGCCATTCGCGTAAAAAGGGCTGGTCCCAAGCTCAAGATCCGATGGCTTACCGCGAACAGGATGATCATGTCGGCCACGACGCGAAGAGTCCAGGCGATGGCGGCGCCGTCAATTCCAAAGCGCATGATCATCCACCACATAGCGGGAAGGTAGATCGGGGCCTCGACCAGGTGAAGCTTAGCTGTCAGGTCGGCTCTGCCAACGCCCTGAATGAGGGCAAACGGAACCTGCGCGAGCCCGTTGCAGAGGACGCCAATCGCAAGCAGCTGCAGCACCGTCGTGCTCTGACTCGCGAAGCCGGTCCCCAACCACAGCCGGAGCCCGAATGCGGCCAGGCTGACAGTCGTCAGGGTAATAGGAAAGAGAAGAAGGAAGATGTACTTAGCACCCCGAGTGAACAGGGTCGAGGTGCGTGCTCGGTCGCGGACGTAGGAGGTGGCAAACGCCGGGAAGAGAACGGCTGCGATTGCGGCCGGGATGACCAGGACTCTGGTCTCGACGTCGAATGGAACAGCGTAGTAGGCCACCGCCACCACCGAGAGGATGGAGCCGATGACGAAACGGTCGACGTAGGAAAGAAGCGGACTTATGAAATTACTGACCGAGATCCAGGCTCCAAGCCGGATAACCGGCGCCGCGTGCAGCCACGCCACGCCCCGGCGCTGGGTCAGCAACCCCATCGTACGCTGGCAGAAACCGACGTAAGCGACGGTTGCAAGCAGTCGGACGAAGACCAGCGATAGCACGACGGCAACAAGGCTGTTGGTGAACGGCAATACAAGCACGGGTCCTGCAAATGTGAGCGAGCCGAGCGGGATGCGCACAAGGTTGCTGTACATGAACTGCTGCTGCGCCTCGAGGATCCCCCGTAGACCCGCGCTGACGAGCACGAGGGGAACCCCGAGCGCGAGCACCCAGAAGGCATCTAGCGACTCTTCGCGGAGCCAGGTCGGGATGCGCAGGAGGCTCGTAACGATCCAGGGCGCCACGAGCGCGAGCAGTAACGCGCCGAGCGCGCCGACGACCAGCATCACCAGTAGGCCGTTCAATGCGACGGTCGCGACCGCCTTCTCGTCGTCCCGGCCCAGCGTGGAGGCCACTAGTTGCGTCAGCGCCCGTCCCAGGCCAAGATCGAAAAGGCTGAAGGAGCCGATCAGGACCCAGGCCAGTGTGAGGATACCGAAGCGTTCGTTGCCGAGGCGGTGGACAAGGAGGGGTATGGCCGCTAGGGCGACCACAGTAGGAAGCAGGAATCCGGCCAGGTTCCAGCCAACATTGCTTGAGAGGTGGGTTACACCGGCCAGCCGGCTGCGACCCGCTCGACGAGTTTCCGGCGCGGGCAATGGAAACCTAAATCTCAGTCAGCGGGGCTGACTTCGCAACGGTAGCGCGCGCGAGCGGTAAGCGCAAAGCTCCCGCGAATCCTGCCCTCACCCTAGGCCCTCATGCTCCAAGGATTGGCAGGTGAGCGGTTGGGACACCGCCCGCCCTGACAGTCAGGCCCTGTGACGTGAGGGTGAGAAGGCGGTCTTGGCTCAGGTCGGTATCAACGCTGAACGTCTTGCCGCCCGCTTGATAGCTAACGTGAACCTTGTCGCTCAGGGTGCCGGCCTGCTTCTGCCAATAGATGTCATAGCCCTGGCCAGCGTCGGTGAGGTCGGTCGCGTAGTCGATAACCACCTGGTAGATCGCATAGCCGGGGCCTGAAGCATCGACGTTGAGGTTGAACCAGCCATCGGCGAGCTTGACCCCTGACACTTTCTCATCGCTCGGGTAGCGATCCTGAGTGAGGCCATGAGTGACCGCATCGGTTGCTGAGGCGGGGTAGTAGAAGCGCAGGTACGCGCCGTAGTGGCGACCTCCAGGGTAACCGGTGGGCGTCGAGTTCTTCAGGTTCACGACCAGGTGGTGATGCAGCTTCCCGTTCTCGTTCACGAGGCTGAGGTCGAAACTTCGCTCAAGAAAGTGGTTGTCCTTGGAACCACCGAAGTTTGACTCCACCTCGAGCATCAATTCTCTTTCGGCAGAGGGCGTCACCATGTTCCCGGCCCAGTTGATCCGCCCCATCTCGCCTTCCACCGCTCCGTTATTGAAATAGACCTGCAGGTCGCGAGCTTGGACAGCGCCGTTGAGCACGCTGAGCAGTTTCGGCCACGCATCGCTCGGCAGGTTGGAGATCATCGCGATCAACCGATCCGCGACGGCGGGAAAGAAGTTCTTCCTCCCCGGTACTTGGTTCGTCACCTCCTCCTCGCGCTGGAACACCTGCTCCGCGAAAGTGCTCGCCTGAGCTGTCGTGTTGTACTCGGGGATCGTGATTGGCCCTGTAACCTGGAGCAGCGACGCGACCGCATTCGGGTCGATCGAGATCACTCCATCTACCTTCGTCCCCGCTTCGTTGAAGAAGAGCTGCTCACCGGCGCGAGCGCTGGTCGGGAAGTCGGGGCTGAAGTTGGAATCCCCGAACACCCAGCCATGCTGCGCGAACTGCAGCGAGCTGTTGGGCGGAGCGACGTACTTCTTGTTGCCCGGCATGGGGTATGGAAAGTCGATGGAGGTCACGTTGGCGCTCTTTTCGAGCTTCAGCTCGCCGCGGTCGGCCGAGAGGAAGCTGTAGCTTCCGATGAAGCCGCCGCCGCCCCGCAGCTCAGCCGGATCGACCTGCTCGATCAGGTAGGTCCGTGGGCCGTTCGCCCCGAGGATCTCGAGCAGCACCGGCGAGAGCCGCTGGAACTCGGTGATTCCCGCGAGTCCGCCCTGGATCTTGTCCCTCGCCTTGAGGAAGGACTGCCGCTGCGATTGGGGCAGCAGGATCGGGTTGACCAGGCTGGCCGCTCGGTCGGCGCGGGCGAGGTCGGATTGGATCTTGGTGAGCGCCGGCGCGGCACCGGTGAGCACTGTGATCAGGCGCTGGCCCCCGGTCAGCCCCTGGCTGGACGGCGCCAGCAGTTGACGGTCTACGCCTGCAGTGTCCTGACCGGCGTCGTCGAGGGCAACCCCCATCGAGGCCACCTCGGTGACAACACCTAGCCTCGGTACGAGGTAGCCGGGTCCGACCACGGGGAGACGCTGCGCTTGAGCCAGGATCCAATTGCGCTTGACCCTCGTGGAAGCGCCAGCGAAGGCATCCCGCGACTTGGCGAAGTGGAGATCCGCCTGGTCGAGCAGCGCGACATTGTGGCTCTGGTTTGCCTTGTGAATGTCGTCAGTCCCGAGTTGGAGCTCGCTCGCACCCGTCTGGAGGTCGCGCTCCACGTCGGCGACTAGCTTGACCGCCCACGGCCGGCCGACGAAGTAGGCCAGGCCGGTCCCTCCGCCGCCAAATACCAGAAGTACGGCCATTACGGCCGCGGTGACGCTCACCCACCGCCGCCGCAAGCGGCGTCTGCGGAACCGCGGCCTTCCCGGCCGGCCGTCGGCAGTCAGGCCCTCTGACAGGCGGGATTCATCCTGCTGCTCGTTGATGGCGGTCAAACCAGAGGAAGTCTAGCCACAGCCTGACCAGTCTTTACCCTGCGGGTCGCCCCACGGCCGCGGCGCCCGCCACACTGTCGCCGTGACCCCCGAGCAGGCTCTCCACGATGTCTTCGGGCTGGACGCCTTCCGGCCCGGGCAGGCCGAGGTGGTGGAGGCGCAACTGGCCGGCCGCGACGTGCTCTCGGTGGCCCCCACCGGGTCCGGCAAGTCGATCAGCTACTGGGTGCCGGCCCTCGTGGGAGAGGGCCTCACGGTGGTCGTCTCCCCGCTGATCGCCCTCATGAAGGACCAGGTTGACCGGCTTCGCGAGCTCCGGGTCAAGGCCGCCTACATCAACTCCTCCCTCTCCCGGCCCGACCAGCAGGAGGCGCTGCGGGTGGCCCGCCTGGGCGGCTTCCAGCTGCTCTACGTCGCCCCCGAGCGGCTCTCCCGGCCGGGCTTCCTCGATCGGCTCGCCGAGACCCGGATCAGCCGCTTCGTGGTCGACGAGGCGCACTGCATCTCGAGCTGGGGTCACGACTTCCGGCCCGACTACCGCTACCTGGGCCGCGCTCTCGAGGCCCTCGGCCGGCCGCCGGTGGGCGCTTTCACCGCGACCGCCACACCCGAGGTCCGGGAGGATATCGCCCGCAGCCTCGGCCTCCGCGACCCCTTCATCTCGGTCACCGGCTTCAACCGCCCCAACCTGAAGCTGGAGGTGCTCCGGCCGAAGGGACAGAAGGAGAAGCTGGAAGCGCTTCGGCGCCGGCTCGACCCCGCCGGCGGCCGGGCGCTGGTCTACTGCGGCACCGTCGCCGCCTCCGAGGAGCTGGCCGCCGCCATCAGCGGCTGGGGCATCCCGGCCGTTCCCTACAACGGCCGGCTGCCCGAGGCCGCTCGGCGCCAGGCCCAGGAGGACTTCGCCGCCAGCCGGGTGAAGGTGGTCGTCGCCACCTCCGCCTTCGGGATGGGCATCGACCTGCCCGACATCCGGCAGGTGATCCACTTCCAGTCCCCGGGCTCGCTCGAGGCGTTCTACCAGGAGGCCGGGCGAGCCGGTCGCGACGGGCAGCCGGCGACCTGCCTGGTCCTTCACTCGGGCGCCGACCGCGAGCTGCATTCGTTCTTCATCGAAAGGTCCTTCCCCGAAGCTCGCGACGTGCTCGCGTTGCACGCCGCCCTCCGCCGGCTCGGCTCCTGGTCGGTCGATGCCGAGGAGCTCCGCCCGCTCCTTCCCGACAGCGCCTGGAAGGCCTACGACGCCTGTCGCGCCGTGCTCGACCGCGGCGGCGCTCTTCTCGGGGATGGTTCGGTCGGCGCTTTCGACGCGGAGGCGGCGGGGATGGAGGTGATGGCCGAGCAGAAGCGCCACGCCTATGCCCGGCTCGGGCAGATGACCTCGTTCGCCACCCTGCGCAGCTGCCGCCACGCCCGGATCGCCGACTACTTCGGCGAGCAGGGCGTCCCCCGCACCTGCCAGGCCTGCGACAACTGCCTGGCGGGCGACCGGCCCCAGGGCGCCGCGGTGGCGGAGGAGGTCGTCCGCGCCGCCCTCGCCGGCGCGGCCCGCTTCAGCGGCAGGATCGGCCTGGTCAACCTCGCTGCGGTCCTCGGCGGGCGGGAGACGAAGTGGACCCGCGAGCACGCCTGGGTCCGCGAGGTGCCGGCACACAACACGCTGCCGGGCTGGAGCGAGGAGCGGGTACGGCGCCTCTTCGGCGAGCTGATCGACGTCGGACTGGTCGGCCAGACGCCCGGCCAGTACCCGATGGTGATGCTGACCGATCTCGGCCGCGAAGTCCTCGCGGGCCGCACGGAGGCGGTGGTGGCGCTGCCCGATTTGCCTCCCGTGGCGGTGCCGGCCACAGCCGCCGACGCGGATCCGAACCTCTTCGAGCGGCTCCGCCGCTGGCGCACGGAGATCGCGCGGCGGAACGGCGTTCCGCCCTACGTCGTCTTCCACGACCGTGCGCTGGCGGAGCTCGCCACGCGGCGGCCGGCGGACCTCGACCAGATGGCGACGGTGCCGGGTGTCGGCCCGGCCAAGCTGGCGCGCTACGGCGACGAGCTGCTGCTGCTCCTGGCTCAGGCCTCGGCTGGCGCGGGCTCGGGCGCGGGCTCGGGGGCGGCCGGCCCGGCGTCCTCCTCCCCCGGAGGCTCAGACGCCCACCAGCCGTCGTAAATCCCGCTGTTGGCGCGCGCAGCGCTCTTCAGCGCGGTCCCCATCGCCGCGATGTGCTCGGGCGTCGGCACCGCGCGACTGACAGCCTCCACCAGCCAGCGGGTGGGCGGGCTGGGGTCGACGTAGGTGACGTAGCCGCCCTCCTCCAGCTGCGCCGCGACCCTACGGGCCGGGCCCTCTCCGTTGAAGTAGAGGAAGGCTTCCAGCACCGCCTCCTGGGTCAGGTCGAACCCGGAGTCTGTGAGGCGCTCGAATATCTTCTCGTCGGTGATCTCCAGCTCGCGAGCCGCCTGCACCGCGGGCGCCTGCTGCTGCGTTGGCTGGCGCCGGCCGCTCCGGTCCCCTCCGCCGCGGCCGGAGCCGCGTCCCTGACGGCGAGCGTCCGGTGACCGTGGCTGCCCCTGCCCCTGCGCCTGTGGGGCAGGCGGCCGGCCGCCGGGAGGAGTGCCCCCGCCCTGCCCGGTACCGCCGCCACCGCCACCACCGCCGCGACCGCGGCGCCGCCGGCGGGAGGAGCTGCCCGGCGGCCGGCCGTCAGGAGGCCGGCGATCGGGGGAGGCGGGCGGTTCCTGGCTCAATTCGATGCCAGCTTAGCCGCCGGGAAGAGGTTCCAGTCGAGGCCGGACGGCTTGTCAGCGGAGACGGATGCCGCGGCCGGCGCTGGCGGCGACATCCGTCGTGAACTCGTCAGCCTTGGCCGTTGTTGTTGTCGTCGCCGCCGCCGTTGTCATCACCTTCGCCATGGCCCCTGGCGCCCGGGTAGCTGATCGTCCCGCTCTCCTGCGACGCCGTGACGTTCCCCAGGCCGTCGTCCGCTGCGGTGACGGTGCCGCTGCCGCTGGCGCCGCTGAACCGGCCGGCACCACCCGTGATTTCGTAGGTGCCGTTGAACGTGTGCGTGGCTCCCGCGCTATCACCCCCACAGACCAGGCCGGTCTCAGACTTGAAGATCTGATCGTCGGGATTCAGCTGCGAGGTAATGGTCACGGTCCCTGTGGCAGGGGCGCAGAAGCTACCGAGCGTCGTCTGGTATGCGCCTGAGTAGTCGATATAGAGATCGGAGACATAGGTGGCGGGGAACACGTAGCTGCCGGCGCTGACCAATGCCGATCCGTTGGTGATGACCTCGCAGGTGCCCCCCTGCTGGCATGGGTTGCCTGTGGAGTTGGGCCCAGGAGACTCTGTCCCGCTGGTCCCCACGGCCGAGAACTGCACGGTGCTGCCCTTGCTCGGACCGTCACCGCCGTTGTCGGCGGATGCGCTGAGGGGCGCCAGAATCAGCAGCGCCGCGGCACCTCCGACCGCCGATGCGGTCAGCATTCTTCGGATCCTCATGGCTGTCCCCCTGAAACGTCCTGCCGGTTGATGACCGGGACGATCTTACGCCCGGCGCCGCCTCGTTCGGTGGGATCAGACCTCCAATCGAGGGAGCAGTGCGCGCGGTGGAACGATCTCAAGACCAGGCACGACGATACCGTCGAAGTGGTGGTCGCGCGTGACCAACGTGTCTGCGTGGCCGTCCCTGGCGAGCTGGACCAGGTAGTCGTCGCCAGCGTCGGCGAGTACGACCCTCGGCGCACCGACGGGATCCGGAAGGTAGATCGATTCCTCCTCAATTCGACGGCAAAGCTCATCGACCTCGTCCGCGGTGATGCCGTAACGAACCGAGATGCGGCGGTCGAGGAGTGCCTTACGAACTTCGTCCACCAATTCCGGGCAGGCGATCAACTCGAACGCCCCCGCGCGCCAGAGATCGAGCAGTCGCGACGCCGCTCCGGTGCCGGCAAGCGTCCCGGCGATCACGCAGTCGGCATCGATGACGACCTGCACCCGCCGTCAGGATCGGGAAGGTGGTTTCGGGGACGCGGCTGCCGACCTTCCATCGTGGACGACACGATGGGCAAGGACCGCAGCATCATCCTCGCTGAGACGCGCCTTACTTCTGATCCGGTCGATGACCCCCAGTCCTTCGCGCAGCGCCTCTTCAAGAACTTCGGAGTCCCTTCGGCCGGTCCGCGCTGCCCGCACACGGACCTGACGCATCAGGCCCTCATCGATCGACAGAGTCGTCTTTACCCTTGCCATATCTCCATATTGCCATAACTCCCTAAGGCGAGTGATTGAGTGGGCAAGGTGCGTCGCCTCAGGGTTCGCGAGAACCACCTCTATCAGCCAGGAGACGTTGTTAGCTGATTCGAAAGGAGGAAGTGGAGCGGGAGACGGGCTTCGAACCCATTACCTCAACCTTTGCAAGCTCAACCTTGAGCATCGGATAACCGGAAGTCTTGACAGAATACGGCGGACTCTTGGTGGTCCTGTTGACCAGTGCCCATCTTGCTTGGATACTCCGCGTTGTGAAGATCACCTCAGGACTGGCCTCGTGGCTGGGACTCGGGCACCTCGACGCGCACGCCAAGGGCCAGCGCGTCTCAACTGTCTCCCCAAACATTTAGGATGACCCCGAGAAGTCAGGGTTTCACAGCTTTCGGCGACTTCGCCACAAACTCTCTTCGCGAGCTGGGTCGCGTGCTCCGTGCGGACATCAACCAGCTCGTGCAACCTCGGCCCGACCCAGCTGAGCTCTCCACCGAGGCGACCGACCCGGTACCTCCGCCTCAGGGCCCAACCCCAGCCGGCGTCGTCCTGGCGTACGACGTTGCCGCGAAGAAGCTGGAGGAATCGCTCAAGCTCATCGACCAGCTGGATACAAAGGCCGGCGTGATCATCGGTGCTTTGGTGGCTGCGGGTGCGCTGGATCTTGCGACAAGTCCGGGGATCTGGGTGCATATTGCCGTTGGCGCGCCTCTCATCGTCTCCCTCGCCCTTGCGGCTTTCGCCTTTCTCGTGCGCCGGTATGAGGACGCGCCGGACGTAATGCGATTCGCCTCGGCGGCCGGGTATTCACCTGGCTACATGAAGGAGGTTTTCCTCCGCAACGTCCTAGATGCCGTACAAGCGAATAAGGCAAAGGCAGCTAAGAAGGGCTTGTATCTCAACTGGTCAGTCGGGGTAGCCGCTACTACCGCGGCAGCCGCAATCATCGCCAAGATGACTGGAGCGATCTGATGCGGGGTATCATCCGATCTATGGCAAAGCAGGAGCCGTCAGGGGCCAGCAGCCGATCCCAGCCGATCGTTTATGTCCCCAAGCCAGCGGTCGCGGGCGGATCTACCTACGTCGGAAAGGGCGCTCCGGTGCCAACTCAGACGAAGACTGCGTCAGTAGGTTCGGAGCGCCGCTGATCTGAGGTAGCTGTGCCGTTCCATGCATGAGCGTGGAGAGGCAGGCTGAGTATTGGGCGGTGTGCACTCGTCGTTTGGACTCAGCAAAGCTGCGGTTACTACCTACCGCCCCTGGGACCACCTTGCAAACCGGCGTTTGCCTGTGTTTCAAATCGGCTGGGCGTCGCGCCGGACGCGCCCGGCGAAGGCGGAGTCGTGGTGAGCTGTAACCAGATGGACGGGGCGGCCGAAAAGCTCCTTCAATTCCTGCTCCAAGCGGTCAAGGTGGTCAAACGCCGCCAGCCCACCCAGCGTCGCATCCAGGTCGACGACGAAGTCATAGTCACTTCCCGGTTCGGCCTCGCCGCGTGCAACCGAGCCAAAGACGCGGACGTTCGAGGCCCGATGGCGGCGCGCGAGACGCGCTATCTCCTGCCGCTTCCGGCGCAGGGTTTCAAGTGTCGGGGTCTCCGTCCTGATTGCCATGAGGGAAGAATGCACGCCCAACCCGAGACGACAGGCGACGCCTGTTTATCTTGCTCCCTCCAAAAGGGGTTTTCGATACCCCATTGGGGTCTGGTATGGGCATTGTTGGGGCTCATCTGCGAAGACCAAAAGGTCAGCCCCAGTAGATCCCGGTGGGATCCTCATCCACCTCCGCCAGCAGAGGCGCCAGGGTCTTCGCAGGGCTGACGCCGTCGTCCTCGTGCCATCGCGTGTTGCGATCGGGCCAGAACAGAGTCCAGCGGCCGCGCTCAGGGTCGTAGCGAAGCTGAGCGATCGGCATCCTCGTCCAGGATTCGCCCTCCAGGGCGGGATGCCAAGGCACCCGGCGCTCAATGATCGTTGCGCTGTTGCCGCGGAACTCGTACTCCAGCCGTACCTGGTCCCGAACGGAGGCAGGCACGCGATGCTCGCAGTAGGCCGCGAGCTCTCGCTCTGCTTGACGGCGCACCAGCTCCGGCAGCCCCATTTCCGCTCAGTCGGTCTCTTTGAGGGCGGCCATCAGGGCCAGGTGGGCGTCGGTCGGTGTGAGGTGGGCGTAGACGTTCTGGATCATCGCCAGCGAGGTGTGGCCGAGGACCTGGGCGACCAGGAGGGGGTTTATCCCGCGGCGCAGCATGTGCGCCTACCTCCCTTCTCGAGGAGGTCGGCGACGAAGCGGTCGAGAACCCGGCTCGTGAGCTGCTCGGGCTCCTCGATCTCGTGATCGCCGCACCAGGGGACGAAGACCGAGCGGAGCGGATAGCCATAGGCGTGGCGGATCGTCTTCGGCGAGAGGCCTGCCGCCCCGGCAATGGGCCACGTAATCCTCGACCAGCCGGGCGACGGCGCCGGGCTCGGTCCTGACCAGGGTTAAGTCGGGCAATGGATCCTCAGCCGTTTTCTGCTGAAGCGCGTCTTGTGCACCTCAACCAATTGCAGATCGGAAGTTAATCTCAAGCGGTTTGAAGAGGGTTGAATCCACCAGGTATCGCTCCAAATGAACTCGAAAGGAGAGGATGGAGCGGGAGACGGGCTTCGAACCCGCTACCTCAACCTTGGCAAGGTTGCGCTCTACCGAGTGAGCTACTCCCGCGTCCCGAGGGCCCATCTTACTCAAAACCGCCTCGGCGGCCACTTTGGAGCGGGTGACGGGAATCGAACCCGTGTAAACAGCTTGGAAGGCTGCCGCACTGCCATTGTGCTACACCCGCGAGTGGCCTTCGGTCTGGAGTGGATGGTGGCCCGTGCGGGCTTCGAACCCGCGATCTCCGGCTTGAAAGGCCGGCGTCCTAGTCCACTAGACGAACGGGCCCGGTCGCACCCGAGATTATCGGGGACTCGGCGGTCGGGGGAGGCAGCAGTTGCCGCCCCCCCTGCGCCATTACTGCGCGATGACCGCGAAGGCCGCGTCCCGCGGGTCGGTGATCACCGCGAAGGTGCCCTCTGCGATCTTGGTCGGCTCCTTCATCACCTTGCCGCCCAGCTCCTCCGCCCGCGCTGCCGTGGCGGCACAGTCTTCGACGGTGAAATAAGGGAGCCAGTGGGGTGGGATTTCCTTGGGGAGGCCCTTCTCGTCCATGTTGATCATGCCGCCGATGTGGCGCTCGCCGACCTTGAACTCGGTGTAGGCGTCAGCTCCCTCGCCGGTCGTGTGCGGCTCCCAGCCGAATACGGCCTGGTAGAACCTGGCAGCCGCGGGCACGTCGCGGGTCGAGAGCTCGTTCCAGCCGACCGATCCCGGGGAGCCGAACAGCTCGGCGCCCTTGTGCTCTCCCGGCTGCCAGAGGCAGATCGCGGCGCCCGTCGGATCCATCAGCACGGCCATCGTCCCCGACTTGGGGATTTCCATCGGTTCCACCAGGACCCGGCCGCCGGCCTGGGCGGCCTTCGCGGCCGTAGCCCGGGCGTCCTCGACCAAGACGTAGGTCGACCACTGCTCGGGCTGCTCGGGGCTCATCTTGGGGGCGGCGGCCGCGACGTCCTTGCCGTCCTTCTTGAACAACGTGTAGCCGCCATACTGCGGGTCCGGCGTGACGTGCGCCGTCCAGACGAAGAGGCCCGCGTAGAAGGCCTTGGTCGCCTCCATGTCCTCGCTCGCAAGGTCGATCCAGCTGATGGTCCCGGGTGCGATCGCGGTCGTTTCAGCCATGGCGTTGTCCTCCTGAATGCTGGAAGAACCGGCGGGTTGGTGGGCGGCGACGGGATCGAACCGCCGACCTCTAGCATGTCAAGCTAGCGCTCTCCCATCTGAGCTAGCCGCCCGCTCGAGGGCTCATTCTAGCCAGCCCAGAGTTCGTATCCTGTCCTTCGTGCCCCCGACCATCGGCAGCGCCATGCGGAGGCGCGAAGATCCCCACCTCGTCACCGGTCGCGGCCGCTACGCCGGTGATATCCACCTCCCGGGCCTGGCCCACCTCGTCTTCGCCCGCTCGGCCCAGCCGCACGCGGCGATCCGCTCGATCGACGTCGAGACCGCCCGCGCCATGCCCGGGGTGATCGCGGTCTGGACCGCCGCCGACCTGCCCGAGACGGCGAAGGCGCTCGCCGACTTCATGCCCCGGGGCGTGACGGCCCGGCCCCGGACGGTGCTCTCGATCGGCGAGGTCAACTACGTCGGCGAGGCGTTCGCCGCCGTCGTGGCGGAGACGCCCTACCAGGCGGCGGACGCGGCGGAGGCGGTCTTCGCGGACCTCGACCCGCTCCCCGGGGTGGGGACGCTGGCGGCGGCGCTGGCGGACGGTGCGGCGCTCGTGCACCCGGGCGCGGACAACAATGAGGCGGGCGGTTACGAGCGCGCCTTCGGAGACGTCGAGGCCGCCTTCGGCGAGGGAGCGGTGATCATCCGGGAGAACTTCAAGGTCCCGCGCATCGCGGGCGCCGCGATGGAGCCGCGGGCGGTGACCGCCGAGTCCGACGGGACCCGGCTCCGGGTCTGGACCTCGACCCAGCACACCTACGGCGTCCGCGACCGGCTGGCCGAGATGCTGGCGCTCGACAAGGCGGCGATCGAGGTCCTCGCCGAGGACGTGGGAGGCGGCTTCGGGCCCAAGGCCCAGGTCTACCCGGAGGAGGTCGTGACCGCCCTCGCCGCCCTCCGCCTCCAGCGGCCGGTGAAGTGGGTCGCGACCCGGAGCGAGGACACGGCGACGACCGTCCACGCTCACGGCTCGATCTTCGAGGTCGATCTCGCCGCCGACCCCGACGGGAGGCTCCGCGGTCTCCGGGGCCGGATGTGGCATGACGTCGGCGCCTTTCCCGCCTCGGGGCCGGCCCAGCCGGGGCTGATGATCGCCCACATGCTCTCCGCCTACCGGCTGCCGGCGCTCCACCTCCAGGCCACCCTGATCCACACCAACGCCGCGTCGACCGGGTTCGTCCGCGGCGGCGGCCGCCCGGTCGGGAACTTCGTGATCGAGCGGCTGATGGACCGGATGGCCCGACGGCTGGGGCTCGACCCGGCCGAGATCCGGAGGCGCAACCTGGTCGAGGCGGCGCAGATGCCCTTCGACACCGGGTTCCCGGCCGGGCGGCAGACCGTCATCTACGACTCCGGCGACTACCCGGCGCTGCTCGCGGCCGCGCTCGAAAAAATCGGTTACCGGGAGGTGCGCGAAGAGCAGGCGGCCGGCCCTCGGGCGGATGGCAGATATCGTGGGGTCGGGATCGCCTGCTGCGTCGAGTCGAGCGGCTTCGGCAGCGAGCAGGCTCGGGTCCAGGTCGGCCGCGATGGCATCGCGACCGCCTACATCGGCTCCACGCCGCAGGGCCAGGGGCACCTCACCACCACGGCCCAGGTCGTCGCCGAGCGGCTCGGCTGGCCGCTCGAACGGGTGCGGGTGGTCGCCGGCGACACCCGTGCCGTCGAGCACGGCGAGATGACCGCCGGCAGCCGGACCGCCGTCCAGGTCGGCAACGCCTCCTCGCTGGCGGCCCAGTCGGCCCGGCGCTGGCTGCTCGAGCACGCGGCCGAGAAGCTGGAGGCCGACGTCGCCGACCTGGTCCTCGAGGATGGCGTTGTCAGCGTCACGGGAGCCCCGAGCAGCTCGATCCCCGCTGCCGAGATCGTGCCCGAAGAAGGTCTCGACGTCGTCGAGACCTTCCAGCCGCCCCTGCCCAACGCCTACTCCAGCGGCTGCCATGCAGCCGTGGTAGACGTCGACCCCACGACCGGCTCGGTCGAGGTCGTCCGCTACGTGATCGCCCACGACACCGGCCGGGCGATCAACCCGCTGCTGGTCGAGGGACAGCTCCAGGGCGGATATGCGCACGGACTCGGCTACGCCCTCTTCGAGGAGGTTATCTACCAGCCGGACGGTGGCTTCCAGAGCGCGAGCTTCCTCGACTACACGATCGCCAGCGCCCCCGAGCTGACCGTCGAGCCGATCCTGCTGCCGATGGGAACCCCGACCCCGGCCAACCCCGAGGGCTTCAAGGGCGCGGGCGAGAGCGGCACCGTGCCGGTGCCCGCCGCGATCGCCAACGCCGTCGAGGACGCGATTCGGCAGCTGCGCCCGGAGGCGGTGGTCAACGAGTTGCCGATCGGCCCCATGCGGCTCTTCGAGGTGCTCGCCTGAGCGCCGATCTGCCCGCCCCGCGTCCGCCGGTCGACTGGCGCCGGAACCTTTTCATCCTCTTCTTCGCCCAGTTCACGGCGATCTTTGGGTTCGCCTTCTGCTTCCCCTTCATCCCGCTCTACCTGAGCCACGACCTGGGCGTCCACAACGCGCGGGAGCTGGCGCTCTGGACCGGGGCGTCGGGAAGCGTCACCGGGCTCACCTCGGCGCTGGTCAGCCCGCTCTGGGGCAACCTCGCCGACCGCTACGGCCGCAAGTCGATGCTGCTCCGGGCGATGATCGGCGGCGGCCTCACCGTCGCCGCTCTCGCCCTGGCCCGCAACCCGCTCGAGCTGGTCGTCCTCCGAGCGCTCCAGGGAGCCGCCTCGGGCACCGTCGCGGCGACCACGACCATCGTGGCGACGGGGACCCCCCGCGAGCACGTCGGGCGGGCGATGGGCATCCTCAGCTCGGCGGTCGCCCTCGGCAGCGCCGTGGGGCCCTTCGCCGGCGGCATCGCCGCCAACTACATCAACCTCCGCTACGTCTTCCTGGGCGGCGGTGTGCTCCTCCTGGTGGCATCGCTGCCGGTCCTCTTCGGCGTCCGCGAGGCGCCCATCGTCCGCCGGGTCGAGACCGGCCGGGCCTCGTTGACCGAAATCCTCCGCCTCGCCGGTCCGGGCACCGCGGCCGCGGTGCTGGTGCTGCTCATCTCGCAGTCGCTGCTCCAGATCAGCTGGAGCGGCGGCCAGCCGCTGATCTCGCTCCGCCTGCTGCAGCTCGCCCCCGGCTTCGCGGCGGGCGCGACCGGATTGGCCTTCGCCGCCTCCGGGGTGGCCAGCGCGCTGGCCGGGATCGGCTACTCACGCTTCGCGGTCAGGACGGGGTACCGCCGGCTCGCGGCCGGGGCGGCCATCCTCGCCGCGGTTTCGCTGGTCGCGATGGGACTCGCCCCCTCGATCTTCCTGGTCATCGCCGCGACCTTCCTCGGCGGGCTCTTCATCGGCGCGGCGCTGCCGGCGGTCACGGCGATGCTGGGGCTGGAGACACCGCCCGAGGTCCAGGGCCGGGTCTTCGGGCTCAGCGCCAGCGCCACCGCGCTCGGGTTCGGCCTCGGACCCCTCCTGGCTGGCACCATTGCGGGTGTGCTCAGCGTCTCGGCCGGACTCTTCACGATGGCGGCCGTCGCCCTGGTCCTCGCCGTGGTGATCACCGTCGGCGGCCGGGAGCCGGCCCGGTGACCCGCGCCCTCCTGCTGCTCGTCACGCTCACGCTGGCCGCCTGCGAAACCGGGTCCGGAGGCTCGACCGTCCCCACGCCCGCGACGGCCACCTCGGCCACGGCCGCGCCGCAGGGAAACCCGGCGGTCTGCCAGAATCTCACCCGCACCGCCGTGAACCAGCTCAATTCCCCGCCCCCGATGCAGATCGACGTGAGCAAGGCCTACACGGCCCGCGTCAACACCAGCCGCGGCTCCTTCACGATCGCGCTCAGGCCGAAGCAGGCCCCGGCCACCGTCAACAACTTCGTCTGCCTCGGGCAGGCCCACTACTACGACAAGCTGACCTTTCACCGGGTGGAGCCGGGCTTCGTCGTGCAGGGCGGCGACCCGCTCGGCAATGGCACCGGCGGCCCCAATTACAAGCTTCCCAATGAGACCAACCCGGCACCGTGGAAGACCGCCTCCGTCGCCATGGCCTCGAGCAAGGCCGGCGTCAGCGGATCCCAGTTCTTCGTCCTGCTCGGCGACGCCCCCTTCCTCGCGACCAGCGGTGTCTACAACCAGTTCGGCAATGTCACCGAGGGCTTCGACGTCGTCCAGAAGATTCAGAAAGGGGACACGATCACCTCGATCGACATCGCCGTCCAGTGACCGTCCCGAGGCCACTTCTCCTCGCCGTCGCCTTCAGCCTGCTCGCCGCCGGCTGCGGCTACGCCCCCCCGGGCGGGTCGGCGAGCACGAGCGGCCCGGCCGCCGGCACCGACGTTCCCACCGCCATCCCCTCCCCCACGCCGAGCCTGAGCCCGAGCCCCGGCGGCGACGACTTCAACGCCGGCCAGGGCCTTCCGGTGGTGACGCTACCCGACGGCCTCAGGTACATCGAGCTGGTCGCCGGCACCGGCGCCCAGCCGGGCAAGGGCGACACGATCTCGGTCCAGTACACCGGCTGGCTCAGCAGCGGGGGAACCCCCTTCGACTCCAGCCGGACCCGCGGCACCCCCGCCAGCTTCCAGATCGGGGTCGGCGCGGTCATCCCGGGGTGGGACGAGGCGGTGATCACGATGAAGGTCGGCGGGAAACGCAAGCTGATCCTGCCGCCGGCACTCGGCTACGGGACTGCCGGCCAGCCCCCCACCATCCCCGCCAACTCGACCCTCGTCTTCATCGTCGAGCTGCTCAAGACGGCCCCGACGCCCAGCCCCTTGCCCTCGGCCAGCGCCACCCCGTAACCGGCGCGCGCCGGCTCAGTGCGCCAGCGCGATTCCGGGGAAGGTCACCCAGAGGTAGAGGACGGCGAAGAGGAAGACCCAGACCAGGTCGACGAAGTGCCAGTAGATGGCGCCGGCCGCGATCCCGACGTGGTGGCGGGCTGAGAACTGCCCCTTCTGGAAGCGCCAGAGGAGGATGCAGAGGATGACCAGGCCGCCGAGGACATGGAGGCCGTGAAAGCCGGTCATGGTGAAGAAGGCGGTGGCGAAGGGGTTGACGTTGAACGCCATCCCGGTCCCGGCGCCGAGGCCGATCCAGCTCGGCGCCAGCTTCTCGATGAACTCGTAGGCCTGGCCGACCTCGAAGGCGAACCCGAGAACGATCGTGATCACCATCCAGACCAGGAAGCGGGGTCGGTTGCCGCGCTGGATGCCCAGGTGGGCGATGTGGCAGGTGAGGCCCGAGCTGAGCAGGACGATCGTGTTGATGGCCGGGATCGGGAACCAGTCGACCGGGTGGGTGCCCGGCGGCGGCCACGTGTTGTGGGAGCTGAAGATGTAGAAGTAGCTGCCGAAGAGGGTCCCGAAGAACATCACCTCGGAGGCGAGGAAGATGTACATCCCCATCATCTGCGGCGACAGCCGCGGGTGGACGGGGACGTTGTCGACAGTCGCCGGGGCGGTCGCTAAAGCCATCTAGTGGTGCCCGTCGCCGTGGCCGTCGCCGGCGCCGGGATCATCGGCCGGGAACAGGCGGACGTCCTCGAGCATCCAGCCGGCGATCGCCGCGATGAAGAGGAGCACGCCGATCGCGGCCAGGATGATCCTGGCGATCGACGGGAAGGGGATCGCCGCGAAGGCGAGGAAGAGGATCCCGACGCAGACCAGGATCGGCCAGCGGCTGGAGGGGAAGATGTGGATGCCGAGGTCATGCGCCTTCTCGGCGAAGTCGACGACGATCACCGACTCCTCGTCCAGCAGGGGCGTGTCGTCCCACTGGTGGACGTAAACCCGGGCGGGATCTGCGAGCCGCCAGGTCCGGTAGGCGCGGGCCGCCGCCTGGGCGCCCGGCCAGAGGCGGAAGCCGCAGTTCCGGCAGAACCAGCCGAATCGGGCCGTCAGGAGACCGCAACGCGGGCAATCGATGCCGACGGCGGGGTTTGAGGTGTCAACGTAATCCGCGACCTGCGCCATCGTTTGGAGCCGATTCTAACAAGTGGCGGCGGGCCGCCCCGCCCCGGCTGCCGCGCCGGTGCCCCCTTCTATAATCGGAATCGGATGAGCGGCCGCCTCCCCCGACGCCTGCGTCTGGCCCTTGCCGCGATCATCGCCTCGACGGCGCTCCTGATCGCCGCGGTCCCCGCGTTCGCGAACGGCCTGAGCCTCATCTTTCCCGATCCCGCCTCGCCCAACGGCCAGCGGATCTACGACCTCTACGTGCTGATCACCTACTTCGCGATCGTCATCTTCGTCGGGGTCGAGGTGGCCCTCCTCTACATCATCCTTCGCTTCCGCCGCAAGCATCCCGCCCAGGTCGGCGCCCTCTGGCACGGCAACACGAAGCTGGAGATCGTCTGGACGATCATCCCCACCCTGATCGTCGGCTACATCGCCTTTGTCTCCTTCCAGGAGCTGGTGAAGGACTTCACGCCCGAGGCGGCCAACGCGAGCTCCGACATGACGATCGCGGTCAACGGCTACCAATTCCAGTGGTCCTACACCTACGAGCAGGGCTTCACGGTCAAGAATCAGATGGTGGTGCCGGTCGGGAAGATGGTCCACATGACCTTCGACTCCGACAACGTCATCCACTCCTGGTGGGTGCCGGCGCTGACCGGCAAGACCGACGCCGTGCCCGGCTACACCAACCAGAGCTGGATCAAGGTCGACCCCAGGGTGCTGACCAACTGCAGCGGCAACGACCGCCACCCCGACCAGGCGACGGGCGGCTGCGTCTTCCACGGCGAGTGCGCGGAGCTCTGCGGAGCGGGCCACGCGACGATGCAGATCGACGTGCTGGCGATGCCGCAGAACCAGTACGACGCCTGGGTCGCGAGCCAGAAGACGAAGGCGACCGAACCCAGCCCGAGCCCCAGCGGTAGCGCCAGCCCGGCGGCGTCTGCGTCCCCGGGAGCCAGCCCATCACCCAAGCCGTCGCCCTAGAGTGGAGTCGAGATGGCAACCATAACCCCGCCCCAGGCCCCGCCCCAGGCCCCGGCCCACGTCGTCCCCGCCGCCTACAACCGCGGCATGTTCAGCCCGGTCACGACCTGGCTGACGACGACCGACCACAAGCTGATCGGGATCATGTACATGGTCACCAGCTTCGGGGCGTTCCTCCTGGCCGGGATCTTCGCGCTGGTGATCCGGGTCCAGCTCGCCCAGCCGAACCTGAACGTCGTCGACGCCGAGACCTACAACCAGCTCGTCTCCGCCCACGGGACGACGATGATCTTCTTCTTCGTCACTCTCTTCCTGACCGGGATCGCGAACTACATCGTCCCGCTCATGGTCGGTGCGCGCGACATGGCCTTTCCGCGGGTCAACGCGCTCGGCTTCTGGCTGGTGCCGGTGTCGATCGCCGTCTACTACACCGGCTTCCTCACCGGCGGCGCTCTCGACGCCGGCTGGACCGGCTACCCGCCATTGACCTCCAGGCACTTCAACCCGGGGCTCGGCGTCGACCTCTGGACGATCTCGCTGATCATCTGGGCGATCAGCGGGATCATGGCCTCGGTCAACTTCCTGACCACCATCCTCGCCCTCCGCGCCCCCGGCATGAGCCTGCTCCGGCTGCCACTCTTCGTCTGGGCGCAGATCACGACCTCGCTGATGCTCCTGATCGTCGGAGCACCGCTGGCCGGGGCGATGATCCTGACCGAGATCGACCGCCAGTTCGGGACCAACTTCTTCACCTCGGCCGGGCGTCCGGTGCTCTACCAGCACCTCTTCTGGTTCTTCGGCCACCCCGAGGTTTACATCATGATCCTGCCCGGGTTCGGCATGATCTCGGAGATCATCCCGGTCTTCTCTCGCAAGCGGATCTTCGGCTACGAGACGATGGTCGCCGCCCTCTTCGGGATCTTGTTCCTGTCGATGGGCGTCTGGGCCCATCACATGTTCACGGTCGGCCTCAACGTCTACGTCGAGACCGCCTTCATGGGGATGACGGCCCTGATCGCGGTGCCGACCGGGATCAAGTTCTTCAACTGGATGGCGACGTCCTGGGACGGCGCGATCGACTTCACGACGCCGATGAAGTTCGCCTTCGGGTTCCTGGCGACGTTCCTGATCGGTGGCATCACCGGCGTCTACCTCTCGGCGGTTCCGGTCGACACCCAGCTCCACCAGAGCTACTACGTCGTCGCCCACATCCACTACGTGCTCTTCGGCGGCAGCGTGTTCACGATCTTCGCCGGGATCTACTACTGGTTCCCCAAGTTCACCGGGCGTCTGCTCAACGAGCGCCTCGGCAACTGGAACTTCTGGACCATGTTCGTCGGCTTCAACGGCACCTTCCTCGTGATGCACACGCTCGGTCTCGATGGGATGCCGCGCCGGATCGCGACCTACGCCCGGCAGGACTGGGCGGGGACCAACTTCTTCATCACCGGGATGTCCTTCCTGCTCGCCTTCTCGGTCCTGCTCTTCCTCATCAACGTGATCTACAGCCGCCGCCACGGCGTGATCGCCGGACCGGATCCCTGGGACGGGAACACCCTGGAGTGGGCGACCTCCTCCCCACCCGCGCCCTACAACTTCGAGCGGGTCCCCGAGGTGCGGAGCGTGATGCCGCTGCGCGACATGAAGCTGATCGCCGCAGGGCTGGAGCCCACCCGCACGCACTAGCCGCCGGCCGCTAGATCGTCGCCACTGCCTTCCGGCTCCCCGGCCGGACCCAGAACCACCACAGCAGCGGGATGTAGACCAGGTAGCAGACGATCGTGAAGCTGAAGGCGAGCTCGAAGCCGCCGTGCACCTGGAGGACGCCGCTGATCGCCGGGCCGGCGAACCAGCCGATGTTCCAGCTGAAGGCGAACATGCCGTTCAGCGCGCCCCGCCGATGGGGCTCGACGCTACCCTGGGCGAAGGCTTGGTAGACGGGCTCGCCCATGTTCATCAGGGCCTGCCGGGCGAGGAAGGCCACCACCACCGGCCCCAGCCAGGGCGCGTAGGTGATGACCGCCAGGAAGGGTAGTGACAGGGCCACGCTGCCGATCAGGAAGCGGATCGACCCGAACCGGCGGGCGATCGCAGGCGCGGCCAGGGCGGCGGCGGCGGTCACCACGTAGGAGCTGGCGAGGATGGCGCCGATCGTCCCCGGGCCGAGGCCGAACTTGGCGGCGAAGAAGAGGTTGAAGAAGCGCACCATCGCGCCCGCCCCGAAGGCCAGCGCGAGGTTGGGGATCCCGAACTTGAGCAGGTCCCGGCTCAGCAGCCCGGCTCCCCAGCCGGGCAGCGCCGCCCGCCGCTGCGGCCGGGGCAGGAGGAGGGCGGGGATCGTCGCCAGGGCGACCGCGGCGGCCCCGAGCAGGAGGGCGGCGCGGAGGCCGGTCCTGCCGCCGATCGCGGCCGCCAGGTAGCCGCCTCCGACCGAGCCGCAGAAGCCGCCCACCCAGCCGAGCAGGAAGTTGGAGGAGAAGACCGCCAGGCGGTCGCTACCGGTCGAGTAGTCGGCGAGGACGGCCGCCCCGACGGCGAAGATGCAGGTCGTCCCGATCCCCATCACGAAGGCAGCGGCAAGCAGCTGGACGATGCCCGAGGCGAAGGCGACGGCGGCCGCTCCGATTGCCGCCACGACGGTGCCGAAGACGATGAAGGGCCGCCGGCCATACCGATCCGAGGCGGACGCGACCGGCAGCCCGAAGAGGATCGCCGCGACCGCCGGCATCGCGTTGACGTAGCCGATCACATCGTTGGAAAAGCCGGCGCCGTGCAGGTAGAGGTTCATCACCGTGGAGCTGACGCCCCAGAGCCCGAAGGAGAAGAGGACCTGGACGGCGAGCGCCCGGCGCACGGCCGGCGAGAACCGCCAGACCGCGACCGGGGCAGGGATCGCGATCAGGGCGACGCCAGGGCTTCGGGGGCGGCTTCCTCGGCACGAGCGCGCGCCAGCCAGCGGAAGAAGATCTCGAGGATCGCCACCAGGTAGCTGAGTTTGCCGACCACCATCAGCACGACGCCGGCGAGGACCTGGTCGGTCACCGGGTCGAAGCCCGGAACCAGGCGCGGCGCCTGGACATAGAAACTGTAGAAGGGAGCCCGCGAGAACATCAGGATCACCGCCACGGTGTCGGCCGGGACGGTGCCGAAGAGGAGATAGAGGACCCGTCCCGCCTCGCCCAGGCGCCAGCGGGCGGCCGCCGAGGTGGCACCGACCACCGGCCACCAGAAGAGCACGCCGCCGGCCATGAAGGTCAGGTGCTCGAAGACGTGGACCGGCTCCGACCGGACCGTCAGGTCATAGAGCAGGGGCAGATGCCAGGCGCCCATCACGAGGGCGAAGAGGAGCTGCGCCGGGACCGGCTCTGTGAGAGCCCGCAGGCCCGGGAGCCGCAACAGCATCGCGACCATCGAGGGCGACAGGCCGAGCAGGAGCAGCGGCGGAGCGACCAGGCCGAGGAGGACGTGCTGGAGCATGTGGACGCTCTGCAGGTAGTGGTCGGCGACGGTGTCGATCGGCGTCTCCAGCGCGAGCCAGGTCGTCAGCAGGCCGGAGATGAAGAAAAGCAAGTGGCGCCGGCGGAGGTCGGGCCGGCCCCGCGCGAGCAGGGCGTAGGCGAGGCCGAGGGCGAAAAGCCCGGCGTAGACGGTGGGGTCGAGTGGCCAGCTCAGAGCCGGCCGACCTCAGTGATCCCCTGGCGGGCGGGTTCGGCGGCGGCGAGCGGGCGGTTCGGCCACGGGGCCGGCGACCGGGTTCGGCGGCTCCCCGGCCACAGCGTGCGCCTCGACCGGTGCGGACGGGGCGAGCTCGGCTTCGGCGACCGCCCTGCGCGCCTCGCCGGCCCGGTTCTGGGCGTCGCAGTAGAGGACGTAGGCGCCGAGGCCGATCACCATCAAGAAGGCGACCGCCATCACGACCGCCATCACCGCGACCGCGGTAGTTCCCTCGTTGGCGAGATAGACCGGGTGCATCAGGTTTCTAATTATCGGGGAACGGGCCCGAGCGAGGACCGCGGTGCGGGAGGCGGCCTTGAAATAAGCTGGGACGCATCAACCTAATCGACTTCGCGATCCTGATCGCGATCATCTTCTCGGCCGGCAACGGTCACCGGCGCGGGTTCTGGCTCTCCCTCTTCCAATACCTTGGCCTCCTCGGTGGCGTGCTGCTCGGCGCCACGCTCGCTCCCGTGGTCGCCGACCTCTTCGGTGTCCGCAGCTCGATCACCCGGCCGCTGGTCGGCGTGATCGTCCTCCTCGCCCTCGGCAGCATCGGCTCCGGCCTCGGCTACCGGCTGGGCGAGCCGATCCGGATCCGGATCCTCGAATCGAGCCGCCAGGGCGAGCTCGACAACATCACCGGCGCGCTCTTCTCGATGGCCGCCATCCTGGTCGTCTCCTGGTTCCTCGGCCTGAGCTTCTCGCGCGGGCCGAGCCCGATCGTCGCCCGCCTCATCCAGCGGTCGACGGTCCTCCGCTTCCTCGACAGCTACGCGCCGCGGCCGCCCGCCTTCCTCGCCGGCGTCGAGCTGCTGCTGGCCGGCGTCTCCTTCCCGGCGACCTTCTCGGGCCTCGAGCCGATCCTCGGGGCTCCCCCCCCGCTTCCCGCCCAGGTCGACACCCCGGGGGTCCAGCGCGCCAGCCAGGAGACGGTCGAGGTCCAGAGCATCGGCGTGGGCTGCAATGGCATCATCACCGGCTCCGGGTTCCCGATCCGGGCCAACCAGATCCTGACCAACGCCCACGTCGTCGCCGGCACCCGGGGGACCGTCGTGCTGCTGCCCGACGGGAGGCGCCGCAACGCGACCGTGGTCCTCTTCGACCCCTCGGTCGACATCGCCATCCTGAGCGTTCCCGGACTCAACCTGGCGCCGCTGGCGGTCGGCGCCGCCGGCCGCGGCACCCAGGGGGCGGCGATCGGCTACCCCGGCGGCCAGAGCCTGACGGTATCCCCGGCGGTGGTCGACGAGACGATCAATGCCGAGGGCCGCGACATCTACAACGAGAACCTGGTCACCCGGCAGATCTTCGTGATCGACTCGTCCACCGCTACTGGGGGGCCGGGCGTGCAGCCGGGGAACTCGGGCGGCCCGCTGGTCGACCTCCAGGGCAACGTCCTCGGCGTGGTCTTCGCGGCCTCGACCAGCGAGGCCACGCGGGCCTATGCACTCACGGCCACGACCGCCGCCGGCGACGAGCAGGCCGCCGCTGGGCGGACGGCGGCCGCCGACGTCGGGAATCGCTGCGCGGTCTGAGCGGTTCGACAATCGAGGCGATGGACGAGGCTGAGCGCGGGGCGCTGATCGACCGCTACCGGCAGGGACCGGGGGTAGTCGACGCGGCGCTGGAGGGGATCACCGGGGCCGAGCTCGACGTCGCCGTCGATGGCTGGACGCCGCGCCAGGTCGTCCACCACCTGGCCGACAGCGAGATGACATCCGCCCTCCGCCTCCGCCGGCTGCTGGCCGAGGATCGTCCCGTCCTCTCCGCCTACGACGAGGAGCAGTTCGCCCGCAGCCTCCACTACTCGGAACGGCCGCTCGAAGGCTCGCTCGCCGCCCTCCGCGGAGCCCGCGAGAGCACCGCCGCACTCCTCGACGCGCTTAGCGAGCCGGAGTGGGAGCGGGAGGGCACCCACTCCGAGAGCGGTCGCTACACAGTCCTTGACTGGCTTCGGATCTACGCTGCCCACTGCGACGACCACGCCGGCCAGATCCGCCGGGCGCGCCAAGTGGGAACTCGAGCCCGTCCCCGACCGCCTGAGACCCTCAGGCGCCCGTCCGGGCCGCCGTGAAGAGCCAGTCGAGCGAGCCCCGCAGGTAGGGGCGGGCCCGCACCAGGGCCCGGAAGCGGATCTCGCCCCCGGCCGGTTCCGCCGACCACCACCACCAGCGGCGGTTCTCCGCGGCGAGCCAGAACCGCCAGGCTCGCAGCGACCAGCGGTCGAGGGTGCAGGTTTGGACGGCGGAGTCATCGACGCATTGGTACGTGAACCAGGCGGGCAGCGACTCGCCGCTGAGCACCGCGGTCATCACCTCGCGGGCGCGGCCGAGGTCGGACTCGTCACCGGGGTAGGTCCGCCTGTCGAGCTCGAAGCCGGCCGGGAGCGGATCATCGGCACCCGCGCCCTGGACGTGCCGCAGCTCCTCCTCCGCGTTCACTCGCCGAGGATCTCGAGAGCTCCGTCGAGGAGCGCCTGGCAACCCTGCGCGAGGAGGCGGTCGTCGGTGTGCTCCCGAGGCGAGTGGCTGAGGCCCTCGTGGCTGGGCACGAAGAGCATCGCCGCCGGCACGTGGCGGGCGAGGATCTCGGCATCGTGGCCGGCGCCGCTCTCGAGCCGGCGCCAGGGCAGGCCAGTGCGCTGTGCAACCCGCTCCAGGGCGGCGACGTAGCCGGGAAACATCGCCATCGCGGGCCAGGACGTCTGAGGCGTGAACTCGAGTTGGCAGCCTTCCTCCCGGGCGAGGCGTGCCAACTCGTCCTCTAGCAACGTCCGGGCCGAGCCGAGCGCGGCCGGCTCGGGGCAGCGAACCTCGAGCACGAAGCGGGCCGCGCCCGGCACGACATTGGGAGCGCCCGGCTCGAGCTGGAGCGCGCCGACGTTGGCGACCATCCGCGGCTCGACGCCCTGCAC
>DAIRGV010000010.1:27283-46485 GCA_036794405.1 Candidatus Dormiibacterota bacterium
CCCTGCACCAGCTCGCGGAGCCCGCCGATGAAGCGCGCCGCAGCGCGGCCGGCGTCGCGGCGGTAGCTGAAGGGCGTGGTCCCGGCGTGGTTGGCCTGCCCGATGATCGCGACCTCGTAGCGGTCGATCCCGACGATGGCGTCGACGACGCCGAGGTCCAGGCCCTCCGCCTCCAGCCGCGGGCCCTGCTCGATGTGGAGCTCGAGGTAGCCGCTGATCGAGGCAAGGCCGGCGGAGGCGCAGAAATGCTCGCTCCCCTCGAAGCCGTGGCCGGTGACACCCTCCTCGTCGTGGAAGCTGACCACGGCGATCCGGGCCGCCGCGGGGTGGCCGGCCGTGGCCAGGGCCTGGTGGACCTCGAGCGCTGCCATCACGCCGTAGGCGCCGTCGAGCCGGCCCCCGGCGGGGACGGTGTCGGTGTGGGAGCCGAGCAGCAGCCAGGGCCCGGCGCCGGGCGGGTGCCCGAAGACGTTGTTGACCTCGTCAAGGCCGGCTTCGAGGCCGGCCGCCCGCATCCGCGCCGCCAGCCACTGCCGGGCCTCGACGTCGGCGGGACTCCCCGCCAGCCGATCGACGCCGCCGTCGGGCCGGCCGCCGATCCGGGCCAGCTCGGCCAGGCTCTCCGCCAGGCGCTCAGGGGAGATGCGTGGTGTCAAATGGCGTCCTCTCGATGAATTGGCCCCAGCCGGGCTCGCCGGTGATCACGCCCCGGTCGTAGACCACCCGGCCCCGGCTGATGGTCGTCCGCACCCGCCCCTTCAGCTCCAGCCCGGTGTAGGGCGAGAAGCCGGCGCTGCTGTGCAGCTCGGCGTCCGTGAGGGCGCCGCCGGCCCGGGGGTCGAAGAGCACCACGTCCCCGTCGGCGCCGACGCCGAGCCGCCCCTTGCGCGGATAGAGGCCGAAGATCCGCGCGGGGCCGCTCGAGAGCAGCCGGACGAGGTCGGTCATCTCGATCCGCCCGGCCGCGACGCCGAACGTGTAGAGCAGCGGCAGCGTCGTCTCGACACCGGGGATGCCGGGGCTGACCCGGGTGAAGTCGTCCGACCGGCCCCGCTGCTCGAGCGAGTAGCCGCAGTGGTCGCTCCCGACCGAGTGGATCTCGCCTTTCGCCACCCTCACCCAGAGACCGTCGCGCATCTCCGCGCTGCGGATCGGCGGTGTCATCAGGAAGCGGATCGCATCGGGCCCGGCGTAGACCGAGTCATCGAGGCAGAGGAAGTGGGGGCAGGTCTCGGCGATCGCCGCGACCCCCCTTTGCCGCGCCTCGCTGACGAGGTCGACGGAGAGCGGGCTGGAAAGGTGGACGAAGTAGACCGGGCTGCCCGTCACCCGGCTGAAGAAGAGGCCCCGGCTGACCGCCTCCGACTCCGCCACCGCGGGCCGGGAGGCGGAGTGGTAGGCGAAGGAGGTCTTGCCGGCCGCGAGCAGCTCGCGCCGGGTGCCGGCCAGGATGTCGTCGTTCTCGGCGTGCACCTGGACCAGCATTCCCGCCCCGCCGGAGCGCTCGAGCAGCCGGTGGATCGTGAAGTCGTCGACGTAGAAGACGGAGTCCTTGTACGTGGTGTAGACCTTGGCGCTGCTCACCCCGCCGTCGACGACGCGCTCCAGCGCGGCCTCCCACCCATCCTCGAGGTGGGTGATGTTGAGGTGCAGCGACCAGTCGACCAGCGAACCGGCCTCGGCCTCGCGGCGAACGGCGGCGAGGGCCTCCTCGAAGCCCTGGTCAGGGTGCTGGGTGGCGAAGTTGAGGTAGGTCGTGACACCCCCGGCCGCGGCGGAGCCGGAGCCGCTGACGAAGTCGTCGGCGGTGCGGCCGCTGCCGGTGTCGAGCGAGAAGTGGGTATGCGGGTCGATGACGCCGGGGAGCACGTAGAGCCCGGTCGCGTCGATCGTCTCCTCACCGTCCACCGGCTGGCCGGAGGCGACGATCCGGCCCTCCCGGATCAGGAGGTCGGCCTGCCGCTCGCCGTCCTCATCGACGATCGTGCCGCCTCTGATCAGCAAGTTACGGTTCCTCGAAGAGGATGTCCTGGGCTCCCTCCCAGAGGACCAGGCGGCCGAGCTCGGGCAGCTGCTCGGCGCCGCCCTCGATGGTGGCGAAGTGGTTCCCCGCCAGCTGCCCCATCCGGCTCGCGAAGAGAGTGGCGCCGTAGGGGAAGAGGATCTCGGTCTCGCTCAGCCCGCCGGGGTAGAGGAGCAGGTGGCCGGGGGCGGGGTGGCTGGTGTGGTTCTCGAAGCCGACGCCGACCTCGAGGTCGCCGAGCGGGACCCAGGCCGACTCGCCGCTCCAGCGCGCCTGGATTATCTTGGATCGCATCGGCAGCAGCTTGCGCAGGGCCGCGACGGTCCGTGGGGCTGCCTCGGCCTCGAGCCGGGCTGTGAACTGGAACGGGCCGGCGACGATCCTCAGCATCTACAGGAGCAATCTTCCATGACCGGCGCGGGAATCTCCACCCACGTTCTCGATACGACGCGCGGCGCGCCCGCCGCCGGCGTGGCCGTCACCGTCAACCGGCGGGAGGGCCGGGACCTGGTCCTGGTCGGTTCGGGCACCACCGGCGAGGACGGGCGGGTCGCCAACCTGCTCACCGCCGAACTCATGCCCGGCTGGTACCAGCTGGTCTTCGACCTCGCTCCCTACTACGGCTCCCAGCCGCACTTCTTCTCCCGCGTGACTCTCGACGTGGCGATCGCGGAGGCGCGCCAGCACCACGTCCCGCTGCTCATCTCGCCCTTCTCCTGCTCCTCCTACCGTGGCAGTTGAAGCGCTCTTCGAAGGGTCGACGCCCCTGGCCCGACGGCTCGCGGCGGACGGGCCGTATGGGTCCGAGGAGGCGATGATCGCCCATGCCCACGACCTGCTGGCGGAGCTCAGCGAAGAGGAGAAGGTCGAGACCCTCAACGCTCACCCGCGGATCGGCGAGGACCCCGATCGACTGTCGCGCCTCTCGCTCGCCGAGCAGGGCGCCGATCATGTGCCTGAGCTCGACCGCCTCAACGACGAGTACGAGGATCGGTTCGGGTTCCGCTTCGTCGTCTTCGTCAACGGGCGGCACAAGTCCGAGGTCATGGAAATTTTGAGGCAACGCATGAGTGGAGACCGCAACGAGGAGTTGGAAACGGGCTTGAGAGCGGTGGTGGACATCGCCGGCTCGCGGATCGGCAAATGAAGCTGCAGATCCGCTACGGCAAGGCGGCGATCCGCTGCTATCGCGCCTACGGCGGGAAGACGCCGCTCTTCGGCACCGAGACCACGGTCGATGTCTTCGGCGACACCTTCATGGCCTCCTACACCGAGGGTGACAACTCCAACGTCGTCGCCACCGACACCATGAAAAACTTCACCTACGCCGCTCTGCTGGAGTACGACGGCGACACCCACGAGGGCTGGGCGGAGTTCCTCGCCCGCCGCTTCCTGGCCACCTACCCGCAGATGGAGTGGCTCCGGATCCGCGAGCGCGAGCTGCCCTTCGACGCGCACTCGGACAAGCTCTTCGAAGGGCCCCGGCGCGACGAGCACGGCGTGGTCGACCTCGAGATCGGCCGCGACGGCATTCGCTCGCTCACCGCCGGCGTCCTTCAGCTCCGGCTCGTGAAGCTGACCGGCAGCGCCTTCGCCAAGTTCCTGCGGGACCAGTACACGACCTTGCCGGAGCGGGTCGACCGCCCGCTCTACATCTTCTGCGACGTCCGTTGGCGGTACTCGGACAGCTCGCGGCCGATCGATCCCCACGAGGTCGCGGACGTCGTCCGGGCGACCTTCGACGGGTTCGTCAGCATGTCGATCCAGCACCTCCTGAACGAGTTCGGCACCGTCCTCCTGGAACGCTACCCGCAGGCCTCCCAGTTCAGCTTCGAGGCCCAGAACCGGCTCTGGGACACCTCCGCCGTGGCCGAGGGCGACAGCCGGCGGCGCGTCTTCAGCGATCCCAAGCCGGCGCACGGGCAGATCGGGCTGACGGTTTCCCGTTGACCGACCTGCCCGGCCCTCCCAGCCTCGAGGAGCTGCAGCGGATGCTCGACGCGAACGAGTTCACCTCCGCGTACGGGTTCCAGATCGTCAGCGTCGGCGGCGGCGAGGCGACCATCCGGGTTCCCTTCCTGAAGCGCTGGGAGCGCCCGGGCGGGATCCTGAGCGGGGGCGTCTACATGAACGCCGCCGATTGCACGCTGTGGGTGGCGATCCTCGGCACCCACGGCCGGGGACCGTCCACTGTCACGACCGAGCTCAACACGGCCTTCATCGCGGCCGCCCGTGAGGAGGACATCACCTGCAGCGCCCGAATCCTGCGCAACGGCCGGCGGCTGATCTACGGGGTGGCCGACTGCTTTAGCGCCGACGGCCGCCTGCTCTCCCACCACATGCTCACCTATGCCCGCGCGGACGCCTGAGCGCGATTACTCGGGCACCCCGCTGCCGCGCAAGCTGGGGATCCGCGAGGGATCGGAGGTTCTGATCCTCGCCGAGGGCGCCCACCAGCGCTTGGCCGGTCCCTACGACGTGATCGTCTTCTTCGCGCTCACCCAGGCTGAGGTGATCCGCCGCTTCGCCGAGCTGGCGGTGCAGCTGGAGCCCAACGGGCGGCTCTGGCTGTGCTGGCCCAAGCGCGCTTCGGGCATCGCGACCGACATCACCGAGAACGCCCTCCGCGAGATCATCCTTCCCAGCGGGCTGGTGGACAACAAGGTGGCCGCCATCGACGAGCGCTGGTCGGGCCTCCAGTTCGTTATCCGTTTGAAGAATCGGGCCTCGGCCTAAGGTTTCGGACCCTTGGCTCGTGCCTTCTCGACCGCCTGCAGGGCTGACTTGAGGTCCTTCAGCCATTCCGCCTGCTTCTCGGCCACGAGCCTGACGCACCAGTTGAGCGCCTCGCTCCGGCTCCTCGCCACGCCCGCCGCGATGAGGGTGTCGAGGACCTGCCGCTCGGGCTGCCGGAGCCGCGTCATGACGGGCAGCGAGAGCGTCGTGAAGGTCTCCTCCAGGTCGCCGACCACAGCGCCCCAGGAGACCTTCTTCCGAAACCTCCGCTGGCCCTCCTCGGCGATCCGCATCCGCTGCTCGCGGCTCTCCTCCCGGAAGCGCGTGATCCGCGCCTCGTGGCCGGCGTCATCGCCGGCGTCGCCGGGCAGCCGCCCGGTCACGAGGATCTCGTCGCCGTCGACCTGGATCTCGGGCGGGCGGCTGAACCAGCCGGGCGGGACTCGGGCGGCGAACCACTCGCGAAGGTCGGTCTCGGGCACGATTACAAGATTACTGGCGCCGGGTGCAACCGCCGCCTCAGAGTCGGTGTTGAAGAGGATGCAGTGATCACAGCGAGGGACTTCGAACGAATGGTCGAGACCCACCAGCACCGCATCTTCGGTTTCGCGCTGAGCCTCTCCGGCAACCCCTCCGACGCGGAGGAGATCGCCCAGGACGCCTTCATCCGGGCTCACCGGGCGCTCGAGGAGTACGACGCGGAGCGCATCCGCGACCTGAAGGTCTCGGCGTGGCTGCACCGGATCGCGCTCAACGTGTTCCGCAACCGCCTCCGGCGGCGGCTCCGGGAGACGGTCCCGCTGGAGGCGATCGCGGAGCCGCACGCCAACGGGCTGCTGCCCGATGAGCTGCACGACCTGCGGGACGCGGTCCACCGCCTGCCCGCCCGCTACCGGGAGGCCATCGTCCTGCGGCACGTCCAGGGTTTCAACTACGACGAGATCGCCGGCGTCCTCGGGGTGCCGTCGGGCACCGCCAAGTCGGACGTCCACCGCGGCCTCGCGATCCTCAAGGAGGAGCTTCGATGAGCATCACCGCGCAGCTCGCCCGGCTGGGCGAGGTCACCGCGCCGGCGTCCCTTCTCCCCGCGGTGCTGGCCGCCGTCGCGGGCGACCAGTACGGGCTTGTCTCGGAGGAGGTCTGGCCGATCTGGGTCGCCTGGAACCGCGACGGCATCTCGGCCGTGATGCGGGCGGACGAGAACGATGAGGCAGCCTTTGCCCGCTGGTTCGGAAAGGAGTTCGGCCGGCCGCTGCGGCGCGCCGAGTCGGTGCCCGCGTCGCTCCGGCGCTCGCGACGCTACGACCTCCGGGAGCAGACGCCCTTCGAGCGCTCGGTGCTGCTGAAGACCGCCCAGATCCCCCGGGGTGAGGTCCGGACCTACAGCTGGGTCGCGCGCGAGATTGGGCGACCGTCGGCGGTGAGGGCCGTGGGCACGGCGCTGGCGAACAACCCGATCCCGGTCATCATCCCTTGCCACCGCGTCATCCGCACCGACGGGGTGATCGGCAACTACGGCGCCGGCGGGACCGCGGCCAAGAAGGAGATCCTGGCGGCCGAGGGCGTGGACCCGACCCTGATGGAGCGCCTCGCCCGGGAGCGGGTGCGCTTCTTCGGCAGCCGGACGACGCACATCTTCTGCCTGCCGACCTGCCGCCACGCTCGCCGGGTGCAGCCCCGCTACCAGCTGGAGTTCCATACCGAGGGGGAGGCGCGCGCGCAGGGCTTCCGGCCCTGCAAGGTCTGCCGGCCGGCGGTGGCCGCCTAGGGACGGGGGGCGACTCGCCGGAGGCCGAAACGTAAGCTGGAAGTCGAATGGCTTCCGCGACCCCGCTCGTCCCCCTCTATGGGAGGTCCGCGCTCAGCGACCTCACCCCCTCCCTGCTGGCCGCGCTGGGCCTCAGGGGACATCCCAACCCGCTCGGCATCGCACCGGTCGCCAACGCCTGCCTGCTCCTCGTCGACGGCCTCGGCTGGGACCTGATCGGGCAGAACCGGAAGCACGCGCCATTCCTCGCCAGGCTGGCCGACGAGGGCACCTCGATCAGCGCCGGCTTCCCCTCCAGCACCGCGGTCAGCATCGCGTCGCTCGGCACCGGCAAGACCCCCGGCGAGCACGGGATCGTCGGCTACACGATGAGCGTCCCCGGCCACGACCGGGCAATGAACAACCTCCGATGGTCGCTCCACGGCCCGGGCCCCCACGTCGACCTTCGCAGCATCGTGGTCCCGGAGGATCTACAGCCCGACCCGACCAGCTTCCAGCTCGCGGAGGAGGGCGGCGTCAAGGCCTACGTCGTCGGGCCCCGCGAGCACAGGACAAGCGGGCTCACCCGGGCTGCGCTCCGGGGCGCCCAGTACCGGCCCGCGTTCAGCATGGGCGACCTCGCCGCGGAAACGGTCGCGGCGCTGCGGGCGCCGGGCCGGAGCTTCGTCTATGCCTACCACCCCGATCTCGACCTGACCGGGCACGTCCGGGGCGTGGACTCCCACGCCTGGCGCCTCCAGCTGGGCCTCGTCGACCAGCTCGCGACCGCTCTTGCGGAGCGGCTCCCGCCGGACAGCGCCCTCGTGATCACGGGCGATCACGGGATGGTGGACGTGGCGCCAGACGATCGGATCGACTTCGACCGCGAGCCTGCCCTCCGGCACGGCGTCCGGCTCCTCGGTGGGGAGCCACGGGCGCGCCACGTCTACACCCGTGACGGCGCCGCGGGGGAGGTCTTCGCCGCCTGGACCGAAAGGCTGGGTGACCGAGTCTGGGTCGTGCTGCAGGAGGACGCGATCGAGCGCGGCTGGTTCGGGCCGACCGTCACCGACGCCGCCCGGAGCCGGATCGGCGACGTCATCGCCGCCGCCCGGGGCCCCGTCGGCGTGGTCCAGCCGAGCGTGCTCTCGATCGAGGCCCTGCTGGTCGGGCACCACGGCTCCCTCACCGCGGCCGAGCAGCTGGTCCCGTTCCTCGTCGTCGCCTCTTAGCGTCCTGGCACCGGCGATGCCGCTCGAGCAGTACCGCAGGAAGCGCGACTTCGGGAAGACGCCGGAGCCCGCCGGTGGGACGCCCCTCAAGCGCGGGAAGCTGCCGCGCTTCGTCGTCCACGAGCACCACGCGACGAGCCTCCACTGGGACTTCCGGCTCGAGCGCGACGGCGTCCTCGTCTCCTGGGCCGTGCCCAAGGGGATCCCGCCCGACCCGAAGCGAAACCACCTCGCCGTCCACGTCGAGGACCACCCGCTCTCCTATATCGACTTCGCGGGGACGATCCCGGAGGGCAACTACGGCGCCGGCGCGGTGACCGTCTGGGACAAGGGCACCTACGAGGAGGAGAAGTGGTCCGAGCGGGAGGTGACGGTGGTCCTCCACGGCGAGCGCGTGGTGGGTCGCTACGTGCTCTTTCAGACCGGCGACAAGAACTGGATGATCCACCGGATGGACCCTCCCCAGGACCCGGGACGGGAGCCACCTCCCGACCGCATCGAACCCATGAAGGCCAGGCTCGCGGCAGACCTCCCGAGGGACCCCACGGCCTACGGGTTCGAGTTCAAGTGGGACGGTATCCGCGCCGTCGCCTACTGCTCGGGTGGCCGCGTGCGGCTGCAGAGCCAGAGCCTGGAGGACATCACCTCCCGCTACCCCGAGCTGCGCGAGATGGGAGCGGCGATCGGCTCGCACGAGATTGTCCTCGACGGCGAGGTGATCGCCGTCGGCAAGGATGGCCGGCCCAGCTTCGAGCTGCTCCAGGGCCGGATGGGGCTGACGGCGGAGGGTGACGTCCGGCGGCGGATGAAGGAGATCCCGGTCGGCTACGTCATCTTCGACCTCCTCTACCTCGACGGGCGCTCGACGATGCCCCTCCCCTACACCGAACGGCGCCGGTTGCTGGAGACTCTGGAGCTGAAGGGACGCTTCTGGCAGACCCCGCCCTCGACTCCCGGAGACGGCGAGGGCACCCGGGAGGCGAGCCGGCAGCTGGCGCTGGAGGGCGTGATGGCCAAGCGCCTCGACAGCGCCTACCTGCCCGGCAGGCGCTCCGACGCCTGGCTCAAGATCAAGAACCACCAGGGCCAGGAGCTCGTCATCGGCGGCTGGCTGCCGGGCGCGGGCGCTCGCGAAGGTCGGATCGGCGCCCTCCTGGTCGGTTATCACGAAGGGCCGACCCTGGTCTACGCCGGCAAGGTCGGCACCGGCTTCACGGAGCGGATGCTGGCGCTCCTCCAATCCCGGCTCGAGCCGCTCCGGCGGGAGACCTCGCCCTTCGGCGCGGGCACCCGCCCGCCCCGGGCCGCCGTCTTCACCGAGCCGAGGCTGGTCGGCGAGTTCCGGTTCACGGAGTGGACGAAGTCCGGCCAGCTCCGTCACCCCGCCTTCAAGGGGCTCCGGGAGGACAAGGACCCCCTGACGGTGGTCCGCGAGTCGCCAACCTCACCTAACCTTTAGTTGCAGATGTCAAATCTGAACTGGGCGAGGCTCCGCGACCAGTGCTTGGTCGCGGTCGCCGGCATCTTCTTCGCCTACGCCCTCTGGTGGGTCATCAGCCACTTCCTGGTCCATGCCGGGGTGCTCGTCCTGCTCGCCATCGTGGTGGCGGCCGCCCTCGAGCCGGTCCTCGTCCGGCTCGAAAGGTTCATGCCGCGGGTCGCGGCCGCCCTCGCCACCTACCTCTTCGCGGCAGCCCTCGTCGCCGCCGGCGCCTTCCTCTTCCTGGGGCCACTGGTCGGCCAGTCCCACAGCCTCAGCGGCCGGCTGCCCGCCTACTTCGACAACCTGATGAACGGGGTCAACTCGGCGGCGGCCGGGTTCGGGATCAAGCTGCCGGCCCCGGACCAGGTCCGGGCCAACCTGGGGCATTCGGCCCAGGGCCAGCTTCAGCAGCTCGTCTTCCAGGCCATCGGCTACATCCAGCTCGCCGCCGGCATCCTCGCCGACGTCGCCCTGGTCCTCCTCCTCGCCTTCTGGTTCATGGTCGATGGCCAGCGGGTCCGGGCGGCCTTTGCCCAGCTGGTCCCCACCCACCACCGGGAGCGATTCCGGTTCGTGGAGGACACCCTCAGCACCGTGCTCGGAGGCTACATCCGCGGCCAGCTGACGATGGCCGCGATCATCGGCGTCTCCGCCGGCGTCGGCTGCTGGCTGCTGGGGGTCCAGTACCCGATCGTGATCGGGCTCCTGGCGTTCCTCTTCGAGCTGGTGCCGATGGTCGGGCCGATCCTCGCGGCGCTGCCGGCGGTGCTGATCAGCGCCTTCCAGCCCTTGCCCCTGATGCTCTACGTGATCGTCTTCTTCATCGCCATGCAGTTCGTCGAAAACAACATCCTGGCGCCGCGGATCACCGCCGGCGCGGTCGGCCTCCACCCCATCGCCGCCATCCTCGGCCTGGTCGCCGGCTTCGAGGTGGCCGGGATCGTGGGCGCGCTCTTCGTGCTGCCGCTGCTCTCCGCGGTGAGCGTAATTGGCTCCGCCTCATTGAAGGCGTGGCGGGGCGAGCCGGTGGTCGTCAAGCGCGGTGAGATGACCTTCCGGATGCCAAATCTCCGGCGACGCCCGAAGCCGAGCGCCCCCTAGACGACCAGCTCCTTGGCGAGCCCCTCGTCGACGCCCATCCCGCGGGCGCCGTAGCTCTCGCCGACGTGGTGGTGGTAGGGCACCCCGGTGAAGAGGTGGTGGCTCCTGGTCGGGACGTCCCTGCCCTCGTCCCACTCGCGGCGCTGAAGCTCGATGTAGCCCTGCTCCTTGCGCTCCTTGAGGGCGGTCAGGACCTCGCTCATGCCGTAGCCGGCGGCGTGCTGCATCGCGAGGGTGATGAAGAGGAAGCCGACCCCCAACTGGCCCAGCTCGTCGAAGGTCATCGGGTCCTTCTCGTTCTGCCACTTGAAGGAGGACGAGTAGTTGAAGGCGAAGCGCGTCTTCGGGAAGCGCTTGCGGATCTCCGCGGTGAACTGCTCGACCGGGCCCCGGGCGGCGGTCGGGAACTCGCACCAGAGGAGATCCGGCACCCCGCTGTCCATGTAGCGGAGCCCCCGCTCGATGGCGAGCTGGATGCCGCGGGTCGACTCCGGCGCCTCCGACGCCGAGACGCCGTCGGTGCGGGCGATGACGATGAAGTCCCGGTGGCCGAGGTCGTCGGCCACGTTGCGCATCATCCGCAGCTTGCCGACCATCTCGGCGGCGGAGACCAGCGCCTTGCCGGCGATGTGGCCGCAGCGCTTGGGCATCACCTGGTCCTCGATGTGGGCCGCCGCGACACCGGTGTTGACGTAGAGCTCGGTCGTGCGCTGGACGTTGAAGATGTTCCCATAGCCGACGTCCATGTCGGCGACGACGGGCGGGATCTCGAGGTGGACCGGGTCGACGCCCTTGTCGGGGTCGCCCATCGCCATCGTCAGCTGGAACTTGCGCAGCGCGCTGACCGTCCGGCGGACGCCGTCGGCGATCTCGACGCTCGAATAGAGGTCCATGTCGGTTGTTCCGAGGTGGCCGACGGCGAAGGAGTACCCGCTGAAGTAGACGGCGTCGAAGCCGTGATACATCAGCAGCTCGGCGCCATGGGGGTCGTAGACGCCGGGGCCGAACACGTAAGGCCTCTCGGCGAGAAGCTCGCGAAGGCGGGCACTGCCGTGCTTCCAGCGGGTCGAGGGCACCTTGTAGCCGTCGGGGAGCAGCGGAGACGGGACCAGTTCCATGAAACCTCCCTAGTCGATGGTCAGGGTCGGGTGATCAGTCGTTGTCGTGATCGCGCTCGCAACCGTCCGGGCAGTTGCACTCCGCGATCTCGGCAGAAGACTGGATCCCGGAGCCGGCGACGGTCTCGTTCGACTGCGATGTCCTATTCATGTAACTCACGCTATCAATTAGTTTGATATCTGTCCAATTGATAGCTCCGATAGCTTCGATCGGCTTAACCTATATCAAGCGGACGCGATCAGTTCCTCGGCGCGAAGAAGGAGCTCGATGAAGGCCTTGACGACGCCGCTCGGCTCGCCGACGTCGCGCCGGCGCATGGCGACCAGCCGGCGGCGCAGCGGCAGGCCATCGGAGATGTTCACCCGGCGCAGGGTGCCGGCCGCCACCTCGACCGCGACGGCGGTCCGCGGCAGCAGAGCCACGCCGAGGCGCCGCTCGACCATCTTCTTGGCCGCCTCGATGTTGTCGAGCTCGAACATCCCTCGCGGCGTCAGGCCGGCGCTGGCGAAAGAGGCCTGGGTCAGCTCGTAGTAGCTGGAGGTGCGGTCGAAGAGGATCAGCTGCTCACCGGCCAGGTCGGCCATCGAGACCGAGCGACGCTCGGCGAAATGGTGGCCGGGCGCGACCATCAACCCCAGCTCCTCCTCGTAGAACGGGATCAGCTCAATGTCGTGGTGCCGCAGTTCGCGACCGAGGCCGAGCTGGACCTCGCTCTTGAGCACGGCCTGGAGCACCTCCTCGGAATGGCCGGTGCGGACCGCCACCTCGACCCGCGGGTGGGCCGCCGCGAAGCGCTCCAGCAGCGGCGGCAGGACGTAGGTGCTGACGGCCGGCGCCGCGGCCAGGACGAGGTGACCGGCGGACCCCGAGTTGAGCTCGGCGATCGCCTCCCGCCCCTCTCTCACCGCCTGGGTCGCCCTCTCCGCGAAGGGCAGGAAGGCGCGGCCGGCGTCGGTCAGCCGCATGCCCTGCCGGGTCCGGACGAAGAGCTTCTCGCCGAGCTCGCTCTCGAGCGCGTGAAGGCGCGCGGTCAGCGTCGGCTGGCTGACGTACATCGCCTCGGCGGCGCGGCTCACATTGCCCCGGCGGGCCACCTCCAGGAATCCCTGCATCTGCGCCAGCAGCACAAAGGGATTCTATGACGAAGGCTGCCGGCGATCAGCCCGGCTTGTCCGGGAGAGGAAGTTGGAACTGGAAGGTGGCGCCTCCCCCGGCCGTCGCGATGACCTCCACGCTGCCGCCATGGGCGGCGATGACGGCGGCCACGATCGAGAGTCCGAGCCCGGAACCGCCGCGGTCGCGGCTGCGCCCGGGGTCAGCGCGGTGGAAGGGCTCAAAGACGCGGCGCTCCTCACCCGGCGGCAGGCCCGGGCCGTGGTCGATCACGCTCACCCGGGCATGGCCGTCGGAGGCTGCCACGACGACCTCGACCGGGGAGGCGGCCGGGGTGTGGATGAGGGCGTTGCGGACCAGGTTGCCCACCACCTGGCGGAGGCGGAGGTCGTCGCCGACGATCGTCAACGGGCCCGGCGAGTCGAGCCTGATCGAGCGCCGGGGAGCAACGGCGCGGGCGTCGTCGCAGGCGTCGCGGGCGATCTTGACCAGGTCCACCGGACGGCGCTCGAGGGGGCGCCCCTGATCGAGCCGGGCGAGGAGCAGGAGGTCGTCCACGAGGTGACTCATGCGGACCGACTCCTCCTCGATCCGCCGGCGCGCCGTCGAAGCGTCCGCGGGTGACTCGGCCGCCCCCCGGCGGAGCATCTCCGCATAGCCGCGGATGGAGGTCAGCGGCGTGCGCAGCTCGTGGGAGGCGTCGGCGACGAAGCGGCGGAGTTGCCGCTCCACCTCCGTCTGGGCCGCGAAGGACGCCTCGATCCGGGCCAGCATGGCGTTCAGTGCGAGGCCGAGACGTCCGATCTCGGTCGTCGGAGTCGCCGGCTCGACGCGGCGCGAGAGGTCGCCCGCGGCGATCGCCGCCGCAGTCTCCCCCATCCGCTCCAGGGGTCGGAGCCCGAGCCCGATGACGCGCCAGGCGAGCAGGGCGAGCGCGATCAGGACAGCGCTGCTGATCAGTGCCTCGAGGAGCAGAAGCTGATGCAGCGTGCCCGCCTCCTCGCTGAGCGGGACGGCCAGCACCAGGATCTCGCCGCCGGCGCCGTCGACGGACTCGGTTCGAACCTTGAACTGGCTGCCGTCCTCGGCGGGCAGGGTCAGCCAGGTGGCCGCGTCGGGCCCATCGTGGGGCACCGGGCTGGGCAGCCGGGGCCGGACCGACGCGGAGGTCTCGTCGACCCCGAAGCCGGTTTCCTTGAGCAGCGTCAGGCCGTCCGGGCTGTAGAGGGCTCCGTAGGTCCCCGGCGGGAGCTGGACCGGTGAGCCTCCCGGCCCGCGGTCACCCGACCTGCCGAGGAAGTTGCTCCCGAGCGCCGCCAGCGCGGTGGACCGGTCCGCCGTCAGCTGGTCGGCGAGGCGCAGGTCGAGGAACGACTGGAGAGCCAGGTAGGTGGCGCCGGCCGAGACCAGCAGCCCGGTCGCGGCGAGCAGGACCAGGCCGGCGAGCAGCCTCCCCCTCAGGGAGCGGGTCACGAGCGGGGCTGGCGGACCACGTAGCCGACTCCGCGGACGGTCTGGATCAGAGGTGGATCGAAGCGGTCGATCTTTCGCCGCAGGTAGGAGATGTAGGTCTCGAGGACGGTGCCGTCACCCCCGAAGTCGTACCGCCAGACGTGGTCGAGGATCTGGCTTCGGGTGAGCACCCGGCCGGCGTTGATGAGCAGGTATCGCAGCAGGCGATACTCGGTCGGCGTCATGTCGATGGGCCGACCCGCGCGCCGCACCTCGTGCGCGTCCTCGTCCATCTCCAGGTCGGCGAAGGTGAGCGTGCTGCCGGCTGCGGGATCGACACCGTTGCGGCGGAGCACGGCCCGGATCCGGGCGATCAGCTCCTCGATGCTGAAGGGCTTGGTGACGTAATCATCGCCGCCGAGGGTGAGGCCGTGGACCTTGTCCTCGGTCGCATCCCGGGCGGTGAGGAAGATCGTCGGCACCTTGAGGCCGCTGCCGCCAAGGCGGCGCAGCACCTCCAGGCCGTCGATGTCCGGCAGCATCACGTCGAGCACCACCAGCGCCGGCTTGAAGCTGGCGACCTTGGTCAGAGCCTCGCGGCCGGTGGCGGCCGTGCTCACCGTGAACCCCTCGTAGCGAAGGGCCATCGCGACGAGCTCGGTGATGTTGGATTCGTCGTCGACGACGAGGACCCGCGGTCCGGCTTCGGCCATGACCTGAATGCTCTGCGCTTTACCTGTGGGTTTGCTGAGTGAAAGCTGGGGCGCGGCCGGGAATCACGACGCGGGCGTCCTCGACGCCGCGAAGATCGGCGCGGAAGCCGACGGACTCGTAAAGCGAGCAGGACGGCAGATTGCCCTCCGCGCAGGTGACGATGGCGGTGCTGGAACCGAGGGCGTGGACGCGGCTCAGGCCCTCCTGGAGCAGGGCGCCGGCCAGGCCCTGCCGGCGGTGAGAGGGGCGCGTTCCAAGCGGTAGCGGGCTACCGGAGCTCCAGGGGCAGGTGGAGCGTGCCGGCGCGCTCGCTGATGACATGAACGGTCAGCACCGTCCCGGCGGGGCCACGCACAACCCACTCCCGGCGAAGGCGATTGTCGGTCGCCGAGCTGCTGGTCCAGTCGAGCTTGTTGGACCGGCCCTCCAGGTCCCCAACCTCGCTCTTGCGCTCGCCGGTCAGCACCTCGGCGCCCTCCAGCTCGAGCCGGATCGGACGGACCGCCTTGCGCTCCTGCGCCCGGCGGCTGACGTAGGTGCCGAGGAAGCCGGTGTTCTCGAGCAGCAGGGTGACCTTGTGGCGTCCTTCGCCGAGCGCCTCGGCGGTCAGGTGGGGAGCCTCCAGCCGCGGCGCCATGGCGGCCTGGGCGACTGCGAACAGGTGGTTCTTGGCGATCTCCTCCAGGAGCAGGTGAGGCGGTGGGTTGACGAGGCTGAAGAGGCCGTCCCAACCGCCCAGCTCGACGGAGCCGAGGTCAGGGTGCTCGAAGGGATACCAGTCGACGAATCCGCGCCCGCCGTTCTGCTCGTCGTCCCACTTGAGAATCGCCAGGTCATCCTCCTCGGGATGGTCGCGGTACCACTCGATCTGCTTGCGGTCGGTCTTGCCGGTGGCCCGGCCGACGATGTCCCAGAGCTCGGTGGTCCAGGCGAAGACTCCGAGCTGGTCGTAGAGCCAGTCGTCGAAGGCCCCGGTCATGATCTCCTTCGGGTGGTAGCGGAAGTCGTGATACACGCTCACCGCCTGGTACCCGGTGATCTCGGTTGCCCGTCTGCCGATCAGCCGGTAGGTCCAGAGGTCCTCGGTCGGCATCTCTTCGTCGGGCTTGAAGGAGAGTGGCCGGAGATGGATCCCCGCCGCTGGTGTGGTAGGTGATCGCCCCGGTCAGGTTCCGCCGCTCGGTGATGAAGCGTGCCACCGCCTGCGTCTCGGCCTCCGAGAGCGGGAAAGGCCCAGCGCCCTTCTGGGTCCCCTCGCCCTCCCAGATGGCGGGGAAGTTGCGGTTGAAGTCGAGCCCCTGGGCGGTTCGGGCGAAGCGGACCACCCAGCCGTCGTAGTCGGCCACGCGGCCTTCAGGGAAGACCCGGTAGTACTCGCCGCCGTCCTCGTCGGGACCGCGGCGGATCATCGCCCGGGGATCCCGGGCGGACTTCTTCCAGGGCCCGGCCGGGTCGCGCAGCCGCATCGAGAGGCGCCTGCCGTCCCCGTCCACGTCCTCGGGCCTCAGCCCCGAGTCCTGGTCCGCGAAGGGATAGTCGCGAACGCCGCTGCGGACGTAGCGAGGAGGCCTGGCGAGGGCGAGCTCGGCACCATCGGGGTTGATCCGAGGCAGGATGTAGAAGGCCATCCGGTCAAGCAGCCGGGTCGCCTGCGGGTCGTCGCCGTACCGCGTCAGGAGCTCGTTGATCGAGTAGAGGCAGGCCATCGAGGCAGCCAGCTCGACGGAGTGGATGTTGCCGTCGAGCCAGAAGGCCGGCTTCTCGGTGTCGGGTCCGGTCGCCTGGTTGGTGACCGTAATCAGCCACAGGTCGCGGCCCTCGTGGCTCCTGCCGATCGACTCCAGGCGGGCGAGCTCGGGGTGGGCGGCCGCGAGCTGGTGCAGAGCTTCGCTCAGCGCCGCGTAGTCGTAGTAGGTGTCGAAGCGGATCTCCACCGGTGCCCTCAGAGCTCCTTCTCGTAGTCGGCGAACGACGGCCGCGGCGCGTAGCCGAGCTCCTCGTTGATATGAAGCATGGCGGCGTTCCGCTGGTCGTTGTCGGTGCGCACGCTCTCGACGCCGACCTCGATCGCCTGCGCCAGGGTCTCCAGCTTCACCGCCCGGGCGATGCCTCGGCCACGGTGGCTGCGCACCGTTCCCGTGAACCCCGTCCAGACGCGGCCTCCCGCGGGCGGGTAGCGCAGGTAGGAGAGGGCGACGATCCGGTCCCCGTCGAGGGCGATCCACTGGCGGTCTGCTCGATGGTCCGGCGCCCGATGCCAGGATCGGTATTGCTCGAGGGGAATCGGAGTCATCTCATGGCTCCGCGGCATGTCGAGGCGGGCCTCGCTCCAGGCCTCGTAGAGGTCTCGGTAGGGGTCTTCAACTGGGTGCTCGCTCAGTGGAAGGAGTCGCATGCCCAGCTCGGCAATTGCCGCGCGCGCGGCCTCGACGAGCTCGAGGATGCGGTCCCGATGCCGGCGCAGGTCGAGCTCCCAAACCTGGGCCAGGGAGTCGAGGCGGAAGCCGGCCGCGACCAGGGCCGCCACGACCGCCGGTTCATCCTCACGACAGTAGACCTGGAGGCGCAAGCTCCCGAGGGCGGCGGCTCGACCCTCGACGAACCCGAGCAGGTCCGGCAGCAGGTCGGCTCGCTCGGGCAGCCAGCCGACCCAGGCGATGCAGTTCCTTTCGGTCACGAGGCTCCAGTCGGCATGGAAGAGGATGCCGTAGGCAGCCGGTCGGTCCTCGGTTTCGGCGATCCACCGCTCGGTGGTGACAGACGGCTCCGGCGTGTCCCAGTGGTAGCGCTCGACCACGGGGTCGATCGGCTCGTCGGGGCGAAAAGCGGCGTCGATGGCGCACACGGCGGGCACGTCCTCGACCGTGGCCGGGCGGATCCTCACGACCCCTTGCGGTAGCTGAGGATCCCCGGGATGCGCTGGAAGCCGAGCTCCTCGTTGACGTGCAGCATCGGCGCGTTGGTCTCGTCGTTGTCGGTCCGGATGCGCGTCACGTTCTGCTCGATTGCCTGCCTCAGCACGGCGAGCTTGACCGCCCGCGCGATGCCGCGGCCCCGGTACTCGCGGAGGACGCCGGTGAAACCGGTCCAGACGTTGCCCTGCACGGGCGGGAAGCGCAGGTTGGTGAGGCCCACGACGCGCTCGCCCTCCCGGGCCGTGAAGCACCAGAAGGGACTGACGTCGGGCGTCTCCATCCAGTTCATGTACTGCTCGAACGTGGGCCGGAGGTAGGGGCCGGTGCGAGGCATGTCCTCGCCCGCGGTGGCCTCGACCTCGTGGCACCGCGCCCAGTTGGCGGGATCGGCGTCACCGGCGATCGCCGCGCAGGTGATGCCCTGCTCACGCATCTGCGCCTCGGCCCGGCCGGCGAGGAGGAGCAGCCGATCGCGGTGCTCGATCAGATCGAGCTCCCACGCCTTGGAGAGTCGGTCGCGCCGGTAGCCGAGCGATTCGAGAACCTCAACCTCGGCGACGTCGTCCTCCCAGACGTCAGCGGTGTAGGTCTTGACGCCCGCCGCCGCCGACCGCTCCTCGATGAACTCGAGGGCAGCCCGCAGCCGTTCCGCCGACATCGCCGCCGGGGCCAGGAACGCGGTCACCTCTCCGTTCCGGTCGGGATCGGCGTCCAGCGGTCCCTCGTTGTGGGAGGCGTAACCCGCGGGCCGCCCATCCAGCTCGACCAGGTAGCGCTCGCGGGTGAAGCCCGGCGTCGGGTGAGACCACTCGTGCCGGGTCACCTCGGGGTCGTCCGGCTCGTCCGGCCGGTGGGCGAGCGACAGCTCGGCATAGAGCCGGGCGTCGGCAACCGTGGCAGGCCGGAATGCAAGGCCCGCGCGCGTGCCGGCCACTTCGTGAAGCTCGGGGGTTGGCACGACCGCCAAAGATAACCGAGGCGGCCGCTCGCCTGACGCCGCAAAGTTGCGGCGAAATGGTGGGCCCGGCTGGCTTCGATCCAGCGACCAGAGGATTATGAGTCAGCCGGTCTGTTATTGCGTTACCCTTGCCTCAGATTTGAACTCAAAGTGACTGACTATCGGCTGAAAGCCGGTAACTCGGACCAAGAGACCCATCGGCTACGGACAGTTGCCGGACATGGACCCGGCAGGGCTTCGAATAACCACTTCCCCATCGGTACCGAGCAGGGGCCAACCTTGTCTCGGAGTCCGATTCGCGTAGCGTTAGACCGAGTGGTGGGCCTGGGTAGGATCGAACTACCGGTCGGAGCGTTATGAGCGCCCTGCTTTAACCACTAAGCTACAGGCCCCGACGGACCCCCAAAGTCTACGGTGCACCAACCTCTGGCCCAGGACGAACTCGTTCATGGAGCCGACAAGCGCCGCACCTAGAGGTGCCGCACTACAAGGTGCCGCACCGAGTGGTGCTGCACCGATGGGTGCGGTGACGTAAGATGTGCCTAATGGCCGCCGAAACCTTGGTTCCCAACCCCTTCCACTTCGGGAGTCCCGCCGAAGGTCCGAACT
>DAIRGV010000064.1:0-10033 GCA_036794405.1 Candidatus Dormiibacterota bacterium
CCCAGAAGTAGGAGTTGCCGTAGCCGCTCGGCACGCTCTGGCGGGCGATCTCGAGGACGTGGCGGAAGCCTCGCGTCGTGAACAGGGCCAGGTCGGCGAAGCGCTGCTCGAGCATGGCGTTGGTGGCGACGGTCGTCCCGTGGGCGATCGAGGTGATCTCGCCGGTGACGCGCGAGACGCCCTCCACCAGCGCCCGCGCGGGGTCGTCCGGCGTGCTCGGCACCTTGAACCGGGTCGCCCGCCCGGACTCGTCCAGCACGACCAGGTCGGTGAAGGTCCCGCCGGTGTCGATACCGACCCGCACAGCCATCGCGGAAGCTTAAACGCGTGCTTCCCTTGCGACCGGGGCCACGGTGTGGTTCAGTTCGCGGCACCGGAAAAATGAACCAGGAAGTACTGCGCTGAGACGGATCCGCCTGCCCCGAGTCGTCCGCACGGGTTGGGTGGCTGCCGCCCTGCCCGGCCTGGCGCTGGTTGCGGTCGCACTGATGCTGGTCGTGCTCTTCGGATCGATCGATGGCTCCCTCAAGACCCTGCTGACGCCCGACGCGACGGCGGCGGGTGGCACGCTCGGCGTCGTCGCCGGGGCGGAGGGCGTGGCCATCAGCATCGTCATCGTCGCAGTCGTATTCGGGATCCAGATGACCTCCTCCCGCTACTCACCGCGGATCATCGGCCTCTTCACCCGGAACCTGTGGAACGCCCTCGTGCTGGGCATCTCGCTGGCTTCCATCCTCTACACGTTCCTGGCCCGATCGGAGATCAGGGGCAGCTTCGTTCCCTTCTGGAGCGTGACCGCGGCCGAGCTGCTGGCGCTGGTCAACTTCGCCATCCTGCTGCCCTACGTCGGCTACATCTTCGAGGTGATGCGGGCCGAGACCCTGGTCGGCAGCATCCGCCGCCATGCCCTGCGCGAGCTCCGGCGAGCGGTCCGAGGGCCCCGCATCCGGGTCCATCGCCGGGGGTTGATGACCTCGCTCGAGCAGATCACCGACATCGCCTTCGGCTCGATCCAGCTCGGCGACATGGCTGTCTGCGTCCTCTCCATCGACGTTCTCGGCAAGCTCCTCTCCGACGACTACCTCAAGGTCAAGTCGTCGCTCCGCGAGGACTGGTTCCGGATCGGGCACGCCGAGCTCCCGGGCGCCTCCGACCAGATCGTCACCGAGGCGGCGCGCGCCCACACGTGGGTCGAGTACACCGTTCTGTCCAGCTTTGTCGACTTCGTCGGCCTGACGCCGATCCACCGCCGGGAGGCTGCCCACGCGATCGCGCTGGCGACCCGTGACGTGGGCCTCGCCGCCATCGACGTGGGCGACCATGAGACGGCGGAGCTCTGCGTCCGTTTTTTCAACACCTACCTCCGGACCGCCCTCAACCGGTCGGCGCCGACCTTCGCCTCCTCGACGATGAACGAGTACCGGCGGCTCGCGATCGGCGCGCTCAGATGGCGACCCGACCTTGCCGTCGAGGTCGCCTCCCACCTCCTTCGCTACGGCCGCCACTTCGACCAGTCGGGGATGCCGGCCATCTACGGCGCTGCGGCCGAGGACGTCGCCGACCTCGCGATTGAGGCCGACGCCCACGACCCGACGGTCACCCGCCGGCTGGCCGCGCTGCTGGTCGGCAACCTCGCGGACCTGTTGCCCGAGGCGCGGCCGATCGGCCTCAACGGCCTCTTCAAGGCGGTGGTCAAGCTCGCGCTCTGGGCGATGGCGGAACGCAAGCAGGAGGTGGCGGCGATCCTGGTCGCGGGGATCGCGGCGACGCCCACCGACTTCGTCGACTCGGCCCTGAGCCGGATGGAGACGATCGGTAGCGGCCTCTTCTGGGAGGTCAACGAGCGTGTCGTCGCCTTCGACTGGGTGGACCCCGACCTGCGGCAAGAGATGCCGGCCCTGCGCCGCGCGCTCCGTCGCGAAGGGCGGCCGAACGGGAAGGCCGGCGCGCCGGCAGCGCCGGCAGCATCGGCCAGGAGCTCCGACCTCGTGCCTCCGCTGAAGAGCGTCTGATCCTCCGCTCCCGGCACCGACCACGTGCGGCCGACAGCCTCGCTCCGGTCGCCTACGCCGCCTTCGCGCTGCTGCTCTACGCGAACAGCTGGCACGACCCACTCCACGTCACCAGCGGCGGCAACAGCGACCCCGGGATGTCGATCTGGTTCCTCGGCTGGGACGTCTTCGCCCTCACCCACCACCTGAACCCTCTCTTCAGCGACTACCTCAACCACCCGACCGGGATCAACCTGATGTGGAACCCGGCCCGCTGGACCCAAGCCCTCCTGGTGGCACCCGTGACGCTGGCCTTCGGGCCGGTGCTCGCCTACAACCTGAGCCAGGTGCTCGGCCTCACCCTCTCCGCCGCGGCCGCCTACCTCGCGCTGATGGTGATCGTCGGCGGCCGCCCGGGAGCCTTCGCGGGCGGATTGCTCTACGGCTTCTCCCCCTACATGGTCGGCCATGCGCCGATCCACTCCGACTTCATCTTCATGCCCATCCCCCCCCTCGTACTGCTTGCCTTCCACCGGGCGGTCACGTCGCCCCGGGCGAGCCCTCGCCGGTGGGGGGTACTGCTTGGCCTGCTCGGCGCCGCCCAGTTTCTCGCCGCCGAGGAGGTCGCCGCGACGATGGCGCTGGTCGCGGCACTTGGCGTCCTGCTGCTACTGCTCTGGCGGCGAGTTGACCGCGACCGGTTCCGCCGCGGGCTCAAGGCCGCGGCCGTCGCGGCCGCCGTCGCCGGCGCCATCCTGGCCGTGCCGATCGCCTACCAGTTCGGCGGCCCCGCGGCGGTCCACGGCGACTTCCACGGTCCGGGCTTCTACGTCAGCGACCTTTTCGGCTTCGTGCTCCCGACCTCGACGCTGGCCGCCTACCCGCCCTTCGTGCTTGCACTGTCAACCCGCTTCGCCGGGGGCCCGACCGAGAACACCGCCTACCTCGGCCTGCCCCTGCTCGGGCTGCTCGCCTACACCGCCTGGCGCTGGCGCGGCGCTCTGCTCGTCCGCTGGTCGGCCGCGCTGCTGGCGCTGACGGCCCTGCTCTCCCTGGGTCCGCTTCTGCAGGCCGGCGGGCGAGTCTTGGCGATCCCGCTCCCCTGGTTGATCCTCCAGTTCGTGCCCCTCTATGGGGACGTGCTGACCTCCCGGCTGATGGCCTACGCGTACCTCCTCGCCGCCGTCCTGGTGGCCTGGTACCTGACCCACCTCGAGGAGCTGGCGCCGAGGCGGCGCGCCGTCGGCTGGGCGCTGTTCGGCCTGGTGGTGCTGAGCCTGCTGCCGCGGGCCCCACTGGCGCCCTACCGCCGCGACGTCCCCGCCTTCTTCACCGGGCCCGGCGTCGCCGCCGTCGAGGGCCGGACCGTGCTTGTCGCGCCCTACTCCGCCGACCCCGGGCTCCTCCACCTCGACCCCCTCGAGGCGTCGGACGCGATGCTCTGGCAGGCCGTCTCGGGAATGCGCTTCAAGATGCCCGAGGGCTACGCCTGGGCCCCCGGCCCGAAGGGGGAGCCACTGCCGGGGCCGCGACCGAGCCTGACCCAGGAGCTGCTGGCGCGCGTTGACGCGGCAGCCGAGCCCCCCACCCTGTGCCAGGCCGACCGGGAGCGCGTCTTTGGGGAGCTGCGGAGATGGGACGTCACCGCCGTCCTCGTCGGCCCGATGGACAACCAGGGCCGGATGGTCGCGTTCCTCACCGATCTGATCGGCACCGCCCCGGATTCGGTCGGCGGAGTCTTCCTCTGGTCCCGTCTCCCTCCGGCTCCGCCGCCTGGCGGCTGCTAGCGGGGCGGGGGCAGCGAGGAGAGCACGGCCGCCAGGGCGAGCACCCCGGCCAGGGCCACCGCCTCGGGTCGCCCGGAGCGGCGATGCCGGAGACCGAGCCAGGCGGCGACCAGGGCCACCGCCACCGCCGCCACCTTGATCGCAAGCGTCAGCCCGTAGGCGCTGAAGAGCAGGTCGGAGGGCCCTCTCAGGTGGACGACCGCCAGCAGGGCGCCGCTGAGCAGAAGGAAGGCGACCGACACCGCGGCGTAGCGGCCGAAGCGCGCCAGCAGGGCGCGCCGGTCGCCGGCGGCGCCGACAGTCGCCAGAAGGCCCGCGAAGCCACCCAGCCAAGCGGCCATGGCCGCGACGTGGACAGCGGTCAGCAGGTAGGCGGCCACCTGCGGCACGCCTGCGATGGTGTGCCCGGCGAGGCCGTCGACGCCGGCCAGGGCGGCGCCCAGCGCGAGGATCGCCCAGGCCCCTCTCCCCCGCGTCTCCCGGACCGCGCCGAAGAGCCCCCAGAGGAGCAGGGCGGCGCCCAGCCGAAGCGCCAGCACACGACCGAAGGCGGAGCCGAGAATGTCCGCGACCGACGCCGAGTCGATGGTCCCGAGGCTTGCCGCCTGTGCGACCAGCGCGATCGGCTCGGCGACGACCAGGAGGGCGATTCCGGCGTATGCGAGGCGCCGCAGTCGCGGCGCGGGTACGGCTTCCCGAAGGACCAGCAGCTGGAATGCGATGGTCCCGAAGGCGAGCGCGAAACCAAGAAAATGGAGCCACCGGGAAAGTACCTGGAGAAGCAGGCCCAAAGGCGCCACCGCACCGAGGTCAGTCGCCGGCGCCAACCCGCCCGGGACCGGCCCGGGGTGTCCGACACTGAAGGTGTAGGAGCCGCGCGAGGGATGGGTGTCCCGCGCGACGACCCGCCATTCGACGAGGTAGGTCCCCTCCGGCAGAGACCCGAGATCCCCCAGTCCATCCACCAGCTCGGAGCCGCTCGCGACCGCGGTGCCGGAGACGCGCCGGCCGCTCGGCGAGTAGACGTCGATGCCGCGCCCGAAGGGAGTCACCGGCTCTGAGAAGGTGATCCGGACGACGGTCGGCGGCTCTGCCCGGACTGCCCCCGGCGGCGGGTCAAGCGCCAACACCGCGGCATGGGCCAGGGCCGGTTGCGGCAGCAGCAGCCAGGGAAGGAGGATGCCGAGGAGCGCCGGGCGGACCCTGCGCAAACCGGTCAGTAGGCGACGGTCGCGTCCGCCAGCGCGGGCTGCCGCTCCACCGCCCGGATGGCTCCTCCGATCCGGATCACGAGGCCGCTGGCGATCAGGCAGAGAAGCCCGGCACTGATGAACGTCACCTGGTAGTCGCCCAGCCAGGTCCGCAGCACGCCCGCGGTGAAGGCGGCCATCGCCGCCCCGAACTGGTGGGCGGCGAAAACCCAGCCGAAGATCACCGGCCCCTTCGCCTTGCCGAAGATGGAGGAGGCCAGGGCAACCGTCGGCGGCACCGTCGCCACCCAGTCCAGGCCGTAGAAGACGATGAAGACGATCAGCCCGAAAAAGCTCGAGCCGAGCACGAAGGGAAGGATCAGAAGGGCCACGCCGCGCAGGCCGTAGTACCAGAAGAGCAGCCAGCGGCTGTCGAAGCGGTCGGTGAGCCAGCCCGAGGCCACCGTCCCGACGATGTCGAAGACGCCGATCACGGCGAGCAGGCTCGCCGCGGTCACCTCGGCTATGCCGTGGTCGACCGAGGCCGCGATCAGATGGGTGCCGATCAACCCGTTGGTCGTCGCCCCGCAGATGAAAAAGCTGCCCGCCAGCAGCCAGAAGGCGCCTGAGCCGACGGCCAGCCGCAGCCCCTGGAGGGCGGTGGTGAAGGGGTTGCCGGTCGCTGCCGGGGCGTCCGCCTCGGTGGCGCCGTAGGCACGCAGGCCAACGTCGGCCGGCTTGTCGCGAAGAAAGACGAAGACCAGCGGGATGACCAGGACCAGCGCGCCGGCGACGGTCAGCGAGGCGTAACGCCAGCCGACCGAGACCGCCTCCGTCGCGAGCACGGGCAGGAAGACGAGCTGGCCGGTGGCGCCGGCGGCGGTGAGGACACCCACCACCAATCCCCGGCGGGCCACGAACCAGCGGTTGGCGACCACGGCGGCGAGCACGCTCGCCATGCAACCGGCGCCGATCCCGACCACCACGCCCCAGAGCAGGTAGAGCTGCCAGAGGCTAGTCATGACGCTGGTCAGAGCCACGCCGGTGGCGATCGTGAGGAGCGCGCTGAGCACCACCCGGCGAATGCCGAAACGCGTCATGAAGGCGGCGGCGAAGGGCCCGATGAGGCCGAAGAGGACCAGGTTGATGGAGACCGCCGCGGCGATCTCGGCCCGGTTCCAGCCGAACTCCTGCTGGAGGGGGATGATCAGCACCCCGGGCGCGGCGCGGGTGCCCGCGGCCGCCAGCAGGGTCACGAATGTGATGCCTCCGACGATCCAGGCGTAATGGAGCCGGCCGGCGGCGGCGCGAGCGATCAGCGACATCCTGGACATGTTGAAGTGAGCCGGCGGGGCGGACATTCCATGAGGGTTGGCGGCGGGGCGGATTCGAATCCGCCACCGCCGCCCCGTCGTAGCTAGGGGATGGTGACCGTGGCCACGAGCTGCTGCTGCCGATTGGCCGGGTTGGTCCCGTCGTCGTAGGTGCTGACGAAGCTCGAGAACGAAAGCGAGGAGCTGTCGGCGTGGCCGAAGTAGTCGCCGATGAACCCCGCCGTGATGTTGGTCCCCGCGCGCCACAGTGCCGAGTTCAGCTCGGGGTCGAAGCTGTGCTGCGAGAGCCGGATGTTCGCCCCTTTCGGTTTCAGGGTGGCGTCGTAAAACTGCACAGCGCCGTTGGCGCAGTAGTTGGCCGCCCCGTAAGGCGGCAGAGTCGAAAACTTGGGATTGTTCGTATCCAGGGCGATCCCGGCCGCGGCAGCTTCAACAGTGCCCGCGCTGGGGCAGGCGAGGCGGCGGTCGTAGAAGGCGACGCTGACCGCGCCGCCGGTGGAGGTCGCCAGGTTGGGTTGGAACTCATCCGTCTGCTGGTTGACGTTGTCATTCACCTTCCGGGCCGCGCTCCAGGACTGACCGCCGTCGAAGGAGGCAGTGATGAAGATGTTGGCGAAGCCGGTGGATGACTCCTCCCAGGAGACGTAGAGGGGGTAGTTCCCCGCTGCCGACCGCTGGAGGCCGATCGCGAAGGTGTCGGTGATGCCGGAGCGCGCGTTGGTGTTGTTGTAGTCAGGCGGAACGGTCGCGCCCTGGGTTGGCGAAACAGGGATCGGACCAAGGAATGTTTTGCCGCCGTCGGTCGAGTAGTCGAGGGCGATGCTGTAGGTGCTGAAGCCCTGCTTGGCGGGGAAGTTGGTCACGGTCGTCCAGACCTTGCCCGCCCCGTCCACGTGCGGCAAAAGGTAGGTGTCGCCGGAGGTGGAGTTGATCGTCGGCAGGCGCTCGGGAGCGGTCCAGGCCGTGTGAGTGCCGTCAGGAAGCGCCTTCGCGGTGGAGACGTAAGGCTTGCTGCCGACCGTGTTGAAGACGACCCACATCGCGTAGATGGTGTTGTAGTTGGGGCTGGCGGGGTTGTCGTCGATCGTCAGCCACTGCTTGTCGGGCTCGTTGCCGATCGGATCGTAGGTCGCGATGTAGTCCGGCTGCCCGTTGACGGTCGTCTTCCAGTCGGTGGCCGTGGTCGCGCCCTTGGGACGGACCGATACGGAGACGGCTTCCTGGGGAACCGTCGGGTTGACGGCGTGACTGCCGATGTTGAAATCGTGGCCGCCGTTGGGGTCGTAGAAGAACTGGTAGGGCAGAACGAACTCGTAGTAGTTGCCGAAACCGTCGAACGCGCCGACCGGGTCGGTGTTGTCGGTCCAGCCCTCGTAGCCGGGGATGTGGCCCTGAACCGGCCACGTCTTCCCGGCGTCCCAGGACTCGTAGAACCCGAGCAGGTGGTTGTAGCCCTCGGGGCTGACGAACCATTTCGAAGAACCGATCAGGTGGTTGGAGTTGGTCGGATCGACGACGATGTTGGACTCGCTGTGGCCCTTCACCAGCATCGGGGTCGTGGCCGGGTAGCCAGCCGCGCTGCCGGCCTGGGTCGAGTACGGCCCAAGGCCCTCGCCCGTGGTCGAGGCGCCGTTGCAGGGCGATTCGCCACTGTACCCCTCGGCCGTCTGGGCGAATGAGTACGGGACCTCGGGCGTGTAGCAACTTGTCTGCTGGGTCGTCGCGAGCACATTGGTGACATGGTGCCTGGACGAGCTCTGGGCGAAGCTGGCATCCGATTGGGTCGTGGCCGTGGCCGCCGGCCCGGCCCCGGCGGTCCCGGGAACCAGCGCGAGACTCACGACGAACGGAATCACAAGAAGCGCAAGACGACGTGATACCAAAGCACACCTCCACACACCAGGCCGCAGGATTAGCTGACCGTTAGTTGAAGGATTCCGCGGCGGGCCTCCAGCTTAGGGGCTGGGCGCGGCTACTTCAACTCGGGCCGGCACGGCGGGCGCCTCGAAGGCGAGCTCCCCGCCCTTCAGCGCCAGGGGATCCCGCACGAGCCGCTGGATCGTCCGCTGCAGGAGCGGAAGCCTGGCCATCACCTTGCGGAGGGGCTGGGAGAGAAAGCTCTCGGCGCCGCCGGTCACCCTCGGAAAGCGCTCGACAGCGGACGCGAGGGCGGGATCGAGCGCGACCGGGTCGGCGCCGGCGGCCTGCAGGAGAGGCCGGGTGAGACCGCCTTCCTGGCGAAGCAGTGCGAGCACGAGGTGCTCCGGCTCGATTGCCTGCTGGCCCCGCTCAGTGGCGAGGGTCGCGGCCGCCTGGAGGGCCTCCTGCGACTTTTCGGTGAATCGTTCGCTGCGCATGTTGTCTGTTCACTTGAGGTTCCCCATCTCGGCGGTTGGCTAAACTCGGCCAACGATGATCACCGAAGGTCGCCTCGAGCGCGCCGGCCTGAGCCTTCACTACCTCCAGTGGAACGCGGCCGAGGCGGCCCGACCGGCGCTCCTCCTGCTCCACGGCCTCAGCTCCAACGCCGCCTTTTGGGGGCGCCTCGCGGCTCGCTTCCCGAAGCGCCGGTTGGTCGCGCTCGACCAGCGGGCTCACGGCGGCTCGTCGGCGCCGGCGGAGGGCTATGACCCGGAGACACTGGCGGCCGACGCGGCCGCGCTGGTCACTGAGCTCGACCTCGGCCGGGTGGTGGTCGCAGGCCATTCCTGGGGCGCCACGATCGCCCTCCAGCTGGCCGCCGACCGCCCCGACCTGGTCGCCGGCCTGGCCGTCATCGACGGGCCGGTTCGGCCCTGGAGCGAGACTGGGATGACCTGGGAGCAGGCGGAGAAGATGCTGCAGCCTCCACTCGCTCTGCACGCCGACCTCGCCGCGGCGGTCGCCGAGAAACGAGGGTTGCTGAAAACCGCCTGGGACGACGACCTGGTCGACTTCGTCCGGGCGGGGCTGGTCGAGGACGGCGGCCGTCTCCGGCTCCCGCTGACGGCCCCGATCCGCCTCCAGGTGCTTCATGCGATGTTCTTCCAGGCCTACGATGTCCTCTGGACCCAGGTCGGCTGCCCGGTCCTGCTCGCCCTCGCCGGCGAGGGTGCGGAGAGCGCCTTCGGGGACTTCAAGCGGCGTTCGGCGGCGCTGGTCGCGGAGCAGGTCCCGGGAGTCGCCGTCCACTGGTACGACGGCGGCCACGACATCCCGCTCGAAAGGCCCGCCGAGATGGCGATGGAGCTGGAGCGGCTCTGCCTCCGCGCCGGGATGGCCGATGTCGTCGCCCAGATCCTCGCCGCCGAAGGGGACTTCCAGCGGCCGACGGGCTACCGGGACTGGACCGCGAAGGACCTTCTTGCCCACCTCTCGAGCACCCAGGCCGCCCTGCTCGCCGTCGCCCGCTCCCGCGCTTCCGCCGACCGGTCGGCGGAGCGTTTCGACTCCGACCGCTGGAACGCCGGTCAGGTCCGCCGCCGGGCCGACCAGCCGGTGGCGGCTCTGAAAGAGGAGCTGAGCGCGGCCGGCACCGATGTCGACGCAGTGCTGGCCGAGCTGGGCGTGGGGGAGCTGATCGGCGCCGGCCCTTACGCCGGGGAGCCGGCCGCGACCGTCATGGCGACCATGATCGAGCACCAGCGCGGGCACCTGGCCGAGCTCACTCGGGCCCTGGGCGCTCCCTCCCACTAGCTGAAGTTCCCACACACATATGAGAGGGATGGCGATAGCGTGCGGCGATGCCGCAG
>DAIRGV010000011.1:0-28799 GCA_036794405.1 Candidatus Dormiibacterota bacterium
CCTGCTGCCCGACCGCGTCCGAGATCGAACCTGAGTGTTGTGGAGAACCAGTTCGGTTGAATCCATTGCAGGGAAAGCGCCCACCAGTTGGTGGACAGGCTCGAAGAGATCCGGCACGCCGGAGCCGACCTCGTGCTCATCGGGAACGGGAGGCCTGACCAGGCGGCAGCGTTCGCCCGGGACGAGGTCCCCGGCGTGACCGTCCTGACCGATCCCTCGCTGCGGACCTACCGGGCCCTCGAACTGCGCCGGGGGGTGCTGGCGACGCTCGGCCCTCGCAGCGCGATCGCGGCGGCGAGCGCGTTCCGCCGCGGCCACCGCCAGGCGGCGACCGCCGGCGACGCCTGGCAGCAGGGGGGCCTGGCGGTCATCGCTCCCGGCGGCCGGATCCTCTTCGTGCAGCGGAACCGCGACGCGGGCGACCGGCCCGACCTCGACGGCGCCCTCCGGGCCTTGCGCCCAAGCTGAGCGGCGCCGGACCGCCACCCTCCGTCCGAGGTCGGCAGATGAGCTAGGCTGCCGTCCGGCAATGACCGACAGCTGGCTCCGAGGCAAGCGCGTGACCGTGACCGGAGGGCGTGGCTTCCTGGGGACGCCGGTCGTCCGCCAGCTCCGGGAGACGGGCGCGATCATCTCCACCTTCTCGAGCTCCGAGTACGACCTGACCCAGCAGGACAACGTCGCCCGCCTGTATACCGACTTCCAGCCCGAGGTCGTGATCCACCTGGCGGCCCGGGTCGGCGGAATCGGGGCCAACCGCGCCAACCCCGGCTCGTTCTTCTACGTGAACGCCATCATGGGCATCGAGCTGATGGAGCAGGCGCGCCTCAACGGCGTCGCCAAGTTCGTCCAGGTGGGCACCGTCTGCGCCTACCCCAAGTTCGCGCCCATCCCCTTCTCCGAGGACGACCTCTGGAATGGCTACCCGGAAGAGACCAACGCCCCTTACGGGCTGGCCAAGAAGATGCTGCTCGTCCAGGCCCAGGCCTACCGCCAGCAGTACGGGTTCAACGCCATCTACCTGCTACCGGTCAACCTCTACGGGCCTGGTGACAACATCGACCTGAACGACTCCCACGTGATCCCGGCGCTGATCCGCAAGTGCGTCGAGGCGACCCGGACGGGGGCGAAGACGGTCGAGGTCTGGGGCACCGGCAGCCCGACGCGCGAGTTCCTCTACGTCGAGGACGCGGCGCGGGCGATCGTTCTCGCGGCCGAGCGCTACGACGGCAGCGAGCCGGTCAACATCGGCAGCTCGGAGGAGATTTCGATCAGGGACCTGGCGGAGCTGATCGTCGAGCTGACCGGGTTCAAGGGCGAGCTCTCCTGGAACGCCTCCCAGCCGGATGGGCAGCCGCGCCGGAAGCTGAACGTGGACCGGGCCGAGAAGGAGTTCGGCTTCCGCTCCCAGACCGCCTTCCGCGATGGTCTGAGAGAGACGATCCGCTGGTTCGAAGAGGCGACCGCCAGGTCGAGCTGAAGGCCGGGGTCAGCGCGCCGCCGATTTCGCGCGGCGCCGCACCGGGCCCTTGCCCCCGTTGGCCCCGGCCTTGACCGGTCGCACGGCCGCCGTCTGCCTCGCCGGCTTGCGGGCGATCGCGACCAGCTCCTTCATGCCCGCCTCGATGCCCGCGGTGAGGACGTCGATGTCGGTGACCGAGTCCCAGTCCCCGGTCACCCCGAAGTTGAGCCCGCCGAGGTAGGAGAAGATCGCGATGCTGATCCGGACCGAACCGGCGATCGGCACGTAGGGGTAGGCGTAGACGAGCTGGCGCCCCGCCGCGTAGAGCGGGAACTGGGGGCCCGGCACGTTGGTGGTGACGGTCTGCACCAGCCGCTGCTGGAAGCGGGTCCCGAGCCGGGCACCGAGCGACAGCAGCATCGGCGGCGCGAAACCGCCCAGCTTGGTCAGCACGTCGCCGGCGACCGCCTGGCCGGAGCCCTTGAAGGCGGTCATCTGCCGGGAGATGTTGTCGAGCCGCTCGACCGGGTCCTCGATCCCCACCGGCAGGCCCGGAAACACGCCGGAGACCCGGTTGTTGTAGACACCGCGCTCCTTCTCGCTCCGGACCGAGACCGGCACCAGGGTCCGGACGACCTTGCCCTCGACGTCGTTGCCGCGACCGAGCAGGAGGTCGCGGAAGCCGCGGGTGATGACGGCGAGGACGACATCGTTGACGGTGCCGCCGAGCGCGCTGCGGACCTCTTTGACCTCGTCCAGCGTCGCGTTCGCCCAGCTCCAGCGCCGGTGGGGACCGATCGGTCCGTTGAGCTCGCCCGCCGCCGGGTGGAGCCAGGTGCGATAGGAGGCGGCGAGGTTGCGAAGGTCGGCGAGGCTGAATCCGGCAGCGAGGTTGGCGCGGGCCAGCAGCGGGAGGCCGCGCAGGCGGTCGATCGGGTCGACGATGGCATCGGCCAGCGTGTCCGCCAGCAGGTGGAGGTCGCTCGGCTCCCGGCGCGGGTGCCAGGCGGGCGCGCGGGTCGGCGTCGGCTGCGGCTCGCGGTCGAGGAGGACGGTGAGCAGATCGGTGGCGGAGACGCCGTCGACCATGCAGTGGTGAACCTTGGAGATGAGCGCCCAGCGGCCGTCATCCAGGCCGTCGACCATCCAGAGCTCCCAGAGCGGACGGGAGCGGTCGAGGTTGGCGGCGAAGACCCGGCCGGCCAGGTTGCGGAGCTGCTCAGAGCTGCCGGGCCGGGGAACCGCCGTGTGGCGGATGTGGTAGAGGATCTGGAAGTGGGCGTCGTCCACCCAGACCGGGCGGCCGAGCTCCATCGGGACCATGCGGACCCGCTGCCGATAGCGGGGCACCAGCGGGAGGTTCGCGGCGACGGTGCGGACGAGGTCGCCGTAGGTCGGCGCCGGGCCCTCGAACACGGACACATTCCCGATGTGCATCGGGTTGTTCTCGTCCTCGACGTGCAGGAACATCGCGTCCTGCGGGCTCATCCGGTCCATCTCAACCTCCCCGAGCGTTGCGCTTCCGGACAGTCTAGGAGCTAAGTCTCCGAACATAGACGTCGATGTCGCGGATCGGACTTGTCCTCGGAGCCGGCGGGCCGATCGGCCACGCCTACCACGCCGGCGTGCTGGCGGCGATCGAGCAGGCGACCGGCTGGGACCCCCGGGCGGCCGAGATCATCGTCGCCACCTCGGCGGGGTCGATCGTCGCTGCCATGCTCCGCGCTGGGCTGAGCGCTCCCGACCTCGCGGCGGCCTCGCTCGGCCGCCCGCTCTCCCCCACCGGCGCGGCATTGCTGGCCCGGGCCGGGCCGCCCGCCCGCCTCGCCCCGCCCGGCCCCCAGCACGCCGCTCTCGGCCGGGGGCCGGCCGCCGCGGCCCTTCTGCTCCGGCCCTGGGGAGTCCGGGCGGGCGCTCTCGCCGCTGCCCTCCTCCCCGCCGGGAAGGTGTCGACGGAGGTGATCGCAGCCGGCGTCCGGGGTGTCTATGGCACCGGCTGGGCTGACCGTCCGACCTGGATCTGCGCCCTCCGCCTGGATGACGGCCGGCTGGTCGCGTTCGGCCGGCCGGGCGCCCCGGCCGCCTCGATGGCGGAGGCCGTGGCCGCCTCCTGCGCCATCCCCGCCTACTTCCAGCCGGTCGAGATCGGCGGCCACCGCTACGTCGACGGCGGCTCCCACTCGGTCACCAACGCCGACCTCCTCCGCGAGGCCGAGCTCGACCTTGTCATCGTCAGCTGCCCGATGGGGGCCGCCCGGGAGGGATTTCGGATCGGCATCGACCTCCCGCTCCGAGCGGCGGTTCGCGCCCGGCTGTCCCGTGAGATCGCCGGGCTGCGGCGGGCCGGCATCCCGGTTCTGACGCTCCAGCCCACGGCGGCCGTCCGCTCGGCGATGGGCATCAACCCGATGGACGCGCGCCGCGTCCCGGCGGTCACCGCGGCCGCGATCGAGTCGACCCGAGCGCGCCTCGAGCTGGAGGATGTTCGCGAGCGGATCGCCGCGCTAGCCTGAGACGGCGATGAGCTTCACCGACACCCAGCGCGCGACGCTCCGCGCGGTCTGCGACACCTTCTTTCCCGCCGTCGAGAGGGCCGACGACCCCGATGGCTTCTGGGGCCGGAAGGCTTCGGACCTGGGCGTGGAGGTCGAGGTCGAGCGCTACATCGAGGGCCGCCTCGACCCGGTCGCCAGAGACGGGCTGAAGCAGCTGCTCGACGTTCTCGCCGCCCAGGACCTCGCCGCTGGCCGCCAGGAGGAGCGCGAGCAGCTGCTGCTCGGCTTCGCGGCCTTCGGGCCCGAGGCGGCGGCCGGGATCGACGCGCTCCGCACTCTGACCCTGCTCCACGCCTATGGCGTGACCGACCCCGAGGGCCGCAACCCGAACTGGAAGGTGCTCGGCTACCCGGGGCCGCAGCCGGGCGGTCCGCCGGCGGTGGCCAAGCCGATCCGGCCGCTGGTCCCGGAGGCGGGCGGCCTCGAGCTGGAGGCTGACGTCTGCGTGGTCGGGTCGGGCGCGGGCGGCGGGCTGATCGCCGGCGTGCTGGCCCAGGCCGGCCGCCGGGTTGTCGTCCTCGAGCTGGGCGGCTACTACAACGAGGCCGACTTCAACCAGCGCGAGCTCTGGGCCTACGAGCATCTCTACTACAAGGGCGGCATCCCTCCTACGACCGACGGCAACGTCAGCCTGCTCTGCGGCCAGAACCTGGGCGGAGGAACCACCGTCAACTGGATGACCTGCTTTGCGACCCGCGACGAGGTGCGGCGGGAGTGGGCCGCGGATCACGGCCTGGCCGGGGTCGATGGGCCCGAGTTCGACCGCCACCTGGGGACGGTGCTGGAGCGGATCAAGGCGAACGAGGAGTGCAGCGATCTCAACGGACCGCACCACCGGATGCGCGACGGCTGCGCCGAGCTGGGGTGGTCGTTCAGGACCATCCTCCGCAACAGCGACCCCGAGACCTACGAGCCGGAGAGCGCCGGCTATGTCCAGTTCGGCGACCGGAGCGGCAGCCGGCAGGGCGTTCAGAAGACCTTCCTGCTCGACGCCGACGAGGCCGGCGCGCAGTTTGTCGTCAACTGCCGGGCCGACCGGGTGACTGCCGAGGACGGCCGGGCGACCGGCGTCGAGGCGACCTGGACCGCGCCCGACGGGCGGACGGCGGCCGTGCGGGTCCGCGCACCGCAGGTTGTGATCGCCTGTGGCGCCCTCGAGTCACCGGCGCTCCTCCTCCGCTCCGGCTTGGGGGGCCCGGCCGCGGGAAAGCACCTGAAGCTCCACCCCGGGGGCGCCATCAGCGCCGTCTACGCGGAGGACCAGAAGGCCTGGTGGGGGCCGCCCCAGGCCGCCTACTGCGACCAGTTCGCCGACACCGGCGACGGCTTCGGCTTCCTGATCGAGGCGCCCGCCCACGGACCCGGCCTCGCCGCCGCGGTCGCCCCCTGGGACTCCGGCGCGGCGCACAAGGCGGTGATGGCCAGGGGCGCCCGGAGCGCCGGGCTGGTCTACTTCGTCCGCGACCGGGGCGAGGGCTCGATCGGCATCGACGCGGCCGGCAACTCGGTCCAGTCCTACGCCCTGAGCGACCCCGTCGACGAGGCCAACCTCCACGCCGCCCGGGTGGCCTGCGTCCGGATCCACGCCGCCGCCGGCGCACAGGAGATCACCGTCGCCCACCGCGGCGGCCACCTGCGCTGGACGAGGGGCGAGGACCTGGAAGCCTTCATCGACTCCGTCCGGGCCGTGCCGGCGGCGCAGCTGCCCCTCTTCAGCGCCCACCAGATGGGCTCCTGCCGAATGGGGACCGACCCCGCCGACAGCGTCGCCGGACCGTGGGGCGAGCTGCACGACACCCGCGGGGTCTGGATCGGAGACGGCAGCGCCTTTCCGAGCGCGCCGGGGACCAACCCGATGGTCTCGATCATGGCCCTGGCGCACCGCACCGCCGAAGCGATGCTGGAGCACGAGCCGGCCCGCTAGCCGCTCTACGCGGTCAGTTCGGCAGCAGCTTCGCGAGGTGGTGGTAGACCTCGGCGTTCATGCCGAGGCCGCCGTGGCTGCCGCGAACCTCGATCGCCTCGACGTCGTCGCGGAGGCAGGCCTTCCAGTTCACAACCCCGTCGGAGCGGGTGTAGATGGAGGTGACCGACACCTGCGGCGGGGCGGCGAGCTGCTCCATGAAGGCGACCTCGGAGTCCCAGCGCGTGCGGTAGCGGATCTGGTTGTAGAGCCGCGCGGCGCGGACCGCGGCCATGGTCAGGGGGTGGACGTCGAAGGCCGAGTTGAGAGGTGAGCCGAGCGCGATGACCTGGGAGATCAGCTCCGGGTTGCGGTCGGCGAGAACCTTGGCCAGCAGGCCGCCGCGGCTGTGGCCGACGATCGCCACCTTCTGGCGGGTGCGCCGGTGGTGGACGTAGAGCCGCTCGAGGACCCCCTCGACCGTGACCTCGGAGTAGCGGACGTTGAAGCGAATCCCGGAGAGCGCCGGCTGGTAGTCCATCCGCCGCAGCCAGGCCTCCATTGTGAGCAGGGTCTGGTCGCCGGCCAGGAACCCGGGGATCAGCAGCACCGGGCGGCCGTCGCCGCGGGGGAAGCCCCGGCCGTAGAAGACCGGGTCGCGGATCAGGTTCACGTACTCGGAGGCGAGGCGGCCCTCCAGCCACATCGGCGGAAGGGGGCTGAGGCGGCCCAGCACGCCGCCGGGTCGGAACCGGACAACCGGCCTCGGGAGGGAATCGTTGGAGGGACGTGAGGCCATCTGGATAGTGCTCTCTGAGCATAACGCACTGTGTCATAGGTGCGGTCGCTGCCGGCTCTCGCCCGGGCACGCCTCAACCCGACAGTGTTGCTGACTGATTGAATCCCAGCGCGGCTAGTCAGCGGGAGGCTTTCTTGACACCGGGGCGCCGATTGAACCAGAATCCGGACACGGGCTGCGGCCCCGGCAGCTGGGGCCGGTATTTGATCGAAGGGAGGCAACCTTGACTAGAGCAGGCAGGTTCGTCACCGCTGTTGTGGCTGCGGCCATGGCATTGGTACCACTGACCACGTCGGCGGCTGGGCCGAGCGCGGACACCAACCATCGGGTCACGGCCGACCAGGCAGGCGCCTACGTCAGCGCGGACGTGATGGGCGGCGGCGTCTATACCGACGAGGTCCTGACCACCTGCAGCAACGACCGCCGGATGCAGAACGAGCCAACGATCGCGATCGACCCCCGCAACACCGCCGTCCGCACTGCCGGCTCGAACGACTACTGCACCGTCCCGACGACCGGGGACGCCTGGGCCGGGTTCTACCGCAGCAGCGACAGCGGCACCACGTGGGTCGATTCGCTTCTTCCCGGCTATCCCGGCGACACCTCCTCACAGGGCCAGGCGAGCCCGATCCCCGCGGTCAGCGGCGCCAAGGCCGCGGGCGACCCGGTCCAGGCCTGGGATAATCACGGCAGCCTCTTCTTCATGGGCAACAACTTCAACCGTGGCGTCCCTGACGGCAACTCCTTCCGGACGCGGGACAACACGGGCGATGTCTGGGTCGCCACCTACGGACCCTCTGCGACGAGCACCCAGGGCGATGGCTCCCACTACCTGCGGACGGTGCTCCTGGCGACCAATACCTCTGGCCAGGGGCATTTCAACGACAAGACCGGGATCGGCGTTGACACCTCCGGCACGGCGACCGGCGGGAACGTCTACGCCGCCTGGTCCGACTTCCACGGCTCGGGCTGCAACGAGATCCTCTTCTCCCGCTCGACCGACCACGGGGTGTCGTTCAGCCAGCCGCTGAAGCTGAGCAGCGGGCTCTGCGGCAACCAGGGCCCCAACTTCGCCATCGATGCCCAGGGCACCGTCTATGTCTCCTGGCAGGCGAACACGGGAGGTTCCTTCGGCCAGAACGGCGTCAACGGCGCCGCCCTCGTCAAGTCGACCGACGGCGGCCAGACCTTCACGGCGGCGCGGCTCGCCACCACCTACAACCCGTTCCAGTCGAACGCCTTCTCCGGCAACGGCTCGCGGCAATGCGGGGACGCGCCCTTCAACTGCCCGACCGGGTTCACCTTTCCCCGCTTCGACCTCGCGATGCCGACCATCACCGTCGATGGCCTTGACGTCGACATGGCCTACCAGGTCGCGCTGCCGAGCGGCCAGGGACAGGTCCAGTTCGTCCGTTCGATCAACGGTGGCGCAACCTTCTCGGCCGCGACGGCGATCGACGCGCAGGCCAAGGGCCATCAGTTCTTCCCCTGGATGAGCGCATCCGGCGGGACCATCAACGCGGTCTTCTACGACAGCCGGAACGACGCCAACTACGATCCGACCCGGCCGCCCTGCAACGACGCAGCCAAGTCCGGCTACGCCTGCCTCGACGTGTACTACGCGGTATCGAGGAACGGGGGCGCCAGCTGGACCAGCGTCAAGGTCGACTCCGTTCCGACCAACCCGAACTACGAGCAGTTCGGAGGCCGCAAGGTGCCCTTCTTCGGCGACTACATCATGGTTTCGGCCGTCCCCGGGGCGACCGCGGCCGTCTGGACCGACAGCCGGGACGTGGTGCCCGGCGTGGGCAGCACCGACGGCAACGACGTCTCGGGCGATCCGGAAGTGGGTGGCCTATGCACGTCCTCTTTCGATGATTGCTTCGACAAGACGGGCGGTCTCGACCAGAACATCTACACCGCCAGCCTGACCCACTAGCAGCGATCAACCGGAGGGGCCGGGCCGCCGTGGCCCCGCCCCTCCGCCGTCAGGGCGCCGGCTTCAGGAAGTCGACGACCTCGTCCTTCCCGTCCCAGACCACGGTCGTGACCGCGGGCTCGGTCCGAGCCACCACCTTGCCGCCGCGGAGCACCAGCCGGCGCGGGGCGACGAGCCGGATCGCATCCATCTCGGAGGGCGCGGCGAAGGCGACCAGGTCGGCCCGGTTGCCGACCTCGAGGCCGTAGTTCTCGACGCCGAGGGCGGCGGCGGGGTGGGCGGTGATCATCCGGATCAGCGTCTTCAGCTCCTCCGCCCCGGACATCTGGCCGTAATGGGCGAGCACGAAGGCGGCCTGGAGCGGGTCGCCGTAGCCGAGCGGGTACCAGGGATCCATGACCGAGTCGTGGCCGATGCTGGTGTTGACGCCCGCCGCCAGCAGCTCCTTCACCCGCGTGTGACCGCGCCGGATCGGGTAGGAGTCGAAGCGGCCCTGGAGGACGGAGTTGTCGAGCGGGTTGGTCACCATGTGCATCCGCGCCCGCTTCACGTTGTTTATGACGCGGTGGGCGTAGGTGTTGTTGTAGCCGTGCATGGCGGTCGTGTGGCTCGCCGTCACCCGGCCCTCCATCCCGAGCCGGATGGTCTCCGCCGCCATCACCTCGACGAACCGCGAGTGCTCGTCGTCGGTCTCGTCGCAGTGGATGTCGACCCGCAGCCCGTGCTCGGCGGCGAGCGCCATGACGAACTTCACCGACTGCTCGCCGTACTCCCGGCTGATCTCGAAGTGAGGGATGCCGCCGACCACGTCGACCCCGAGGTCGATGGCGCGCCGCATCAGCTCCTCGCCGCCCTCGAAGGACTGGATCCCCTGCTGCGGGAAGGCGACCAGCTGGAGGCTCATCTGGTCGCCGATCTCCTCGCGAAGCTCGACCAGCGCGCGAACCGCCCGGAGCTCGGGATCGCAGACGTCGACGTGGCTGCGGACGTGCTGGACGCCGTTGGCGAGCTGCCAGCGGAGCACCGTGCGGGCCCGGCTCTTGACGTCCTCGACGGTCAGCGACTTCACCCGCTCACCCCAGATGGCGATCCCCTCGAAGAGCGAGCCGGTCAGATTCTGCCGCGGCTCGCCAACGGTCAGGACCGCGTCGAGGTGGATGTGGACCTCGACCAGCGCCGGGGTGACGAGCGAACCATGGAGGTCGATCGTCTCCTTCGCGGCGGGGCCGGCAGGGGCGATCAGGCCGTCCTCGATGCCGATGTCCATCGGGCCCGACCCGCCTGGCAGCCGGGCTCCTTTCAAAAGCAGATCAAGCATGTTTTCAGGAGGCTAGCACTGCCCTAGACTTCCGGTCGTTGACCCGCCAGGCTCATCAGGGGGAAGCTGCATGGCAGTGACGGAGGTCGTCGAAGAAGGCGTAATCGTACGGGAGGGGGTTTACGGCGATCGCGTGATGGCCGTGGAGCCCGGCGGAAATGAATACATACCTGAGTCCGAGCGCCACGGCCGCCCGCTCGACCTCTTCTGGACCTGGATGTCGCCGAACCTCGAGTTCGCGACCATCTTCGTGGGCGTTCTTCCCATCGCCGTCTTCGGCGGGAGCTTCTGGCTCACCGTTCTGGGCTGCGTCATCGGCACCGCTCTCGGCTCGATCACACACGGCTTCCTGAGCACCATGGGTCCCCGCTTCGGAGTGCCCCAGATGGTCCAGTCCCGCGCCGCCTTCGGCTTCCGGGGCGTCATCCTGCCGGCCGGCCTCAACACGCTCACCGCCGGCATCGGCTGGTTCATCGTCAACAGCGTCAGCGGTACCTTCGCCCTGCTGGTGCTGACCAACGGAGCGCTCAGCTTCCCGATCGCTTTCACCCTGGTCGTACTGGCGCAGGTCGCGGTGGCCTTCGTCGGGCACAACTTCATCCACCAGTTCGAGAAGTACGCCCTCGTCTACCTGGGCGTCGTCTTCGCGATCGCCGTCGTCATCATCCTCACCAAGACCAACGCCGGGATCGGCTTCAACCCCAAGGCCCCGGTCGCCTTCGGCGGCCAGTCGGGCGCTTTCATGCTCGCGATCTTCATCGCCTTCGGATATGCCGCGGGCTGGAACCCGTACGCGTCCGACTATTCGCGCTACTTGCCCAAGACGGTCAGCCGCCGGAGCGTGGCGCTCTCGGCCGGGCTGGGAGTCTTCGTCTCCTGCGCGATCCTCGAGATCGCCGGAGCGGGGGTCGCAACCCTCGGGGGCACCAACCCGAACCCGACCGCCAACTTCACCGCGCCCCTGCCGGGCCTGCTCCAGACGTTGGTGCTGATCGGCATCCTGGTCGGCGCCATCGCCGCCAACGTGCTCAATGTCTACAGCGGCGCGATGTCCTTCCTCACCCTCGGCATCAAGCTCGGCCTGCACCAGCGCCGCGCCCTCTCCGCCGTCGGGTCGGGAGTCATCGGGCTGATCATCGGCCTCGCCTTCCAGGCCAATGTCGGCCCCGGAACCAAGTACGAGAACTTCCTCCTCGCCATCACCTACTGGATCGCCCCCTGGCTGGCGATCGTCATCACCGACTACTGGATGCGGCGCGGCCAGTACTCTGAGATCGAGTTCTTCGACCAGGGCCATGGCAACTGGAGAGGGTGGGTCCCGATGCTGGTCGGGATCATCGTCGCGATGCCCTTCTGGGACCAGAGCGACCCCCTGACTCCGGGCACGCTGCCCATCATCGGCGCCTTCCCGTTCGCCCACCCGGAATGGGGCGACCTCACCTTCGTGGTCAGCTTCGTGGTTGCCGCCGTCCTCTACTACGTGCTCAACATGAGCGCCCGCCGAACCGCGGCCGTCGCCGCCGCGCGAGCCTAGCTTCAGCTGTTCGTCAGGCACCGGCCGCGGCCTTCGTTTGGCCGCGGCCGGTGCGCAATGATCCCCGTTTGCGAAACCTGTTCACCGCCGCTAACCTAGGTCGGCCGCGGCGAGGGAGCGCGGCAGGATTCCATGGCTTTGCGTAGGGGGAAATTGCATGCCCAGCGTGCCGGTCCCCCTTCTTGTTGGATTTGGCGGCTCTGAGGCCCTGGCCCACGGCAGCTTCTCCAGGCACCGCACGCGCACCTCGGTTGTATAAACGGGAGTTATTGCAACGCCATCACGCTGGCGATGCTGCCGGCCAAGGTTTGCCCATTGTTCAGGCGGTGACGGCCCCGGAGGACGTCATCTCCTTCACGGCTGCGGCGCTTGTTTCCGGCGCCACGCCGGCGCAGAGATCCCCCAGCAGGCAGACCCGGAAGCCCTCCTTCAGCGCGTCGAGGACCGTTGCCTTGACGCAGTAGTCGGTCGAGATCCCGGCCACGTCGAGCTCTTCGATCCCCTCCTCCCTCAACCGCTCCCCGAGCAAGCGCCCAGAGGCGGATCGGGCCTCGAAGCCGGAGTAGGCGGCGGTGTCCCGGCCCTTGTCGAAGACCTCGTCAATCCTTGCCCGGTCGAGGTCGGGGTGCAGCTCCGCCCCGTCGGTGCCGGCCACGCAGTGGACCGGCCAGGAGTCGCGGAAGTCCGGCTCGGCCGCGAAATGCGCGCCGGGGTCGACGTGGTAGTCCCGCGTCGCCACCACGAGGGCGTAGGCGCCCCGGTGCTCCCGGAGGTGCTCGGTAAGGCCCCGGGCGACGGCGGCGCCACCGGCGACGGCGAGGCTCCCGCCCTCGCAGAAATCGTTCTGGACGTCAACGATGACGAGCGCCTTCTTCAATCGAGGTCACCTCCCGCCGCGATCCGAGCCGCCCGTTCGCGGTCCCGGTCCAATCGCTCCCGGGCGCGCTCGAGCAGCTCCGGCGCCCGCGCCGCCGGCCAGACCACGATCCCGTCGTCGTCGGCCACCACGACATCACCCGGAGCCACCTCGACGCCCGCGCAGCGGATGGTGGCTCCGACGGACCCACCGCCCTCTTTCTCCGCGGCGATCGGCGTTACCCCGCTGCACCACACCTGCAGCTTCAGCGTGCGCAGCTCGGCGACATCGCGGACGCGGCCCTCGATGATGATCGCCCGGAAGCCGCGGCCCTCGATCCAGCGACCCATCAGATCGCCGATCACGGCCCGGTCCGAGCCGGCCGAGCCGGCGACGACCAGCACCCGGCCGGCGCCCGCCCCACCACTCAGCGCCGCGCGCAGGTCGGCGTTGTCGCCCGGGGCCACCTGGACGGTGCTGGCGAGGCCGGTCACCAACTGACCGGGTCGGAGTGGGGAGAGCCCGGTGATCGCCCCGGCGCCGCCGGTGGCGTCGGAGGCGAGGGTCGAGGTCAGCCAATCGGGGATTTCAATCACGAAGCAATTGTCCAAGAGAAGCGCGCCTCGGAACTGGAGCGGCCGTGCTGGCGCTACTGTTCCATTCCAGATGCCAGAGCCGGGAGGCAGAACCGACCTCGTTGTCTTTGGTGCGTCCGGCGACCTCGCGCGACGCAAGGTCATCCCCGCCCTCCATTCGCTGAACGGCGCCGGCGGGCGGTTGCGCGTCGTCGGCGCGGGCCGCTCCGAGATGAGCCGCGAACAGTTCCAGGAGATCGTCGCCGAGGCGACCAAGAGCCGCGAATTGGCCGCCGAGGCCGAATGGGTGAAGCTGGATTACGACGCGCCGGCGAGTTATGCGGAGCTGCGCCGGCTGGTCGGTGACGACCACTCCGTCGTCTTCTACCTCGCCACTCCGCCGCAGACCTTCGCCGGCATCCTGGCCGCACTCAGCGAGGCGGGCCTGGCCGGGCGTGACCTTCCCGGCGACCACCGGATCGTGGTCGAGAAGCCGCTCGGGCAGGACGCGGCGTCGGCCCGCCGTCTCAACCAGCAGCTGAAGGAGCTCTTCAACGAGGACCAGGTCTTCCGGATCGATCACTACCTGGCCAAGGACACGGTCCAGAACGTCCTCGCCTTCCGCTTCAGCAACTCGATCTTCGAGCCGGTCTGGAACCGGAGCATGGTGCAGTCGATCGAGATCACGGCCGCGGAGGAGATCGGGATCGGCAACCGGGCGGGCTACTACGACCGGATCGGCGCCGTCCGCGACATGGTCCAGAACCACGTCCTCCAGGTGCTCGCCCTGGTGACGATGGAACCGCCGACGACGTTCGAGCCCTCCGACATCCGGAGAGCGAAGCTGGACCTGCTCCGGGCGGTCGAGCCGCTCGACCCTGGCGCCGCGGTTCGCGGCCAGTACGAGGGTTACCTCGACGAGGAGGGGGTCGCGCGGGACAGCCGCCGGGAAACCTACGCGGCGGCTCGGGTGAGGATCGAGAACTGGCGCTGGGACGGCATTCCGATCTTCATCCGGACCGGCAAGGCGCTCCGCCGCCAGGTCACCGAGGTGGTGGTGCGCTGGCGCGATGCGCCCCAGCTCGCGGTCGGGGGGCAACGCCAGCGGCCGATCCCCACTCTGCTGGTGATCCGGATCCAGCCCGACGAGGGGATCACGCTCCGGATCGGCGCCAAGCGGCCCGGTCCGCGATTCGAGATGGTCCCCGCCGGGATGAAGCTCGAGTACCGCCGGCTGGCCCGCGCGCCGCTCCCCGACGCCTACGACAACGTGCTGAGCGAGGTGCTGGCGGGAGGGCACACGGTCTTCCCCGGCGGCAAGGAGATCGAGCGCTCGTGGGAGATCGTCGACCCCCTGATCGAGTCCTGGGAGGCGAGCGGTCATCCCGACCCCTACGCCAAGGGCTCCTGGGGGCCCGGCGCCGCCGACGACCTGGTCAGCGGCAGCAGCGGCGGCCGCTGGGTCAACTCGGGGGACGAGCCGGGCACCAGCTGAACTAGTGGAGCGCCGCGGGCAGGCGAACCTTGACCGTGCCCTCCTCCTCGCGGACCAGGAACGCCGGCTGGGAGAAGGTCGCGGGGCCGTTCGAGACCCGGCCGTCGGCGACGCAGAACTTCGAGCCGTGCCACGGGCAGGTGACCGTGTCGCCCTCCAGCTTGCCCTCCTCGAGCGGGCCGCCGGCGTGGGAGCATGTCGCGGCGATGGCGTTCAGGCGGCCGCCGAGGCGAACAACCAGGACCGGCATGTCCCCCGCCTGGACGCGGACCATCCTGCCCTCCGCGAACTGTTCGACCCTGCCGACCTCGGTCCATTCGGTCACGCCCTCGGCGAACGCGTTCCGGTTGACCATGGTGCCGAAGCCGAAGCTCAGGTGGCCGCCGAGGTAGGCCCCCCAGAGCATCACCAGGAAGGCGATCGTCGAGACCAGCACGCCGGCGAAGTAGAGCGGCGACCCGGGCCGGAAGTGGAAGAGCAGCGAGACGACCATCGCCACCAGGACGATGCTCATGGTCGCGCCGTGGACGGTGGCGTAGCGGCGCTCCCTGCCATAGGTCCCGGTGTAGTCGGTGTACCCGCTCGCCGCGGCCAGGAGCATGCCGAGGATGCCCACGAGCAGGCAGAAGGGCCCGACCTGGACGGGGACGAGGCGGGTGAACAGGGCCAGCCAATCGGCCAGGACCATGGCGGCGAACGCGCCCAGCGGAACGGCGACCACCGCCGGGTGCAGCGGGTGGCCGAGGGGCTTGGTGCCGTGGAGCATCGACTTCAGCGTTTCCCCCGGACTTCCCAGCGCCTCAAAAAGCTTGAGGATCGCGCCCTGGACCACCTCGGCCGGCCGGTCGAGCCAGACCGAGCGGTCGATCCAGCGGTCCAGGCCCGAGCGGTTGCGCTCAAGGTTCTCCCGGGGCGCCACCCGGACTCCGTCGCGTTCGTTTGCCATCGCCCGAATCCTAGGCCAGGGCGAGGCGCCGTCCGCGACCAGCCGTCAGCTGACCGGTTTCTGCGATTCCTCGTTGACCTTGAGCTGGAAAACGTCAGGCCGCGAGTAGTGGCCGGTGGCGTCGAAGTCGTACTTGCCGCGGACGACCTGGTCGAGGTCGAGGTCGGCGTAGAGGATGGTCTCCCCCTCGAAGCAGGGACCGGCGAGGACGGTCCCGAAGGGGTCGACGATGGCCGAGCCGCCGCGCATCAGGACCGCCTCGGGGTCGTCGGAGATGCGGTTCGGGATATCCGACGGCAGGTCGGAGCGGCGGAGGAACTGGCAGCTGGTGAGCACGAAGCAGCGCCCCTCGAGCGCGATGTGCCGGATCGTCGACAGCCACGTCTCGCGGTCGTCGGCGGTGGGGGCGCAGTAGAGCTGGACGCCCTTGGCGTACATCGCCATCCGCAGCATCGGCATGTAGTTCTCCCAGCAGATCACGGTCCCGAGCCGGCCCAGCGGCGTGTCGATGACGGGCAGGGTGGAGCCGTCGCCGAAGCCCCAGACCAGCCGTTCGGCGGCGGTCGGCATCAGCTTGCGGTGCTTGCCGAGATAGCCCGCCTCGGGGCCGAAGAGGAGCACGGTGCAGTAGAGGGTCCCGCCGTCGCGCTCGATGACGCCGACGGCGAGGTGGATCGAATGCTCGCGCGCCGCGGCGGCGATCCGTTCGACATCGGGCCCCGGGACCTCGATCGCGCTCTCGAAGTAGCGCCGGAAATGGTCGCGGCCGGCATCGGTTCGGTTGCCGACGACGGCACCGAAGTCGAGGCCCTTCGGGTAGGCGGAGATGAACGCCTCCGGGAAGACCGCGAGCTGGGCGCCCTCCCCCGCCGCCTCGGCGACCAGCCGCTCGAGCTTGGCCAGCGAGCGCTCGCGGTCGAAGCCGACCGATGCGGCCTGGACGACCGCGGCTCGCACTCTCATGGCGTGCCTAACCTACCATCCACCCGTGCCGCTGCCGATCCGAGTCCTGATCGCGGACGACCAGGCCCTCATCCGCGAGGGCCTGACACTCCTGCTCGGCCAGTACGAGGAGCTGGAGGTGGTCGGCGCGGCTGCCGACGGGGAGAGCGCGGTCCAGCTCGCCGGGGAGCTCCGGCCGGATGTGATCCTGATGGACCTGGTGATGCCGGGGATGGACGGTGTCGACGCGACGCGCCGGGTCCTGGCGATGCTGCCGCGCTCGCAGGTCGTGATCCTGAGCGGGTACGCCGACGACGAGTCGGTCTTCGCCGCCATCAACGCCGGCGCCTCCGGCTACCTGACCAAGGACAGCGGCGCCGAGCAGATCCGGCGCGCCATCGAGACCGTCCACGCCGGCGGGGCGCTCCTCGACCCGCTCGTCCAGCGGCGTCTTCTCGACCGGGTCCGCTCCGCCCACAGCAAGCCTCCGCCGGCGCCTCCCCATGAGCTCACCCAGCGGGAGGTCGAGGTGCTCCGGCTGATCTCCCACGGCCTCAACAACCCGGAGATCGCGCAGCGCCTGGTCGTCAGCGAGGCGACCGTCAAGACCCACGTCAACAACATCCTGGCCAAGACCGAGCTGCGCGACCGCGCCCAGGCGGTTGCCTACGCCTTCCGTTACGGGCTCGCCGAGCAGGAGTAGCCCGCGCCGCGCTCTCCACCCGGGGGAGGACTCGGCAGCGCGCGAGTTCCACTCCTCTCCCGATGCGCGGGCGGGTCGCGCCGGGTTAGCCTCCGCCCATGCTCAAATACCTGATCCGGCGCACCATGCAGTCGGTTCCCCTGCTGGTGATCATCTCGCTGCTGCTCTTCGCGATCCTCCAGCTCCAGCCCGAGAAGCCCTGGGACCTGCTGCTGCACCGGCCCAACCTGACCGCCGCGGCGCGCGACCACATCCTTCGCTACTACGGGTTCGACAAGCCGGTCTGGTACCAGTACCTGCTCTGGATCTGGAACCTCCTCCACCTCGACTTCGGCACCAGCTACTTCAGCCATCAGCCGACGCTCGAGCTGGTCAAGCAGCGGATCCCGAACACGGTGATCCTGATGGGAACCGCGTACCTCCTGACCCTCGTCCTGGCGGTGCCGATCGGCATCATCGCCGCCGTCAAGCAGTACTCGAAGTTCGACAACGCGGTCACCACCTTCGCCTTCGTCGGCTTCTCCCTCCCCAACTTCTGGTTCGGGCTGATGCTGATCATCGGGCTCTCGGTTTTTCCCTACGAGCACTTCGGCTTCAAGCTCTTCCCGACCTCGGGGATGTCGTCGAACTTCGGGCCGACCGGGTTCTCGCTGATCTGGACGCAGCCGGTCGACCTCGCCTGGCACCTGGTGCTGCCCGCGATCGTCCTCGCGGTCCAGTTCATCGCCGCCTACAGCCGGTTCATCCGGGGGGCGATGCTCGAGGTCCTCAACCAGGACTACATCCGGACCGCGCGGGCCAAGGGCCTGGGGGAGCGGGCGATCATCATCCGGCACGCCTTCCGGAACGCGCTGCTCCCGCTCATCACGCTGATGGGCCTCGACGTGCCGCAGCTCTTCGTCGGTGCGCTGATCACCGAGCAGGTCTTCGCCTGGCCCGGCATGGGCCGCCTCTTCTGGGAGTCGGCGCAGCGGCTCGACTACCAGGTCCTGATGGGAATCCTGATCCTGCTCGCCCTCTTCGTTGTCTTCGGCAACCTGATCGCGGACCTCGCCTACGGCTGGGCGGACCCGCGGATCCAGTACCGGTAAGGGAGGCGCAGAGATGATTTCATCCGGCGTCGAACTCTCCGAGGTCCCGCCGGCGCAGCCGAGCGATCCCCAGGCCGACGACGTCCGCCAGGATCTCGGCTTCTATGCCCTCGCCTTCCGCAAGCTGCGCCGGCACCGCCCGGCGATGATCTCGGTCGGCGTCATCGTCTTCATCGGCCTCGCCTCGCTGATCGGGCCCTTCCTGCTGCCCATCGCCTGGGACGGGCCGGACCTCTACCACCAGTTCACTCCCCCTGGCTTCCCCCACCTGCTGGGAACCGACGAGCTGGGCCGTGATCTCCTGCTGCGAATCCTCACCGGCGGCCGGGTTTCGATCTCAGTCGGCCTGCTGGCGACCCTGGTCACGATTTTCGCCGGCGTCTCGGTGGGGACCCTGGCCGGCTACGCCGGGGGCTGGCTCGACAACGTCATGATGCGGTTCACCGACGCCATGCTCTCGATCCCGACGATCTTCCTGCTGATCCTGATCTCGGCCAGCTTCGGCCCGACCCCGACCGTGATCATCCTCGCCATCGGCCTCACCGCCTGGCCGCAGACGGCGCGGATCATCCGCTCGGTGGTCCTCTCGGTGCGGGAGAAGGAGTACGTGGAGGCGGCGCGCGCGATCGGCTCCGGCCACCTCAAGATCGTGATGCGCCACATCCTGCCCAACGCCCTCGGCGCCATCGTGGTGGCGGCGACCCTCAGCATCGGGACGGCGATCCTGACCGAATCCACCCTCAGCTACCTGGGCCTTGGCATCGGGCCGCCGATCGCGTCCTGGGGCAGCACGCTCTTCCATGCCCAGCAGTTCATCTGGGAGGCGCCCTACTACGCCCTCTTCCCCGGCACCATGATCCTGGCCACGGTGCTCTGCATCAACTTCATCGGCGACGGGCTCCGCGACGCTTTCGATCCCCGGAGCTTCGAGCGCTAGAGCTTCCCGGTTTCATTCAACGCTGACCAATGGAAGACGAGCACCGGTTGGAGCTGAGCGTCGACTCCGAGCTCGCCGCGGCGCCGCCGGGTGGCGACCGGGCCGAGCTCTACCGCGACCTCCTCTCCAGCTTCCCGGCCGGCGTCACGGTGGTGACCGCGTTCGACGCTGACGGCAATCCCCGCGGCCTGACCCTGATCGCTTTCTGCGGCGTCTCCCTCGAGCCGCCTTTGGTGCTGGTCTGCGTCGACCGCACCTCGAACACGCTGCCCGCCATCCAGCACTCGGGTGGCTTCACGATCAACTTCATCGGGCACCGCTCCGACCAGGTGGCGAGGTTGATGGCGACCAAGTCGGGTGACAAGTTCACCCAGATCGCCTGGCACCGGCCGAGGCTACCGGAGGGCGGGCCGATCCTCCACGAGGACTCGGCGGCCCATATCGTCTGCCGCACCTGGAAGGCGATGGAGGCCGGTGACCACTGGATCTTCATCGGCGAGGTGATGGAGGGCGCCACCGCCGAGGGGCAGCTGCCGCTCGTCTTCCACCGACGCGCCTTCGTCGACCTCTCCGAGGCCGGCCGGCAGTGACGGCAGCCGGTTCCCAGGAGGCGCTCCACCAGGCCTATCTCGACGCCGGCAAACGGCTGAAGGAGATGCTGCGCGGCGGCGCCGAGAAGAAGGAGGTCGAGCGTCAGCGGGAGGCGGTCGACCGCGCCAAGGCGCTCTGGCACCGGGCGAGCCAGGCCCAGCGGGGTGCCTCCCGCGGCCGGGGCCGGTAATTCATTCCCGGCCCAACCGTCATCCGGCCTGCCCAAAAAGTGATACCCCATCTGTCATAATTGGGGAACCGACGATGGCGAGCCTGATGTTCGTGGGACTCAGTGGACTGCAGGCGTGGCCCGGCCTGCTGGTGATCGTCGGACTGGCGTTCATCGCGATGGGCGCGGACCTCGCCCGGCGAGAGCGGGACGGGTTCTAGGAGCTTCTCAGCGAACGGGCGCCAGGCCCGCCGCGGCCGCCCGCAGCGCATCCGCCTGGTCGGTTCTCTCCCACGGCACCTGGAGATCGTCGCGGCCGAAGTGCCCGTAGGCGGCGGTCCCCGAGTAGATCGGCCGCCGAAGGTCGAGGTTGGCGATGATCGCCGCCGGGCGGAGGTCGAAATGCTCGCGGACCAGCTCGATCAGCTTCGCCGCGGGGATGGTCTCGGTCTCGAAGGTCTCGATCGCGATCGAGGTCGGGTGCGCCCGGCCGATGGCGTAGGAGACCTGCACCTCGCAGCGGTCGGCAAGGCCGGCGGCCACGATGTTCTTGGCGACGTGGCGCGCCGCGTAGGCGGCCGAGCGGTCGACCTTGGAGGGGTCCTTGCCGCTGAAGGCGCCACCGCCGTGGCGAGCGATGCCGCCGTAGGTGTCGACGATGATCTTGCGGCCGGTGAGGCCCGCGTCCGCGGTCGGGCCGCCGATCTCGAAACGCCCGCTCGGGTTGACCATGATCTTGGTCGCCGCGTCGACCAGTTCGCGGGGCAGGACCCGGTCGATCACCTCTTCCCGGATCCCCCGCTCGATCTCCTCGTTGGTGACCCTGGGGTCATGGTGGGTCGAGATGACGACGGCTTCGATCCGCTTCGGCTTGCCATGGTCGTACTCGACCGTCACCTGCGACTTGCCGTCGGGTCGGAGCCAGGGCAGGGTGCCGTCCCGGCGCGCCTCCGCCAGCCGGCGGGTGAGCTTGTGGGCCAGTGAGATGGTGAGCGGCATCAGCTCCGCCGTCTCGTTGCAGGCGAAGCCGATCATCATCCCCTGGTCGCCCGCTCCCTGGAGCTCGAAGGGATCGTCCTCGAAGTCGCCCGAGCGCTCCTCCAGCGAATGGTCGACGCCGGCCGCGATGTCGGGCGACTGCTCCTTGAGGTAGACCTGGATCATGCCGTGGTCGGCGTCGAAACCGAGCTCCTCGCTCGTGTACCCGATCCGGCGGATGGTCTCCCGGATCGTCCGCTGGATGTCGATGTCGGCCGTCGTGGTCACCTCGCCGATGACGACGCAGAGCCCCTTTGTGATGGCTGTCTCGCAGGCCACCCGAGCGTCAGGATCCTGGGCGAGGAGGGCGTCGAGGATCGCGTCGGAGACCTGGTCACAGACCTTGTCGGGATGGCCCTCGGTGACCGATTCCGAGGTCAGCAGGTAGGAGGGCGAGTTGCTGAAGGAGCTCATGCGATCCACCGATTCTAATCGACCCATTACCCTTCGCCGGTGAAGGTCGGCGTCACCATCCCGGCCACCGAGCTGGCCACCGGGCGCCCCCGCTCATTCCAGGAAATGGCCGCCGAGGCAATCTCCGCCGAGCGCCTCGGCTATGACTCGGCATGGGTCATGGACCACGTCTTCGTCGCCCGCGACGGCGTCCGCTCCTCTGCCGGGCCGGAGCCGCTCACCCTGCTCGCCTACCTCGCCGCGCGGACCGAGCGGATCGCCCTCGGCACCCTGGTCCTCTGCGCCCCCTTCCGGCCACCGGCTCAGCTGGCGCGGGAGGCCAAGACGCTCCAGCAGGCCTCGGGTGGGCGCTTCCTCCTCGGCGTCGGCTCCGGTTGGTACCAGCCCGAGTTCGACGCCTTCGGGTTTCCCTTCGACCACCTCGTCGGCCGCTTCGAGGAATACCTCGAGGTCCTCACCCGCCTGCTCGGCGAGGGACCCGCCAGCTTCGAGGGCAGCTACCAGGTGCTGCGGGAGGGCGAGGTCATCGGCGGGGCGGCTCCGCGGCCCTGGGTCGCCGGCTCCGGGCCGCGCATGCTTCGCCTCACCGGCCGGCTCGCGGGCGGCTGGAACAGCGCCTGGCACGGGGCCGACCCCTCCCTCTTCAGCCGCCGGCTGGCGGAGGTCGAGGCGGCGCTTGCGGCCGCGGGGCGGCAGCGCTCCGAGCTCGAGGCCAGCGCCGGCCTCCTCGTGCTGCCGGGAGCGGCCGAGGACTCCGCCGGAGAGGTCATCGGCGGCACACCCGAAACCATCGTGAAAGCGCTCGAGCGCTACCGCGCGGCGGGCTGCGACCACGCCATCCTCAACTTCGCGCCGAAACCCTTCCGGGAGGTAGACCCGGGATTCCCGGCGCTGCTTGCGCCCCACCTCGACCGGATGCGCTGAGACCTGAGGTCTCAGCCCCTCGCGGGCGAACCGGCCGGCGGAGCGTCGGGCGAGCCGAGCGGGCTCGCCTCTCCTTCCCGCGGGCCCCGCAGGAGCTGCCAGTGAACCGCCATCCGCGCACCGCCGGACGGTGAGTCGCCAACCTCCCAGCGGCCACCGGTCGCGGTGACGATGGCATTGCCGATCGCTAGGCCGAGGCCCGCACCGCCGGGTTTGCTGTTGGCCCGGTGGAAGCGGTCGAAGATCTGGGCCCGTTCCGCTGCCGGGATCCCCGGGCCGCTGTCGTCGATGGCGAGGTGGACACGACCTTCGCCACTGATGACCGAGACGTCGACCGAGCCCCCGTCGGGCGAGTAGCGGCAGGCGTTGTCGATCAGCACCCCGGCCAGGCGGTCGATCCATTCCGGTGGGGCCGCGATCAGGGGGGCCTGCGAGGTGGCGACCGACCCCGTCAGCCGGATGCCGCGCTGGTCGGCGACGTGGCGGAAGCGCGCGACCGAGTCGGTGGCGACCTCGCCGACGTCGACCGCCCCCGTCTCCGGGCGGCTCGGCTCGGACTCGAACCGGGCCAGCCAGAGCAGGTCCTCGACGATCCGGCGGAGCCGGGCGCCCTCGCCCGCGATGCGCTCGATCGACTGCCGGTAGGAGGCTGCGTCGCGAGGCTTCTGGAGCGCCAGCGAGGCTTCCGCCTCGATCACCGTCAGCGGGGTGCGGAGCTCGTGGGAGGCGTCGGCGGTGAAGGCCAGCTGCCGGCGCCGCGCATCCTCAACCGGGGCAACCGCGCGGCGGGCGATCCAGACCGCGCCGAGGAAGGTGAGCAGCGCAAGCGGGATGGCGAGGCCGAACTCGACCAGGGCCAAGTTGAGGATCGAGCGGTAGACGCCGTCGACGCTGGTGCCGACCATCAGCCAGCCGGCCTCCTGTCCGACCTGGTCGACGGCGCGCTCACCATTGACGCGGTAGTGATGGCCGCCGAGGTCGAGCGAGGTCGGTGCATTGGGCCGGAGCCCGTCCGGCACGTCGGGCGCGCCCGGAGTCGCTATCTCGACCTTGCCGTTGAGCCCGTAGAGCCAGAGGAAGATCGGCTGCGAACCCTCGTCCGCGGCGAAGCTGCCGCGGGAGGAGTGGGGACCGTTGAGGAAGCCGATCCGGTTGACGACCCTGCTGTCGGTGTCGGTGATCAGGCTCCGAAGGAGGCTGACGTCGATCGCCGCCACCACGATCGCGTAGAGGAGGAGAACGACGGCGGCGCTGATCCCGGCGACCCGCGCGATCGGCCAGCCGATCCTCATGCCTCGACCAGCCGGTAGCCGGAGCCCCTGACCGTGAGCAGCTGGACCGCGGCGCCGGCGAGCTTGCGGCGGAGATTCGCCATGTGGACGTCGATCGTGTTGGAGCCGATCTCGGCCCCGGCCTCGGGCCAGGCGTGGCGGCCGATCACCTCCCGGGTGACGATTGCCGGGGACCGCCGGAGGAGCAGCTCGAGGATGGCGAACTCGACCCTGGTGATCGCGATGTGCTCACCTCCCTTGGTGACCAGCCGGCGGGCGGGGTCGAGGGCGAGGCGCCCGCGGGTCAGCACCGGCTCGGCGACCTCGGCTGGGCGGCGGAGGAGAGCTCGGAGGCGAGCCAGCAGCTCCTCGAACTGGAACGGCTTGACCAGGTAGTCGTCGGCTCCCGAGTCGAGGCCCTGGACCTTGTCGGCGGTGGTGTCGCGCGCGGTGAGGATCAGGATCGGGGTGCGGATCTTCAGCTTCCGGGCCTCGCGAGCGACCTGCTCCCCGGTCATGCCGGGCATCCGCCAGTCGAGGACGGCGGCCGCGTAGTCGTAGATCCGGAGCAGATGCAGGGCGTCGTCGCCCTGCGTGGCGGTATCACAGACATAGCCCTCCTCGCTCAGCCCACGCTGGAGCACAGAGAGGACTCCCGGGTCATCCTCGGCGATCAGGACGCGCAAGACTCAGGCGAAAAGAGTAGAGGGGACGGTCTTCAGCGCGGACCGCGGGCTGCGGCTACGGGATGGAGGATCCCCGCAACCGCCAGCCCTGACGGCCTCACGCGTAACCGGTGACCGAGATGCGGCCGGACCCGGCGGAGCCAAGGGAGGGGAGTCCCCGCCAGGATTGACGACCGCATCCGTCCCATGGCCGCCATGCTCGGCGGAGAACCTGAAGCGGCAATGAAGCGGCGGAGGCACGACCGCTGGGTTAGCCTCGCGGCAAGATGACGCGCCTCGCCTGGGTGCTGCTGGCCGGGGCCGGCCGCCTTCGCGGTGATCGACTGGATCGGCGTCGCCCACGACGACCCCCGCCTCCGGTGGGTCGCGAAGCCGGGGGTGATCGTCCTCCTGGCCGGCGTGGCCGTCGCCCTCCATCCGGCCAGCGAGGCCCAGCGCGTCATCTTCGTGGCGGCGCTCCTGCTCTCCCTCGGCGGCGATGTGCTCCTGCTGACCGGCGACACCCGGTTCCTCGCCGGACTGGCGGCCTTCCTCGCCGCGCACCTCGCCTACGTCGGCGGCTTCCTCACCGCCGGCGTCGACCGTCACCTGCTCCTCTACTCGGGACTGGCGGTCGCGATCGTCTCCCTGTCGGTCGGGGGCCGCGTCCTGAGCGCGATCGCCGCCGCAGGGAAGCGCCCGCTGCTGCCGCCGGTGGCGCTCTACCTCCTCGCGATCTCAGCCATGGTCGCCCTGGCCGGAGCCGGCGGCAGGCCCGCGGCCATCGCCGGCGCCGGCCTCTTCTACCTCTCCGACGGCCTGATCGCCTGGAATCGGTTCGTCCGGCCGCTGGCCTGGGCTCGCCTCCCGGTGATCGTCACCTACCACCTCGGACAGGCCGGGCTGGTGCTCTCCCTGGCGGCCGGCACCGCCTACTAGCTCTTCTCCTCCGCCTCTTCCCCGTGCTTCACGATGTCGCCGGGCTGGAAGAGGATGCCCTTCAGCGTCTCCTGCCACTTCGGCATCCGCCGGAGCAGGAACTCCAGGTCCATCCCGAAATGCTTGAACTCCTCGTGCTGGGCGTTCTCCATGATCGTCTTCGCCACCGGGTCCTTTTCAAGCGAGAGGCGCTGCTCATACCAGCCGATGGCTTCGGCCTCTTCGGTCAGCGAGGCGAGCATTCGGGCCCGGGTGCGTGTCTCCTGGCTCAGCTCCGAGGCGGGTTCGTGATACTGGTCAAATCCCATTTATCCAGGCTAGCCGGAGGGGTCCCGGAGGCGCTGGCAAGTGACAGAGTTATCAGCTTTGCCACCACCGATGCAGGCGGTTTGTGGTAGCTTCCCTCAGTCAAGTTCGCCTGAGCACTCCTCTCCCACATCGTGCCCCGCTCGGGCTGGAAGGCGCCCCGCCTCGCATTCACAGAAGGAATCCGGGCGCCATCACGTGGGGGTTCTGTATTGGGACACATCGTCAAGGTTTTCTCGCTCGTCCTCGTCTTCGGCCTCTCGCTGATTCCGCTCAAGGGCCATGTCGCCGCCAGGCCGGCCCCGCCGGCGCCGTCCCGTGCGGCGGACAGCAGCGCGACCGTCGGGCCTTCGACCGCGAGCCTGAAGATGGACGGCCAGACGGCGCCGAACTGGGCCGCGCTCCAGAAGGCGTGGCAGGCCGAGTTCGACGCGGCGCAGGCCAAGGAGGCCGCCGACGCGGCCGCGGCGGCAGCGGCAGCGGCAGCCAGGGTCGCGGCGGTATCGGTCCAGGCAGCCCCCCGCGGGGGCGGCACTCCGCCGGCGGCGGCGCCCCGGCCGTCGAGCGGATCCGTCCAGGACCTGATCCGGCAGGCTTTCGGGGCCCAGGGCCAGACCGCCGTCGACTGGGGCCTGCGAGTGGCCGCCTGCGAATCGGGCTACAACCCGAACGCCTACAACCCGGACGGCGCATCGGGCGTCTTCCAGTTCATGCCCGGAACCTTCCGCGGCACGCCCTACGGAACTCAGAACATCTTCGACGCGACGGCCAACGTCGACGCCGCGGCCTGGTACTACCAGCGTTACGGCGGCGGCGCCTGGTCCTGCAAGTAGCCTCGGTCGATTGAGGCGAGCGCGGCCCCCGGCTTGACGCGAGCCGGGGGTCGGAGCGGCTCAGCTACGCTTCCCGAGCAGCATGGAGGCGATCCGCGCCGACCTCGAGCGCCAGCTCCGCGAAGGCTGGAAAGAGCCCGGCCTGGTCGTCGGCGACATCGAACCGATCGCTGAAGGGCACTCCGGCTTCACCTATTGGGTGGACGTGGACCGGGCCTTGGGCCGCCGGCGCTACGTGCTCCGCCTCAGCCCTCCCGGTGCCCGGCCGGCGGGGCCGGCCGACGTCGCCCGCCAGGGCCGGATCATGGCCGCGCTGAATGCGCAGGGCCTCCCGGTGCCGGCGATCCCCGCGGTCTCGACCGAGCCGGTCGTCGACGGCCGGCCGTTCGTGCTGATGGAGGCCGTCGACGGCGAGCGGATCGAGACGGTCGCCGGGCGGGAAAAGCCGCTCGAGATCGCGGCGTCGGCGGTCGAGGTGCTGAAGCGGCTGCACGCGGTGCCGCTGTCCGCCACCGGGATCGGCGGCGAGGAGCCGATGCCGCTCCGGGGCGAGATGATGCGCTGGGCCTGGCTGATGGAGCGTGCCGCACCCGACCTCACGCACCGATCGCCCGAGCTCGGCGGGCTGCTGGCCGGGGCCGTCCCCGCCGAGCGCGACCCGACGCTCGTCCACGGCGACTACCACATGGGCAACCTGCTCTTCCGCGGGCCCGAGGTGGTCGCCGTGCTGGACTGGGAGATCGCCCAGATCGGCCAGCCGCTTCTCGACCTGGCCTGCCTCTGCGTGATGGTCGCGCGCAGGCGCTTCGTTGGCGGGACCGCGCCGGGCGGCACCATCGACATCGAAATCGGCGACTTCGTCCGCCTCGACGGCGCCGACCCGGAGGAGATGCGCTGGTACGTGGCGCTCAGCCTCTACAAGTACGCGGCGATCCTCGGCTACAACCTGATGCTCCACCGCAAGGGCCGGCGGCCGGACCCGATGTACGAGTCCCAAGCCATGGCGCAGACGATCGGGGGCATGATTGACGACGGCATCGAGATGTTGAGTGCCAAAGGGAGTTTTTAAGAAATGGCGTGGGACTTCGAAACCGATCCCGAGTTCGAGAAGAAGCTGGAGTGGATGCGGCACTTCATGAAGGACGAGGTCTACCCGCTGGAGGTCCTCGAGACGGAGGACCTGTCCGTCTTCTTCCGGGCCATCCATCCCCTCCAGCAGGAGGTCAAGGCCCAGAAGCTGTGGGCGACCCATCTCCCGCCCGACCTCGGCGGCCAGGGCTTTGGCCAGGTGAAGCTGGGCCTGATGCACGAGATCGAGGGCGCGTCGATGTGGGGGCCGATCATCTTCGGCAACCAGGCGCCGGACTCCGGTAACTCCGAGGTGCTGGCCCATTTCGGCACGCCCGCGCAGAAGGAGAAGTGGCTCTACCCGTTGCTCGACGGAAAGATCCGGTCGGCCTTCTCGATGACCGAGCCGGACAACGCCGGCTCCGACCCCACCCGCATGTCGACAACCGCCGTCCTGGACGGGGACGAGTGGGTGATCAACGGCCACAAGTGGTTCACCAGCAACGGGATGATCGCCCAGATCCTCGTCGTGATGGCGGTCACCGACCCCAACGCCGGGCCCTACGAGCGGGCCTCGATGTTCCTGGTCCCGGGCGACACGCCCGGCGTTCAGCGGATCCGCAACGTGCCCACGATGGCCGGCGGCCACGAGAAATGGGGATACGGCCACGCCGAGATCAAGTACGAGGACGTCCGGATCCCGAAGGAGAACATCATCGGCAAACCGGGGATGGGCTTCCACATCGCCCAGATTCGGCTCGGGCCGGGACGGATCCACCACTGCATGCGCTGGCTGGGCCAGGCCCGCCGCGCGTTCGACATCCTCTGCGAGCGGGCGCTCCAGCGCGAGGCCTTCGGCGAACCGCTGGCCCGCAAGCAGACCGTGCAGAACTGGATCGCCGATTCGGCGGCGGAGATGTCGGCGGCCCGGCTGATGACGCTTCACGCGGCCTGGATGATCGACAAGCACGGGGCGCCGGCGGCGCGCAAGGAGATCGGGATGATCAAGTTCTGGGGCGGCAAGGTGCTCCACGACGTGATCGACCGGGCCATCCAGATCAACGGCTCCCTCGGCTACTCCGCCGACCTGCCGCTGGAGGAGATGTACCGCCACGCCCGCTCGGCCCGGATCTACGACGGCCCTGACGAGGTGCATCGCCAGTCGGTGGCGCGCCTGGTGCTGAAGGACTACACGAAGCCGGAGGGCATCTGGCCCCGAGAACACGTCCCGACCCGCAAGGAGGCCGCGCGCCGCAAGTTCGCGGTCCTGCTGGAAGCCCACACCGCCAACCTCTAGGAGTAGGTGCCCCGACCACTGATCGGCGAACCACCGCCGGCCGTAAGGCCGGCTCGCTCTCGCGGGACGGGGCACCGCCGCCTGTTCGCCCCGTCCTTGTCTGGGGGGCTTTGCCCCCCGGAACGCGGGCGTCAGGGGTGAAGGCGCGACTGGCGTCGCGCCCGCCTGCGGCGCCCTTGACCCCCGCGGAAGGCATGCGATGCATGCCTTCCCCCCCGACGCCGGCATT
>DAIRGV010000011.1:28809-45751 GCA_036794405.1 Candidatus Dormiibacterota bacterium
CGCCGGCGAGCCGGCCTTACGGCCGGCGGTGCCTCGACAATGACTTGGCAGCCTGAGGTTGATGAGCTTCAGCGGCGGGAGGAGCTGGCCCGGCGGATGGGCGGCGACGAACGCGTCAAGCGCCAGCGCGAGGCGGGGAAGCTGACCGTCCGGGAGAGGATCGAGATGCTCCTCGACGCCGGCACCTTCGAGGAGTGGGGCGCGCTGGCGGGCTTCGCCAAGTACGGCGCCGACGCCGCGCTGGAGGAGTTCATCCCGGCCAACAATGTCATCGGCACCGGCCGGGTCGAGGGCCGCAAGGTCGTCGTCAGCGGCGACGACTTCACGGTCCGGGGCGGGGCTGCCGACGCCTCGATCCATGGCAAGCAGGTCTACGCCGAGCGGATGGCGGGTGAGCTCCGGCTCCCCATCGTCCGGCTCGTCGACGGCACCGGCGGAGGCGGCAGCGTCAAGACGCTGGAGACACTCGGCCGGACCTACGTGCCCGCCAACCCGGCCTGGGACCTGGTGGTGGAGAACTACGCGCGGGTGCCGGTCGCCGCCGCCTGCCTCGGGCCCGTCGCCGGGCTGGGGGCCGCCCGGGTCGCCCACGCGCACTTCAGCGTGATGGTCAGGGAGATCTCGCAGCTCTTCGTGGCCGGACCGCCGGTGGTCAAGGCGGGCATGGGCCAGGACGTGACCAAGGAGGAGCTGGGCGGCTGGGAGATCCACGCCCGCGAGTCGGGCGCGGTCGACAACGTGGTCGACAGCGAAGGGGAGGCGCTGGAGCAGATCCGCCACTTCCTCGGTTACCTCCCGCCCAGCGTCTGGGAGGCGCCACCCCGCTCTGAGCCGAGGGACGATCCGAAGCGGCGCGACGAGTGGCTGCTCAGCGCCATCCCGCGCAACCGCCGCCACGCCTACGACATGAGGAGGATCCTGGCCGCCGTCTTCGACGCCGGCTCGGTGTTCGAGGTCGGCCGCCACTTCGGCCCCAGCCTCATCACCGCCCTGGCCCGCCTCGACGGCTACCCAGTCGCCGTGCTCGCCGCCGACCCGAGGATCTACGGCGGTGGGCTGACGGCGGCGGCCTCCGACAAGCTGGCTCGGTTCGTCGACTTCGCCGGCACCTTCCACCTCCCGATCGTCCACCTGGTGGACCAGCCCGGCTTCGTGGTCGGGGTCGATGCCGAAAAGGCCGGCACGATCCGCCGCGGTGTGCGCGCGCTCGCCGCTGTCTACCAGGCTTCGGTCCCCTTTGTATCGGTGATCGTCCGGCGCGTGTTCGGAGTGGCAGGTGCCGGCCATGGCAACGCGCAGCGGCTCAACCTGCGCTTCGCCTGGCCCAGCGGGGACTGGGGCAGCCTGCCGGTCGAAGGTGGCCTCGAGGCGGCTTACCGGCGCGAGCTGGAGGCTGCCGAAGACCCCCAGCGGCTCAAGGCCGAGATCAGCGAAAGGCTGGAGGCGGTCCGCTCTCCCTTCCGGACGGCGGAGGGCTTCGGCGTCGAAAAGCTGATCGACCCCCGCCAGACCCGGCCCCTGTTGACGGAGTGGATCGCCGACGCCTACCGCCTCGTCGCGACCGAGCTGGGCCCGAGCCGGAGGCCGGCGCGACCCTGAAATGCCGGCCCTCATCGTCTGCCTCCAGCCCTTGGCGGCCGAGGCCGGCCTCGAGATGCTGCGGCGCGGAGGCAACGCCGTCGACGCGGCGGTCACCACCGCCTTCTGCCAGGGCGTGCTCGACCCCCAGATGTGCGGCATCGGTGGCTCGGGGATGCTGCTCGTCCACCGCGCCCGGACCGGCGTCACCGAGACGATCGAGTTCCATGCCCGGGCTGGGAGCCAGGTCCGGCCGGAGATGTGGGAGCCGATCTTCCTGAAGGAGGCCGCCGACCGCTACAACTTCGTCGTCCGCGGCGGCGTCAACGACGCCGGCTACCAGAGCGTCGCGGTTCCCGGGACCGTGGCCGGCCTCGCTCTGGCCCTTGAGCGGCACGGCAGCATCAACTGGGCGGACGCCCTGGAGCCCGCGATCGCCTTCGCCGAGGAGGGGTTTGCCGTGACCGCCGGACTGCACGCGAGCTGGATCAGCGAGCTGAGCCCCGACCAGCTGCCGATGGCACGGCGGATCCAGGTGACGGCGGCCGCGGCCGGCCTCTACACGAATGACGGCGAGCTGAAGGCGGTCGGCGAGCGGCTCGCCCAGCCCGAGTACGCCCGGACCCTGCGCACTCTCGCCGGCGAGGGCCCGGAGGCGTTCTACCAGGGTGAGATCGCGGAGCGGATCGCGGCGGACTTCCAGGCCAACGGGGGATTCATCACCCGGGACGATCTCGCCGCCTACCGCGCGGAGGTCAAGGCACCACTGGAGTCGAGCTACCGCGACCTTCGCGTTGTCGCGCCCGGCCCGCCGGCAGGGGGCCTGCCGCTTCTCCAGATGCTGAACTTCCTCGAGGGGTTCGACCTCGCGGCCGCCGGCTGGCCGAGCGTGGAGGCGGCGCGGCTCCTGGCCGAGGCGATGGGCTGGGCCTTCGCCGATCGCGAACGCCACCTGGCCGACCCGGATTTCGCCACCGTGCCGGTGGACAGGCTGCTCGACAAGGCCTACGCCGCAGCGGCCCGGAACCGGGTGGCGGCCGGCGAACGGTTCGCGGGGCAGCCCCCTCCCGACGCCCCGACCACGACCCACGTCTGCGTCATCGACGGCGCCGGCGACGCGGTCTCCCTGACCCACACCCTGGGCAGCTCGAGCGGCGTTGTCACCGCGGGCCTTGGCTTCGGCTACAACAACTACCTGAACTGCTTCGATCCGCGACCGGGACGGGTCAACTCGCTCGCCCCCGGCAAGACCCGGATCACGATGATGGTGCCGACGATCATCCTCGACGGCAGCCGGGTCCGGGCCGTCACCGGTGCGCCCGGCGGCACCAAGATCGTCACCGCCGTGCTGCAGACGATCCTCAATGTCTTTGACCACGGGATGACGCCGGTGGAGGCCGTCTCCGCCCCCCGGGTCGACTACCAGGCGGAGACGATCCAGGCCGAGGGCCGGGTTCCCGCCATGGTTGTCGAGGGCCTGCGAGCGGCCGGCTACCTGGTCAACCGCCGCTCCCAGAACTACGACCCCTATTTCGCGCTGGCGCAGCTGATCCTCGCCGGCGCCGACGGCTCGCTCCGCGGCGCGTCCGACCCGCGCAAGGACGGCGGCGCCGCCTTCTCCCTCGCCTAGGAGGGTTGCCGCCAGCCGTCGGGGCGCATGCCCCGGACCCAGTTGGCCGCGAACTCGCGGACCGCGGCCTCTGAATCAAGCTTCAGGCCGAGCCCCTCGCTGACGACCTGGCGGAGGAGGACGTGGACGATGATCGGCCCGGCGAAGCCCTGGACCGCGAGCAGCGGGTGCACCGGCCGCAGCCTCCCGGCAGCCATCTGGGCGACGAGGTAGCCGCCAAGGCTTCCCAGCACCTTCGGCGCCATCTCGCCGAGGATCGTCTCCCGGACGTCCGGCCCAAGGCTCGCGGCTTCGAAGAGCAGCGGCCGGACCACGCCGAGATGGGTCGAGACGGCCCGCCAGACCGAGACCGCCAGCTCCGGCATCGCACGCTCGGGCGGCTCCTCCGCCAGCCGCCGCATGGTCTCGACCACGACCTCGATCGGAGAGAAGGCCCGCACCATCTCCGCGAACAGCGCCGCCTTGCCCGGGTAGAGGCGGTAGAGACGCGCCCGCGACACGCCGGCCCGAGCGGCGAGCTCATCCATCGAGAGGCGGGCCAGCCCGTCGCGCGCGAGCAGCTCGGCCGCGGCCTCCAGGATCGCTGGGCGAACGTCGGGCTCGGGCTCGACCTCGAGCTCGCGGAACAGATCCTCGCGAGAGCCGACGGTCCGGTAGAAGGTCGCCCGGGAAACGCCGGCGCGGGCGATGATCTGTGCGACCGCCGGGCGCTCACCACGTTCGAGGCCCTCTCGGGCGGCGGCGACGATCCGTTCCCGCGCGGGGCCGACTCCTCCGTCGTTCACGGACAGCGGTATACCACCCTCGTGCGGCGAAGTTGCGGCTAGTCTGGAAGCCGGAACGAATGAGAATGCCTCTCGGCGCGGGCCAGCGCCACACCTCGCAGCGGCAGCTGGTCTGGGACGCGATAACGGCGCTCGGTCCGCACTGCACGGCGGACGAGATCGCGGCGCGGATCCAGGCCGAGCGGCCTGGGTTCCCCCGCTCGACCGTATACCGCGCGCTCGAGGCGTTCACGATCGCCGGCGCGCTCCGCCCGGTGCGCTTCGGCGCCGGTCCCACCCACTACGAGGTCGCCGGAGAGGCTCACCAGCACGCGATCTGCGAGCGCTGCGAGGGGATCCTCCACCTCGAGGACTCCCTCCTCCGCGAGCTGGAGGACCACCTGGAGGAGCTGCACCGATTCCGCCCGGTCCGGACCGAGGTGCTCGTGATCGGGGTCTGCGCCGGCTGCACGCGCGACGGCGATGAGGTGCCGGCGCGGTCGGGCAAGCGAAACCTGGAGCACGTCCATTACGACGCCAACTGAGCAGGGCCCCGTCCCCCACCCCCGGGAGCTGGTCGCGCTGGCGCAGGTCATGGCCGACGTCAACAGCCGCGTCGCGCTCGACGAGGTTCTCGCGCTCGGCGTCGACCGGGTGGCGTCGGTGCTCCCGGCCGAGGTGGCGGTGATGACCTTCCGGACCGCCACCGGGTGGATCGTCGCCTCGGGCTTCCCGGGAGAGACGACCCACCGCGAAAACCTCCCCGACGGAACCCCGGAAGCCCTCCTCCGGGGCGGCGGGGACCCGCTCCTCTCCGACCTCCGGGACGAACGCTGGTCGGAGGCGACGCGGGAGTGGGCCGCCCGTCACTCTCTCGGGCCCTACGTCGGCGTGCCGCTCCGAAGCGGCGGTTCGCAGATGGGGGTGATCGGAGCGATGCGACGGCTCAACGACGCCGCCTTCACCGAGAGGGACATCCTGCTGCTGCAGCTGGTCGCCTCGCCGCTCGCCGCCGCGGCCCACGTCGCGCAGCTGTTCGAGCAGTCGCGCGCCGGCCGCCGCCAGCTCGAGACGCTGCTGGCCAGCACCGAGATGCTCTGGCGGATTTCACCCTTCCTCGAGATGGCCTCCTCGGTCGCCCGGCAGGCGACCGAGATCGTCCCCGGCACCGAGTGCCTGCTGAGCATGGTGCCGCCGGAGCGGCCGAGCCATTTCCGGATCGTCGCCGGGTCCGGGCCCTGGGCGGAGCGCCAGGTCGGCCGCGAGTGGCCGTGGCTGGGAAGCCTCGCCGGGAGTGCGATGTCGCAGTCCCGGGTCCTCGAGTCGAGCCGGCTGCAGGCGGAGAGCACGCTCCGCGACACCCTCCTCGACGGCGACATCGACACCGGCCGGTTGATCCCCCTCATCACCGGCCAGGAGCTGCCCGACGGCCGGACGGCGATGGGGGTGATCGGCTTTTACCGGACCGGCTCCCGCCCGTTCTCGGTCGAGGAACGCGATCTGATGGACGAGTTCGGCAAGCGGGTCAGCCTCACCCTCCACCGGGCGGAGCTGCTCGACTCCGCCACCCGTGCCAACGATCGCCTCAAGACCGGGCTCGAGCTGACCCTGGAGCTGGCGGCGGCGCTCGACTACCGCGAGGTCATCCGGCGGCTCCTGCAGCGGGCGGTGGAATCGGTCGGAGCCGACCGGGCGAGCCTGTCCGTGGTCGAGGGGCAGGAGCTGATCGTGGAGGACGGCCACGATCGCCAAGGCCGCCCGATCCCGATCGGGGGCCGCTACGCGATTCCGAGTGGCTCACCGACCGACCGGGCCATCCGGACCGGTCGGCCCAAGGTGGGAGAGGGCTTCGACCTCACCCGACTCGACGAGCCGAGCCGGGAGGCGCATTCCGACAGCCTCCATACGGCGATCATCCCGCTCAGCCTGGGCGGCCAGGTCGGCGCCGCCCTGATCCTGATTCGCCGCAGCGACCAGCCCTTCTCACGGGAGGACCTCGACCTGCTGCAGCTGATCGGCAACGCCGCGGCGGTCGCCCTCCGAAACGCGGAGCTGTTCGGTCAGGCCCACGACCTGACCCGGACCAAGAGCGACTTCATGAACCTTGCCGCCCATGAACTTCGAACGCCGCTGTCGGTCATCGCCGGCTACGTGTCGATGCTTCTGGACGGAACCTTCGGCCCCCCGCCGCAGCCCTGGGTCCATCCGCTCTCCGTCCTCTCCGCCAAGACCGGCGAGCTCGGAACCCTGGTCGAGGACCTGCTGGTGGCCGCTCGGCTCGAGGCCGGCACGATGCCAACGGCGGTGAGCGACTTCGACCTCCGGGCCGCGGTCCGCGAATGCGTCGACCGCTGCCTGCCGCGCGCCGGGCTGCTCGGAGCCGAGCTCACAATGGAGCTGCCCGCGGCACCGGTCATGGTCCGCGCCGACCCGGATCATGTCGCCCGAATCCTCGACAACCTGGTCAACAACGCGCTGACCTACAGCACCGGCAAACCCTGGGTGCGGCTCGAGGTGGCGGGCGGCCACTCCAGCGTGGTCACCGTCAAGGACCGCGGGATCGGGATCCCGGAAGACCTCCGGGAACGAATCTTCGAGCGTTTCTATCGGATCGATAACGCGGACCTGCCGCGCCAGGCGGGCACCGGGCTCGGCCTCGCCATCAGCCGCGACCTGGCCGAGCGCCACCGGGGCCGGCTCGAATTGCTGCGGAGCAGGTCCGGCGCCAGCTTCCGGCTGAGCCTGCCCGCGCTGACGTGATGTTCTGTGCACTAGACCGAAGTTCCTGATGGAATCCGAGTTCGGCTGAACTCGAATCGGACTTGGTGTTTCTGGCTACAACGAGCTGACAGTCAGGTCAAGGAGTCCAAGCGCCCGGGCCTGTAGCGGGGTCGGCTGGGCGGCCATGGTGAATGGCTGCGCGGCGGCGACGCCGGTCGGGACCACTCGATTGCGGGTCAGGGTTGCCATCTGCGCCAACAGCGAGCGCAGGTTGTGAGCGCGGGTCCCATCGCTCAGACGACCGGTGCGAGCCTTACGCACGGCCGCCGCAGAACGCTCGGCAGGGGCGACTGGGTCGACTCGCATTGGCGGCTCTTCATCTCGGAACAGCAGCGCTGCCCAAGCCCGTTCCAAGTGCCACTGCACGTAGTAGGCGAGCATGCAGAGGAAGACGTGAGCACGAACGCGCTTGTCGAGGTAGTGGTGGACCGGGCGCAACTGCATGTCAACTGACTTGAGGCCGCGGAAGGCACGCTCGACCTCGGTCAGACGCTTGTAGGAGATGACCACATCGAGGCCCGAAAGGCGCTCGCTGTCGACGCTGGTGCGGATCACGTAGATGCCGTCCAAGGCGGCCTCCGCATCGATTCCAGCCTGATCGCGCCGGTAGGTGAAGCGGCCCTCGGCAATCTCATGAACAAAGTGCTTGGCAACCTTGCGGCCGTGGATGACTTTGCCTACGCAGACCCCGATCTCGCCGGCGTCGGTCAGCCGACCAGCGCTCACCCGGATCACGATCTTGTCCAACTCGACTTCGGTGTCCTGGAGCAGGCTCTCGCGCTTGCGCGCCCGCTCTTTGGCCAGCAACGGGTTCTTGCAGACCACCAGCCGTTCGCCGGGAAAGTCGGGCGAACTGATCTCGGCCAGGTTGCGCTCATCGAACAGGCTCATCTGCAGCACCCCGTCGTCGACCAGGGCCCGGATTTGGGGCGCTCGCAAGGACGAGATCCAGGCCACCCCACCGTGCTCTTTGAGCGCTTCGATGCGAGCCGAGGTCAGCATCCCCCGGTCTCCCACCAGGACCACGTCCTCGAGCCCGAAGCGATTCCGGATCCGATCGACCGCAGACGCCACCGTGGCGGGGTCGGCGGTATTGCCCTTGAAGACTTCCACCGCCACCGGCCGGCCATCCTGGTCAGTCGTCATGCCGAACTCGATCTGCAACGTGTTACGGCGCCCGTCGCGGCTGTATCCAATCGCAGCCAACTCACAGTGGCGGCCCTCCAGATAGGTCGAGCTGAGGTCGTAGAGCACTAAGCCGCCGTTCACCAGGTGTCGAGCCGCCAGCTTCCTCTCGATCTTCTCCTGGCGCTCGCCCAGCCAGTCCAGAGCGGCGTAAAGGTCGTTCTCATCAGCATCCTCAATGGCCAGGGTCTCGGCCAGCGTGGTTGCATTCCAGAGCCGAGTCGTAGCCAGCTTCGATGCCGGCTCCAGGAGCCGATTGACAATCATGCCGACGACCAGATCCCGTTCCCGGCAGGACTGACTCGAGAGGACCTTGTCGAGGCCCAATTTGCGGACCGTGCCGAGCACGCTCAGGACATGGCCGTGAGGCAGTGAGCGTTGGATCTCGAAGGCCGACTCGGCCGCTGCCAGGGTCTCGCCGCGGAGGACTGAGCGAATGGCATCGATGGCAGCCACCGGGAGACCGGAGAGATTGGCGACGGTGCGATGCATGACCTTGTCGCCTTCGCGGTAGCTCTGGCGAACCAAGAAGCTGTCATAGGTGCGGCCGTTACGCTTGGTGGAAATCTTGGCCACGTGCATCGCACCGGTAGGTCTTCTGCCCACCTACGAATCATAGCCACGCACAGCAGCCAAGTCAATATCAATCTTGGCTACAAAGCAGACCCCGATTTGTATTCAGCTCCAATTCAACCGCCTCGGGAACTTCGGACTAGCTCGAGCCGGCGCCGGCGGCGCGGTCTAGGTCTCAGACCCGAGCCAGCAACGCCACCGGGAAGCGGGCGAGAAGCTCGGCGATGGGCCTTCTGCCTCCGGCCGTCACCTCGCCCGTGAACTCGTTGCGCCAGCTGCCGGGAGGCAGCTCGAGCTCGGTGCCCCGCCAATCGTCGGCCAGTCCGAGGACGAGTCGGGGGACCACGGTGGCGGCCTCCTCGCCGCGGACGAAGGCCACCGCGTGGGCCGCCCGGGGCCCTTCGGGCAGAAGCTCGCGATAGGAGCCGGCGGGCCCGAAAGCGGCCGGCCGCTGCCGGCGGAGCTGGAGGGCGCGCTGGACCACGAGCAGCTTGGGCAGCCCCTCGTCCGCCCTTGCCCAGGCCTCCTCGGCAGCCATCCGGTCGAGGTCGCCCAGCAACCGGCGGCGGAGCTCGAAGTCGACCGGGCTCCGGTTGTCGGGGTCGACCAGGGTCAGGTCCCAGAGTTCGCTGCCCTGGTAGAGGTCGGGGACGCCGGGCGCGGTGAGGGCCAGCAGCTTCCAGGCGAGCGAGTTGACGCGCCCCGGCTCGACCAGCGCGCCGGCGAAGGCCCCGACCTCCTCCCGGAACGCGGGGTCCGCCAGCGCCGCCTCCGCGAAGTGGCGGACCGCCGCTTCGTAGCGCTCGTCGACGGCGGTCCAGGAGGTGAACGCCTTCGCTTCCCGGCCGGCCTTTTCAAGGTAGGCGAGGAGGCGGTCGAGCCCGATCGGATGAGCTCCGACCAGGGTCTGATAGAGGAGGTACTCGAGGTTGCGGTCGGGCATGCCGGCGGTCCGGTGGCGCTCGTTGCGAGCCGACCAGCGGAGGACTGCCTCCCTCCATCGGTCGGGCTGCTCGGAGAGCAGGGCCAGGCGCGCCCTCACGTCCTCGCTCCGCTTGCTGTCATGGGTCGAGGTGGTGTTCATCGTCGCGGGATTGGTGGCGGCGGCCTCGGCCAACGCGGCGTGGAATTCAAGCGGCGCGAGCGCGAAGCGGCCCGGGTCGCCACCGACCTCGTTGAGGGCGACCAAGCGGTTGTAGATGTAGAAGGCGGTGTCCTCCACGCCCTTCGCCGCCACGGCCCCGGTCGTCTGCTGCAGCCGTGCCACCAGCTCGGTTTCGTTGGGACCGGTGTGAGCGCCGAGGAGGACGGCCACCAGGAAGTCGACCAGGTCCCGGTCGAGGTCCGGCCGGCGGCGCTTGACCTCGCCGGCGGCGAGGTCGATCCGCTGCCGATCGGCGGGGCTGACCGGCTCGCCCGGCCGGACGTAGGTGCGGTAAACGGAAAGGCAGGCCATGAACTCCGCCAGCACCTTGCCGATCTCGTCGCGGGTGAAATCGCGGTAGTGGCGATTGTCCTCGCAGACGCGGACCAGGGCGGCCGTCAGGCGGCGAAGATCGCTCGCCAGGAGGTCGCGCAGGACCAGCTTCTTGCTCCGGTACGCGATCTCCTCCCAGGGCTCCTCGACGCCGGTGAACTCACCGTAGAAGCGGGTCAGGGGCTCCTCGGCGGCAGGGTCGAGGTAGAGCGAGGTGAGGCGGTTCCCGAACTCGTACCCGGTCGTCCCCGCCACCGGCCAATCGGCCGGGAGCCGCTCGTCCGGACCGAGGATCTTCTCGACCACGATCCAGGCCGCCGGCGCGGCCTCGCGCAGCCAACGGCAGTACTGGCGGGGATCCCGGAGTCCGTCGGGGTGGTCGACCCGGACGCCGTCGATGACGCCCGCCGCGAGCCAGCCGAGGATCAGCTCGTGGGTCTCGCGAAAGACGCTCTCGTCCTCCATCCGGAGAGCCGCGAGGCTGTTCACGTCGAAGAAGCGCCGGTAGTCCAGCTCGTGGCCGGCCGTGCGCCAGTACGCCAGCCGGTAGTGCTGCCGCTCGAGGAGCGCATCGAGAGCCGCCGGGTCGACCGCGACCCGTTTCAGCTCGAGCTCGAGGTCGCCCGAGTCGAGCGACTCGGGGTCGATCGGCAGCTCGTGCTCGAAGTAGCGGAGCACAAGGCCATCAGGCTCCCCGACCAGCTTCAGGTCGCCCGAGTCCAACACTCGGCCGTAGTGGTCGCCCAGGATCGGCATCAGGATCTTGCCTCGGAGCTTAGGCTCGGGCGAGTTCCAGTCGACGTCGAAGTGGAGGGCGTAGGAGCTCCGATGGCCGCTCCGGAGAAGATCCCACCACCACCGGTTCTCGCGGCTCGCGATCGACATGTGGTTGGGCACGATGTCGAGGACCTGGCCCAGGCCCGCCTCGCGGAGGGCGCGGCAGTAGGCCGCATGACCCTCGGCGCCGCCCAGCTCGGAATTGACCCGCGTGTGGTCGATCACGTCGTAGCCGTGGTTGGAGCCGGCCACGGCCTGCAGGTAGGGCGAGCTGTAGGCGTGGCTCAGCCCGAGGGCGGCCAGGTAGGGCGCCACCGCCGCGGCGGCGGCGAAGTCGAACCCGGCGTGGAGCTGGAGGCGGTAGGTGGAGCTCGGCGTAACCGGTTCCGGGCCCCCGCCCGGCGGAGCCGTCATGCAGTTGCAGTTATAGCGGCATCCCTCCCACCCCGAGCCGCTCCTTGACTTCGTGGTGGCCCAGCCGGGTCCCTGTCAGGTCACGCGCGCGGCCAATCATGGAGCATTGGACGCGATGCCGAGCAGGGCCAGGGTGGTCGTCGTGGGGGCCGGTTTCGCGGGCCTGACCCTGGTCCGGGCGCTCCGCGGCAAGCCGGTCGAGATGATCCTCGTCGACCGCCGCAACTACCACACCTTCACCCCGCTCCTGTACCAGGTCGCCTCCGCGCTGCTCGATCCGTCAGAGGTCGCGCACCCGATCCGCGGCATCGTCCGGCCGATCCGCAACCTCGAGGTACGAATGGCGGAGGCGACCGGCGTCGACCTCGGCGGGCGCCGCCTGCTGACCGACGTCGAGCCGATCGGCTACGACTTCCTGGTCCTCTGCACGGGCAGCACGACCAACTACTTCGGGATCCCGGGGCTGGCCGACACGGCCTTCGGGCTGAAGGACCTGGAGCAGGCGCTGGCGCTCCGCAACCAGGTCCTGCGCCGGTTCGAGGAGGCAGCCTGGACCGCCGACCCGGAGCGGCGGCGGATGCTTCTGACCTTCGCCGTCGTCGGCGGCGGGGCCACCGGCGTCGAGTTCAGCGGCGCGCTCTCAGAACTGATCCGGGGGGTGCTGGCGAAGGACTTCCCCTCCGTCTACATCCGCGACACCCGGATCCTCCTGGTCGAGGCGGCGGGACATCTGCTCGGGCCTTTCACCCCCCGCCTTCGGGAGAGCGCCCGCCGGACGCTGGCGCGCCGGGGTGTCGAGGTGCTGCTGGAGAAGCAGGTGCGGGCGGCAGGCGAGGACTACGTCGAGCTCGCCGATGGCGAGCGGCTGGCGGTGGGGACGGTGATCTGGACCGCCGGCGTCCGCGCCGGCGAGCTGGCCGCGGCATTGCCCGGCGACCGTGGCCGGGGCGGCACCCTGAAGGTCGAAAGCACGCTCCAGCTTCCAGGCCACCCGGAGGTATTCGCGATCGGCGACCTGGCCGCCGTCGTCCAGGGCGGCCATCAGCTCCCGCAGCTGATCCCACCCGCCATGCAGGAGGCGCGGCACGTCGCGCGCAGCGTTCAGCGGGCGCTGGCGGGCGAGCCCGCCGAGCCCTTCCGCTACGCCGACCCGGGGATGATGGCCACCATCGGCCGCAACGCCGGCGTCGCCGAGATCGGCCCGGTCCACGTTTCGGGATTTCCGGGTTGGCTGCTCTGGCTCGGCTTCCACCTGCTTCAGATCGTCACTTTCCGGAGCAAGCTGGTCGTCCTGGTCAACTGGGCATGGAACTACCTCTTCTACGACCGCCCCGTGCGCCTGCTGGTGCGCGCCGCCCCCCACCAGAGCCCAGGCCCGAGCGCCTCGGGGGCGAAGCTAGACTAGGCAGTTCCCGCTCCCCGCTGCATCTCCGCGCGCCCGCGGAAAAGGAAGGCTCCGTTTTCGTTGGGTATCCAGGTCGTCCGCCGCTACCTCCCCTACCTGCGCCCGTACTGGCGCCTGGTGGCCATCTCCGGCCTCGCCGGACTGGCGAGCCTGATCGCCGCGACCGCGATCCCGCTCGTGATCAAAGCGGTCATCGACGGCCCGGTGGCCCGTCGGCGGCCGGGTGAGCTACTGCCCTACCTCGCCCTGCTGCTGGGGCTGGCGGCGGCCGAGTTCGGGCTGACGCTGGTGCGCCGCCACACCTCGGGTCTCGCCAGCTACGCGATGGAGGCCGACATGCGGAGCGACTTCTACGCTCACCTGCAGAGCCTCCAGGTCGGCTTTCACGACAACTGGCAGTCCGGCCAGCTGCTGTCGCGCTGCGTCGGGGACATCAACACGATCCGGCGCTTCATCGGCTTCGGCCTCGTCTTCATGGTCATCATGCTGGCCACCTTCGCCGCCGTGCTGGTCATGCTGGTGCGCCTGGACGTCTGGCTGGCGCTGCTGACCGCGGTCGCTGCCGTGCCCGTCGTCTGGCTGGCCGACCGCTTCTACCGCGACTACCGCAGCATCGCTCGCCGGGTCCAGGACCAGCAGGGCGACGTGACAACCGTGATCGAGGAGATGGCCACCGGCGTGCGCGTCATAAAAGCCTTCGGGCGCAGCGACGACACGCTGCGGCGGTTCGAGGGCGAGGCGGGCGCCCTCCGCGACCTGAACCTGGAGGCGGTCCGGGTCCGGGCCCGCCTCTGGACGCTGCTCGTCTACATCCCCAACCTCAACCTGGCCGCGCTCCTCCTGGTCGGCGGTTACGCCGTCGTGCACGGGCAGCTCTCGATCGGCGGCCTGGTCGCCTTCATCTCCTACCTCTTCATGCTCAACGGCCCGATGGACGCGCTCGGCTGGATCCTGGGCATGGGCGAGGAGGCGCGCACCGCCTCCGACCGCCTGGAGGAGGTCCGTGACACGGCTCCCGACATCGTCGACCAGCCGGGCGCGGTCGCGATCGGCGAGAGCGTCGGCCGGATCCGCTTCGAGGGCGTCGGCTTTCGCTATCCCGGCTCGGAGGAGTGGATCCTCCGCGGCGTCAACCTCGAGCTCGAGCCGGGCGAGACGCTGGCGCTGGTCGGCCGGACGGGGAGCGGCAAGACCACCCTCGCCTCCCTGCTGCCACGCCTCCATGACGTCAGCGAGGGGCGAGTCACGCTCGACGGCCACGATATCCGGGAGCTGACCCTGAGCTCTCTCCGGGGCCAGCTCGGAGTCGCCTTCGAGGACCCCATCCTCTTCTCCGCCAGCGTCCGCGAGAACCTCCTGATGGGGCGCCCCGACGCCGCCGAGGAGGTGATCCAGCGGGCGATCGACGTCGCCCAGGCGGGGTTCGTCCGCGACCTGCCCTGGGGTCTTGACACCCGCGTCGGGGAGCAGGGTTACAGCCTCTCGGGTGGCCAGCGGCAACGGCTGGCGCTGGCCCGCGCGGTGCTTGGGCGGCCCCAGGTGCTGGTTCTCGACGACCCCCTCTCCTCGGTCGACGTCCACACCGAGGCGCTGATCGAGCAGGCGCTCGCCTCAGTCCTCAAGGGCGTCACCGCCCTGCTCGTCGTCCATCGGCCGTCGACGCTGGCCCTCGCCGACCGGGTGGCGCTGATCGAGGACGGGGCCATCGCCGCCGTCGGGACCCACCACGACCTGATGGCCTCCAACCCGCTCTACCGGGCGCTTCTCTCCCAGGCGGCGGAGGAGGTGGCCTCGTGAGCCAGGCCCAGCTCCCGGTCGACAGCTGGCGGGGCGTCTCGGGCGAGGACGTGGAGGAGGTCTCGAGCAACCTCGCCGGGGTATTCCGGGCACGCGTGCGGCGGCTGCTGGCGATCCTCTTCCGGCCCTACCGCCGGCCGATCCTGGGCGCCGCCGGCCTGATCCTGCTCAAGACCGGCGCCATACTTACCGTCCCCTACCTGGTCGGGGTGGCGATCGACCAGGGCATCCGGCCGGGCGGCTCCGGCCGGCTCGACCGGCTGCTGGCGCTGGTCGTCGTGCTGGTCTGCCTGATGTCGATCGCGGCGATCGCCAGCCGCGCCTTCATTCGCCTCTCGGGGCGGATCGGGCAGGACGCGCTCTTCGACCTCCGGCTCCGCCTCTTCGGGCACGTCGAGGCGCTCAGCATCTCCTTCTACGAGCGTTACACCTCGGGCCGGATCATCGCCCGGCTGACGTCCGACATCGACGCCCTTCAGGAGCTGCTCGCCACTGGCCTGAGCTCGGTTGTCACGGCCCTTCTCTCGGTCGTGGCGATCGCGCTGATCCTGCTCCGGCTCGACCTCCGGCTGGGCCTGGCGACGCTGGTCGCGTTCCCGCTGATCGTGCTCGTGACGCAATGGTTCCGCTCCCGGTCGGCGCTCTCCTACCGCGTCGTGCGGACCGCGATCGCCCTCATCATCGTCCACTACACCGAGTCTCTGGCCGGGATCCGCGCCGTCCATGCCTACCGCCGGGAGCCGCGCAACCAGGAGATCTTCGACGACGTCGTCGGTCGCTACCGCGACGCCAACATCTGGTCCAACCGGCTCGGCGCGACCTTCGGCCCGGGCATCTCCACGCTTGGCCGCCTGACAACGGCCGCGGTGCTCGTCTACGGCGGCCTCCTCGTCGTCCAGGGCAACCTGACCCTCGGGGTGCTGACCGCCTTCATCCTCTACCTGCGCCAGTTCTTCGAGCCGATGCAGGACCTGAGCCAGTTCTACACCGTGTTCCAGTCCGCCTCCGCGGCGCTCGAGAAGATCTCCGGGGTGCTCGACGAGGAGCCTTCGGTTCCCGAACCCGCGGTGCCGCTGGCGATCGCCGAGCCGGCCGGCGCGCTGGACCTGGAGGAGGTCTCCTTCGGCTACCGCGAGACACCGGTCCTTGAAGACCTGACGCTCCACGTACCCGCCGGCCAGGTGCTGGCGCTGGTCGGTCAGACCGGGGCCGGCAAGTCGACCCTGGCCCGCCTCGTGGCGCGCTTCTACGACCCCGACCGGGGCCGGCTCCTGCTCGATGGCGTCGACCTCCGCCGGCTCGCCTCGAGCGAGCTCCGCCGGTCGATCGTGATGGTCACCCAGGAGTCCTTCCTCTTCTCCGGCACCGTCGGCGAGAACATCGCCTTCGGCCGGCCCGGCGCGGACGGCGAGGCGATCGAGGCGGCCGCTCGCGCCGTCGGCGCGCACGGGTTCATCGCCGCCCTACCCGAGGGCTACGAGACCGACGTCCGCCGGCGCGGCGTGCGCCTCTCGTCGGGCCAGCGGCAGCTGGTCGCCTTCGCCCGCGCCTTCCTCGCCGATCCGCGCATCCTGATCCTGGACGAGGCGACCTCCTCGCTCGACCTGCCGACCGAGCGCCTCGTCCAGCACGCGCTCCGGACGCTGCTTCGGGAGCGGACCGCGATCATCATCGCCCACCGCCTCTCGACGGTCGAGATCGCCGACCGGGTGCTCGTCATCGACCAGGGCCGGATCGTCGAGGACGGGCCGCCGGCGCTGCTGGTCCGAGGCGAGGGCCGGTACCACGATCTCCAGGTTGCCTGGCTCGAGTCCCTCGCCTAGGTGAGTTCGATTCCCTGAAGCTCCGCTGTGGGGTGTTGGATTGCCGCGGCTTGGGACGGCCCCTACAATGCCTGGTGGCGTCATGGGTGTGGTGAGATGACGGCTCTGCGCGCGGAGGGTGAGTCCGCCGACGATTTTCGGCCGCCGGTTCTCGTGGCCGACGATGATCCCGACATCCGCACCATGGTCCGGATGCTTCTCGAGCTCGACGGACACCGCGTATTGGAGGCGAAGGATGGCTCCGCGGCCTGGGAGATGATCCAGAGCCACTCCCCAGCGGTCGTCGTCGCCGACGTGCAGATGCCGGGCCTGACCGGCCTGCAGCTCTGCCGAATGGTCAGGGACAGCGCCTTCAGCGCCGTCCGGGTGATCGTTTACACGGCCGGGATGGCGACCCGCGAGGACTCCCTCGGCGCGGGCTGCGACGGCTACTTCCTGAAGACCGACCCCCTCCCGAACCTGCGCGACGCGGTTCGCCGCTTCTACCAGCAGGTCTGACGCTCCGCGTCGGAGCGGGCTCGACGGCGCTTGCGCCGTCCTGGTGATAGGCCAATAATCACGCTGTTGGCTGCCGCCCGTCCAAGAGGGATCTGAATTCATGGACCAAGAGAACCCGCCGCCGCCGCCGGGCGACGACCTGCCGGACTCGCCGCCGCCGAGCGCGCAGCAGCCGCCCCACGGCGTGCCCCCTCCGCCCGCCTACACGCCGCCCTCCACCGGCACGTTCCAGGCGCCGCC
>DAIRGV010000065.1:0-9772 GCA_036794405.1 Candidatus Dormiibacterota bacterium
CCGAGTAGTCCCCGAGCCACCGCCGGCCGCCAGGCCGGCACGCCGGCGAGTGCCGGCGCCGTCTGGGGGGGAAGGCATGCGCCGCATGCGTTCCGAGGGGGTCAAGGGCGCCGCCGGCGGGCGCTCCGACAGGAGAGCCTTCACCCTTGACGCCCTCGCCCGGGGGGGCAGCCCCCCAGACAAGCCGGGCCGAGAGACCGGCGCTCCCCCACCCGGGTGGAGCCCCGATCAAGCCGACTACCGCCCACCCGGGTAGCGCGTGGGGATGTGGACAGGGTGGCGTAATGGTGGCCCCGGGCCGGGGTGTTTGCGGCTGGATGTCTGGGGGGCGCGGCCCCCCCGGATTCACGGGCGTCAAGACTTCGCGTCGCTGGCGCGACGCCGCTTGGCGGCGGTCTTGACCCCCGTGGGCGGCATGACGCATGCCGCTCCCCCCAGGGGACGCCGGCACTCGCCGGCGGGCCGGCCTTGCGGCCGGCGGTGGCTTATTGCCAGGGAACGCTGGCAGTGAGCTTCGGGGTTGGCATCTTCAGGTCGCAGACCGTTCCGTACAGAGTCAGAAGCTCCAGGAGGACGTGCGCTGTCGCGCCGTACATCGCGCCCACCTCGAAGTGGAAGATGGGGGAGAGGTATTGGCCGAGGTCCACCGCCTCGTAGGGGAGGCGGCCGGTGAAGAAGTCCTCCAGAGGCAGGGTGACGAGCTCCGCCACCTCCTCCGGGGCCGGTCGCGGATCGCCGCCCGGGAGAACCTCGGCGACGACCGGGTTGAGGGTGAAGAGCGAGGTCGCGGTCGGGACCGATGCCAGCCGGCCGAGCAGACGGAGCCGGGCGCGAGGGATGCCGAGCTCCTCCTCTGTCTCCCGCAGTGCCGTGGCGTCGAGGTCGGCGTCCTCCGGATCGCGCTTGCCGCCCGGGAAGGCCATCTCCCGCGAATGGTCGCGAAGGCCGTCCGGGCGGCGGATGCACCAGACGGTGACCCCCTCGTCGGTATCGCGCAGCGGCAGGCAGACAGCCGCCTGGATCCGCTCCGGTCCGCTGCCGTCGCGGTGCGCGCTGTGGCCCCAGGACTGCAGCGCCAGCCCCAGGTCAGCGACCGAAGCGCGCTTCATAGGCGGTGAGATTGCACCTCCGCAGCTCGTCCATCGTCATCCCCATCTCGCCTTCGGCAAGCCCGAACTCGCGGCTCAGCGTGGTGCCGGCGACAGTGCGCGAATCGGTGCTGATCGTGCACCGGATCCCCGCCCGGACGAGGCTGGGCAGGGGATGCTCCGCCACCGAGGAAACCGCGCGGCACTTCCAGTTGGCGGTCGGGCAGAGATCGAGCACGACACCGGAATCCAGCAGCCGTTCCACGACCCGCGGCGAGCGCGCTCCGATGACGCCGTGCGCGATCCGTTCGACCCCGAGGTCGAGCGCCTCCTCCACCGACTCCGGCCCGCCGGCTTCGCCCGCGTGGCAGGTCAGCCGAAGTCCGGCGGAGCGGGCCACTTCAAAGGCCGGCCGGTGCGGGGCCGCGGGGTATCGCGCCTCGTCGCCGGCGAGGTCGAAGCCGACCACGCCCAGGCCCGCGAAGCCGGCGGCGACCCGGGCGAGCGCGACATTCTCCTCCACCGGATGGCCGCGCATCGCGCAGACGATCGCCACGGCCGTGAGAGGGGCGGAGCCCAGGCCGCGCAACACGGCCTCGATCACCGTCTCAATGGTGAGCCCCTCGCGAAGGTGGAGGCGGGGCGCCCAGCGGACCTCCAGGTAGTCGATGTTCTCAGCCGCCGAGTCGATGCCCAGCTCGTAGGCGCAGCGCTCCAGGGCCGACTCCGTCTGGAGGACCGCGATGGCGCCGTCGAAGTAGCCGATGTACTCGGCCTGTGAGGCGCAGGAGGCGGGTGCGACCATGCGGACCGGCCGGCCGCTCAGCTCCTCGGCGGTGGCGGTCCGAACCGCCCCGTCGAGGTGGCAGTGCAGCTCCGCCTTGCGCCAGGCGGTGAAGTCAGTCAGGCGACGGCTCTCAACCGGTCGCCATGATGTCCGACATCTTGGTCGCGGCGTCGCTCAACCCGGTTTTAGGGTCCTTGCGAAGGGCGGCGATGTTGCCGATTTCGGTTGACAGGGCATCGCGCTGCTCGTTGCTGGTCGGTGTTGAGGGAAGCACGATCAGCTCGCCCTTGCTCAGCATCCCGGGGCCGACGCCCTGGGACGGATTCTGGGTGTAGAAGTCGCCCGAGAGGGTCTTGTAGGCCGCCTGCCGCACCGGCATGTAGGAGGTCTTCTGCGCCCAGGTGGTCGCACTGTCGGCGCTGGTCAGGTACTTGATGTAGAGCATCGCGCCGTGCTGGACGTCCTTGGCGGACTTGTTGAAGACGCAGAGGTTGGCGCCGAACATCTCGTCCTTGACGCCCTTATCTCCGGCCGGAAGGGCGGTTTCGGCGAACTTGAACTTGCTGCCGATCGGCTTGGTGATGAACTGGTAGCTGACCTGGGTCGAGATGTACATGGCCGTCTTCTGGTTCACGAAGTCCGTCTGGTCGGCGAAGTTCCCGGCCGGGATCGGCTTCGCGCCGCCGGCCTTGATCGCGTTCGACCAGAGCGTCATCGCCTTAACCCCGGCGTCGCTGTTGACGGCCGCCTTGGTCGGGTTGCCGTCGTTGTCGTAGAGGTGGCCGCCGTACTCGTAGAGCATGGAGAGGAAGGTGTCGATCGACGGGCCCTCGGCCCCGACGACGCCGGTGCCGCTGTCGGCCAGCTTGGCGGCGTCGGCGAAGAACTCATCCCAGGTCGCCGGCGGGCCGCTGATGCCCTTGGCGGCGAACATGTCCTGGTTGTAGTAGACGACGGTGGTCGACTTGTTGAAGGGGAACTGGTAGTAGGTCCCCTTGATCTTGGCCGCGTTGAGCATCACGGGAAAGATGTCCTTGAGGTCGGCGCTGCTGAGCCCGTCAGCGGCGTTGATGTAGGCCGTCAGGTCGGCCAGCGCCTTGGAGCTGTTGTATTTCGCGGCATCGGTTTCGATGCACTGGGCCAGGTCGGGGGCCTGGCTCGCGGCGAGCCCGGTCAGCACCGCCTTGTTGAGGTCGCTATAGGCACCCTTGGAGACGAGGTTGACGTGGACGTTGCCCTGGCTCGAGTTGAAGCCGTCGGTGAGCGCCGTGAGCTGGGTCTGCAGGTTGCCGCTCAGCGCATGCCAGAAGGTGACCTGGACGGCTGACTTGAGGGCGCCCAGCTGGGCCGGCGCGCTGGAGCTGCCGCCGCCGCCGCAGGCGACGACCAGCGCCGCGGCCAGCACGCTCAAGAGTCTTCTTTTCACTTTGCCAATTCCTCCGCAATTTTCGACCTCAGGCTAGCCGCGGATCCCGCTGGCCGCGATGCCTCCGACGATCTGCCGTTGTGCCAACAGGAAGATGATGAGGATCGGAAGCGTCACCATCAAGCTCCCGGCCGCGTGGAGGACCGGATTGGTGGCGTCAGCGTAGCTGAAAGCCTGCAGCCCGACCTGGACCGGCCGGTAGGCGTCGCTGTTGGTGACGATCAGCGGCCAGAGGAAGGCGTTCCAGCCCGCCACCAGCTGGAAGAGGGCGATGGTCACCAGCGGCGGCCGGGCGAGCGGCGCGGCGATCGACCAGAGAAAGCGGAGGTGGCCGCTGCCGTCGAGCTGCGCCGCTTCCCAGAGGTCGTTGGGGAGGCCGAGGAAGAACTGCCGCATCAGGAAGATCCCGAACACGGACGCGCCGAAGGGGACGATCTGGGCCTGGTAGCTGTCGATCCAGTGGAGGTCGGCGAGGATGATGAAGTTGGGGACCAGCGTCACCTCCGTCGGCACCATGTAGATCGCCAGCAGGAGTCCGAAGATCACCTTCCTGCCCGGGAAGCGCATGGAGGCAAAGGCGTAGCCGGCCAGAAGGGAGGTGACGAGCACGAGCGCCGTCGTCCCCCCGGCGACGATCACGGTGTTGAGGAAGTAGCGCGCCCAGGGGATCCGCAGGTACTGGCCGGTGGAAGGATCGGCGACGAGCCCGACCGCCGCCAGGTAGTTCTCCCAGTGCCAGAGGGGGTAGAGGAAGGGCGGGAAGACGAAGACCGACTCGAGGGTGCCGAGCGAGATTACGACCATCCAGTAGAAGGGGAAGATGAAGAGGGCCGCGGCGGGGACGAGCACCAGGTAGCGGGGCACCAGCTCGAGCAGGCGGCGGCGGGTCCGGGCGCTCACCGGTAGAAAACCCGGCGGGAGAGGAAGCCGACCTGGATCCCGGTGATCAGCAGGATGATCAAGAAGAGGATGACCGAGATCGCCGCCGCGTAGCCGGCGTGGAAGAAGGAGAACGCCTGCACGTAGAGGTAGTAGCCGATCGTCTCCGCCGCCTTGTCAGGGCCGCCACCGCCGGCGGTGGCCCCGCCGACGCCGCTGGTGAAGATGAGGACTGGTTGGACCACCTTGAAGGAGGCGACGAGGTTGATCAGCAGCACGAAGTAGGTGGTCGGGCTGAGCAGTGGCCAGGTGATCCGCCAAAAGCGCGTCCAGGCGCGCGCCCCGTCGACGCGTGCCGCCTCCTCCAGGTCAGGAGGTACGTTGGAGAGCCCCGCCAGGAAGATCACCGTGTTGTAGCCGGTGTGCTGCCAGACGCTGTAGAGGATGATCGCCGGCATGATCGCCCGGGGCGAGTCGAGCCAATGCACCTTGGGCAAGCCCACCGCCTGGAGGGCGGCGTTCAGCACTCCGACGTCGGGGTGGTAGATGAAGCTGAAGATCAGCGCCGTGGAGACGACCGGCATCACGTAGGGCGTGAACACCAGGGTGCGGAGGAGGTCGCGCAGCGGCATCGCCCGGTTCAATGCGACCGCCAGGAGGAGGCCTAACCCCATGCTGACCGGGACCGTCCCGGCGACGAAGTACACCGTCTGCCAGAAGGCCTTGCGGAAGACGTCGTCGCGGAGAAGCAGCCGCTGGTAGTTGGCGGTCCCGATGTAGTCGCTGGTGCCGCTGACGAGGTCCCAGCGCTGGAAGGAGAGCCAGAAGATCCAGAGCGCGGGGAGGAGGACGAAGACGATCAGCAGCGCCATCGCCGGTGAGATCAGGAGGTAACCGGAGACAGCCTCCCCGCGCCGGGCTCGGGACACCGAGGGATTATCATCGGCCGCTCGGATGATCGGCGCAACCACGACCCTGACCTTCCTCCACACCGGCAATCCGACCGGGCTGAAGTTCCTGGTCGAGCATGGCGAGGCGCGTTGCCTCTTCGACTTCGGCCGCGAGCACTCGCCCGGACGGGCGCTCTTCTCGCTCGGCCTCGAACCGCGCCCCGGCCGCGAGCTCGCCGACCTGCTCGCCGTCGGCGCGGCACCGGCTCTTCGGGGCGTCTATGCAGGCGAGCCCTGGGACGGCCGGACCCACCTTTTCCTGAGCCACCTGCACCTCGACCACGCTGGCCTGGTCGGCCACCTCGGCCCGGAGGTGCCGCTCTTCTTCCCGGCGGCGATGGAACCACTCCGAGAGGCGGCCTCCCGCTCCGGCTACCTTCCCTGGCGGACGCCGGTCGGGACGCCGGTGGAGGATGGTGCCGCGATCGCGGTCGGTGAGGTCGAGGTGCGCTTTGCCGCGGTCGACCACGACCTGCCCGGCGCCACCGGGTTCCTCCTCACCGCCCCCGACGTCACCATCGCGTTCACCGGCGACCACCGCTGGCACGGCCTCCGGCCGGAGCTGACGGCGAGGTTTGCCGAGCTCGCGAAGGGAAGCGAGGTGCTCATCCAGGAGGGGGTGTCGCTCGGCTCGACGCCGCCCGACCCCGCCTTCCCCCAGCTGACCGAGTCGCAGGTGATCGACGGGCTGCAGGATGCCGTGGGGAGCGCCGCCGGGCTGGTGATCGTCAACTGCTACGGGATGAACCGGGAGCGGGTGGCCGGTCTTGCCGAGGGCTGCGACCGGGCGGGCCGGGTGCTCCTGATGGAGCCGCGGATGGGAGCCCTGGCCGGCTGGCCCGGCATCCTCGGCAGCCTCGAGCCGATCCGCCACAACCCGCGTGGCTACTGTCTCCAGCTCGGCTTCGAGTCGCTGCCGCTGCTGATCGACCTCCAGCCGCCGGCGGGGTCGCTCTACATCCACTCCGGCGGGGCGCCGCTCGGTCCGTATGACCCCGCCCACCCCTTGATGGAGGCGTGGGTGGCCCGCTTCGGCCTCGAGTTCCGCTCCATCAACACCTCGGGCCACTCGGCGCCGGGCGACATCGTCCGGATGGTCAGCAGCGTCGGTCCCCGGGTCGTCCTGCCGGTCCACAGCCGCGCTCCCGAGGCCCTCTCGGTGCCCGGCATCCCCACCTTTCTGCCCGAGGCGGGCGCGACCTACCGGGTGGCGGACATCCTCGGCGCTGCTACTTCAGCCCCCAGCCCCTGAGCTCCTCGAGGCGGTCGTAGGCGGTGAGGTCGAAGCAGACCGGCGTGACGCTGACGAACCCCCGCTCGAGGGCGAGCGCGTCCGTGCCCTCGTCGACGTCACTCATCCGGTAGGTGCCGGCCGACCAGTAGTAGGGCACCGACCTCGGATCGGAACGGATGTCATACCGCTCCTCGTAGGAGGAGTCGCCCTGGCGCGTCACCACGACGCCCCTGACCTCGCTCGGGGGCAGGTTGGGAACGTTCAGGTTGAGCAGCACCTTGGGCGGCAGGCCGCGGGCGAGGACCTGCTCGGCCAAACGCCGGGCGTAGGCGGCGGCGGTCTCCCAGAGCGGATCCTTGAAGGCGCCGATCGAGATCGCCATCGACGGGATGCCGAGGATTCGCGCCTCGGTCGCGGCCGAGACGGTGCCCGAGTAGATGATGTTGGTCGCCGTGTTGGGGCCCAGGTTGATGCCCGAGACGACGAGGTCCGGCCGCTCCGGCAGGATGGCGCCGATCGCGAGCTTGACGCAGTCGGCCGGCGTGCCGTTGACGGCGTGACCGATCAGCCCGTTCTCGAGCGTTACCTCCTTCACCCGGAGCGGGGTGAGGGTGGTTATGGCGTGGCCCACGGCGGACCGCTCGGCATCCGGCGCGACGACGAAGACCTCGCCCAGCTCGGCCATGGCAGCGCAGAGCGCGAGGAGTCCGGGCGAGGTGATCCCGTCGTCGTTGGTGACGAGGATGCGGGTCAGCCGGAGACCTTCAGGATCACCTTGCCGAACTGCTCCGCGGCGTCGAGGTGCGCGAGAGCGGCCTGCACCTCGGCCAGCGGGTAGACGCTGTCCACGACCGGTCGCACGCCTTCGCCGACCAGCTTCAGGACCGCTTCGAACTCCCCGCGGTTGCCCATCGTCGACCCGAGGATGTCGGCGTGGCGGAAGAAGAGGCGCGGCCAGAGCACGGTCACCTTGGGACCACTGGTGGAGCCGCAGGTGACGATCCTCCCGCCCAGTTTGATCGCCTTCAGGTCCTCGTCGATGGTCGCCGCGCCGACCGAGTCGAAGATCACGTCGACTCCGGCCTTGCCGGTCAGCTCCCGCAGCGGGTTGGCGAAGCCCTCGGTCGCGAACGCCTCGGCAGTGCCCAGCTCGCGGGCCTGCCGCTGCTTCGCCTCCGAGCGGCTGGTCGCGTAGACAGTGGCGCCGAGATGGCGACCGATCAGGATCGCCGCGACACCGACACCGGATCCCGCGCCGACGACCAGCAGCGTTTCGCCCGCCTTGAGCCGCGCCCTCGTGACAAGCATCCGGTACGCGGTGAGGAAGGTCAGCGGGAATGCCGCGGCCTCGGCCCAGCTGATGCCGGCGGGCTTGGCGTACACCATCCGGGCGGGGACCTGGAGGCGCTCGCAGGCGGTGCCGTCGGTGTGCTCGCCGAGGATCCCGAAGTGGGGGCAGTACACCTCCTCGCCGGCCAGGCAGTGCTCGCACGTCCCGTCCGACACGGTCGGGAGCAGCACGACCTCGTCACCGACCTTCCAGCGGCCGTCGGCGGACTCCTCGACGACCCCGGCGCCGTCGGCGCAGATCACCCGGGGAGGGTCGATCCGCTGCTGCCCATGGGCCATCCAGAGATCGAGGTGGTTGAGCCCGGCAGCCCTGATGGAGACGGCCACGTGCCCTTCCTGGAGGGGGGTCCGGGGGCGCTCATGGAGCCTGACGCCGGCGGGTCCGAGGGGCTCTTGGTACTCGGCGGACAGTCCCTCACTTGCGATGGCCATGCCGTTGCTATAGTAGCCGCGCCAATTCGGACGGCCAGTTCAGGGGAGACCAGATGAAGCTTCGTTACGTCGTATCCACAGCCGTCGTCGTACTGCTGACCGTGGCCTGCGGAGGGACGCCGGCTCCCGCCGAGGCTCCCGTGAAGCAGGAGGTCGTAATGGGTTTCGTGCCCTCCCAGACGACCAGCATCGTGCAGACCAACGCGACGCTGATCGCCGACTACCTGTCGAAGAAGACCGGCTACCACATCACCTCCCAGGTGCTGACCAGCTACGCGGCGGTCACCGAGGGCATGACCTCGAACCAGGTCGACATCGGCTGGGTCGGCCCGCTCGACTACGTCATCGCGCATCAGAAGAACGGTGCGGAGGCGGTCACCAAGTCCGTTCGGCGGGGACTGCCCAGCTACAAGGCGTTCATCATCGTGAACACCAGCTCGGGGATCAACTCGATCGCCGACCTCAAGGGCAAGAAGTTCGCGTTCGGTGACCCCACCTCGGCCTCGAGCAACCTCTACCCGCACTACATGATGAGCAAGGCCGGCTTCGATCCAAAGGGCCTCGGCCAGTCTGTGAACATCTCCAACCAGACCCAGATCGCCGTCGAGGTCTGCCAGGGCGTGGTGGATGCCGGCGCCATCTACGACGATGCTCGCACCAACCAGGGCGCCGAAACCTCGTGCCCCGGGATCATGACCAAGACCAAGGTCATCGCCACCACCGATCCCCCGATTCCCGGCGACCCGCAGATGATCCGGCACAACCTGAACCCCGGCCAGAAGGCAAAGCTCAAGGCGGCGATGCTCGCGCTCGGCACCGACTCCGCCATGGCCGACGCGCTCAAGGCGCTCTACACGATCGACTCGCTCGCCCCGGCCACCGACAAGGACTACGACAACCTGCGCGACGTGATCAGGACGGTCAACCCCGCGCTGCTCAACCCCTAGGCAACTCGTGACAGAGACGGCGGCCGCGCCAGCGGCCGCCTCCTCGCAGATCCGCGTCGAGGGCCTGACGAAGATCTTCGCGACCGGGACGAAAGCCCTCGACTCGGTCAGCCTGGAGGTGCCGCGCGGGCAGTTCCTCTGCGTCATCGGGCCCTCGGGCTCGGGCAAATCGACGCTCTTGCGCTGCATCAACCGGCTGCTGGAGCCCACCGAGGGCCGGGTCTGGGTCGATGGCGAAGAGGTGACTGCTCAGTCGGGGGAGGCGCTCCGGCACTCGCGGCGGCGAGCCGCGATGGTGTTCCAGCAGTTCAACCTCGTGCGCCGGTCAACGGTGCTCGCCAACGTGCTGACCGGCCGCCTCGGGTACCAGAAGGGTTGGCGGCGATTCATTCCCGGCTTCTCCAAAGCGGACGAGGAGATGGCCTGGAAAGCACTCGAACGGCTCGACATCGCCGACAAGGCGACCGTGCGCGCCGACCTGCTCTCGGGCGGGCAGATGCAGCGCGTCGCCCTCGCGCGCGCTCTCGCCCAGCAGCCGGAGATCCTTCTCGCCGACGAGCCGGTGGCATCGCTCGACCCCGAGACCGCAGTTGTCGTGCTCGACTACCTCCGCGACATCAACCGCTCGGACGGCATCACCGTGCTCTGCGCGATCCACCACCTCGAGCTGGCCAAGAGG
>DAIRGV010000012.1:0-41690 GCA_036794405.1 Candidatus Dormiibacterota bacterium
TACAGTCTCGCGCGCGCATGCGCCCGCCCGCTAGGCTTCTTCAACAGCCTGCTAGCCGAGCTTTCGAACGCCCAGCCTGCGGGCGCCGACCAACCCCGTGATCGTGGCCGAGAGCTCGGCCGGGGTCGTCTTCCACTTGAGCAGGGCGGCGGCCACACCCGCCGGGGCCCGCTCGTACGATTCCTGGTCGTTGGTGAGAAGGATCACCACCGCCCCACGTTCGACCATCGCGCTCACGACGTCGCGGCCGCTGCCGTCCGGCAGACGGGAGTCGACACAGACGACATCGGGCCGGGCGCGATCGAAGAGGATGCCCGCGGTGGCGGCGTCGTTGGCGATGTCCACCCGGTAGCCGTCCATCCGGAGCTTGATCGAGTAGAGGTGGGCGATGCTGTGGTCATCCTCGACGAGAAGGACGACGGGCCTTGGTTCTTGCATCCGGGCGACAGCATACACAACGCCGCAGTCAGGTTAGGCGATCATTTCGGCGTCACTTGGTGGAATGCCGCTGATAGCAACGCGCGGCTTTTGCGATACGGTGACGTACTGAGATGTCGGTGACGGCGATACCCGTGCCGGGGCTGGAGGCGGTGGGGGAGCTCGACCTGCCGTCCGCCCACCACATGGCACTCGACGAGGTCCTCCTCGACGCCGTCGCCGCCGGCCGCCGGCCGCCGGTGCTCCGCTTCTGGGGCTGGACCGAGCCGACCCTGGTGCTGGGCTCCAACCAGTCGGTCGCCAACGAGCTCGACCTCGCGGCGGCGGCCCGGCGCGGATTCGGACTCGCGCGCCGCCTTTCGGGGGGCGGGACGATGCTCGCCGAGCCGGGCCGGACGATCACCTGGTCGCTGGCGATCCCCGCGGCGGCGGTGGCGGGCATGTCCTTCGTCGAGTCCTTCGCCCACCTCGACCGCTGGGCCGTGGAGACCCTCCGCTCGCTTGGCGTGGACGCCGGCTACAGGCCGATCAACGATGTCGTCTCCCCGGCCGGCAAGATCGCCGGGGCCGCCCAGGCGCGGCGCCGGGGGGCTGTCCTGCACCATGTGACGATGGCCTACGCGATGGACCCGCGGCTGCTTCTGGAGTTGATCCGGATTGGCCGACCGACGGTCTCCGAGAGGGGCGTTCGCAGCGCCGCCAAATCGGTTTCGCCCCTCGCGACCCTGTCCCCGGCCAGCCGTTCCGAGGTCGTGGCGGCACTGACGGGCTTCTCTGGTGCGGCTTCCGGCCGGCTCGACCCGGCCGAGCTGGAGGCGGCCGCCGCGCTCGCTGCGAACAAATATGCCCGGCAGGATTGGATCTTCCGGCTACCCTGATCCGCATGACCGACCCAGCCACCCTCGAGGCCATCCGCCGCGTCGAGCAGACGCCGCTCCGCGAGCTCGTCAACGTCTCCATCGAGGACGTCACGACCCAGATGGATTCGCTCCTCGACCCGGAGCTCGACAGTTCCTCCTTCTACCTGCGCTGGGAGACCCAGCAGTGGGCGGTTTCCGACCTCGACTTCACCGCCGACAAGGCGCAGTGGGCGAACATCCCGCCGACTGTCCAGAAGACGCTGCGGACGACGATGATCCTCTTCTTCGTCGGGGAGCAGATCGTCACCGACACCCTGGCGCCGGTCCTCCACGCGGCCCCACTCGAGGACGAAAGGATTTTTCTCGCCACCCAGATCGCGGACGAGGCGCGGCATACCGTCTTCTTCCAGCGCTTCTTCGCCGAGGTGCTCGGGCACGAGGGTGGTATCCGCTCGGCGATGCAGGAGTTCCGCCCCAAGACCCGCGCCGGCTACCGGCGGATCTTCGACGTCGAGCTCGTCAACGCCGTCGACGCCTGCCGCCTCGACCCCCAGGACCCGGTGGCGTTCGTCAATGCGGTGGTGACCTACCACCTGGTGATCGAGGGGTACCTGGCCCTCGGCGGGCAGCGGACGACACTCCGGCTGCTGCGCAAGATCGGAATCCTGCCCGGCTTCGTCAGCGGGTTCACGGCGGTGGCTCGCGACGAGTCGCGGCACATCGGCTTCGGCGTGCTCGCGCTGCGCCGGCGGGTGGCGGAGAACCCGGAGCTGGCCCGGGTGATCGCCCGCCGGATCTACGACCTCCTCCCGGCGGCGGTGGACGTGGTCGTCGGGCCGGACGAGAAGCTGCCCTTCGATGACATCTCGGAGGTGCCCGAGCCGATGCGCATCAACGCGCTCGAGGCGCGCGACTTCGCCATCGACGCCCTCAGCAAGCGGCTTCGTTCAGCGGGGCTCTCGAACCAGGTCGTGGACGAGATCGCCGCCCACATGCGCTCGCTCTACGCGAGGGCCTGGACGCGGTACGAGGAGAACCACGGCGTGGAGCACCCCGTCCGGTACTGGGAGCGGGCGGCGGCTACGGCGGTAGGCTGACCCTCAGCCGCCCGCCGGCACCGGTTTCGACGGGCAGGGCGAAGTCGAATCGGTCCGCCACCAGGGCCAGGTCCAGGTCCGCCGGCGGGAAGCCGGGCACGGCTCCGGCGGCCAGCTCCCGATAACGAGCGGAGGCGCGGAGCGGCGCCAGCAGGCGGTCCAGGTCGGGGGTCCGGGCCTGGAGCAGGTCGGCGAGGTAAGCGGCGCAGGCGCCGTCCTCGACGTGGTCCCCCCGGCTGGCCACCAGGGTGACCAGGTCCGGGGCCCGCTCGCGGATCGCCCGCGCGGTGGCGCCGGCCACGACCAGGCAGGCGGCGAAGAGGCCGGTGGAGCCACCGGCTGCGGCGGCCAGGGCCTGGACGCCGGCGCTTGAGCGCTGGACCAGCGTCCGCCCTGCCAGGTCGGCCGCCGCCACCATCGCGGGCGAGTTGCTGATCGCGACCCCGGCCACCGGCAGGCCATCGACCTCGGCCGAGAGCACCGCGCCGGAGATCCTCGCCGCAAGTGCCCGCGCCTCGTCCAGCTCGGCGACATAGAGCACCTCGCGCGCGCCCCCCGCCAGCGCGTAGGCGCTCACGGTGAAGGCTCTCAGGACGTCGATGACGACCACCAGCCCGCGGGCCGACCGGGCGCCCTCGACTCCCGCGGCGAGGACGATCTTCATTTCGGCGGGACCGTACTAGAGGGCCACTTCGGTGCCGGCGCCCTGCTCGCGGGCGGCGCGATAGACGAGGTCGGCCGCGACCGCGTCCTCGACCGCGTGCCCCATCGACTTGTAGACCGTGAGCTGGGTGGCGGAGGTCCGACCGGGGCGGGTGCCCGCGATGACCTCGCCCAGCTCGACCGCGGCCGCCGGTTCGAGTCCCTGCAGCTCGTGGGCTCCGCCGGGATAGGGTCGGAATGCGTCCCGATGCTCCACCGCGAGGACATCGGCCGCCCGGATCGTCACCGCATCCAGCTCCGGTCCGCCGGCAGAGGAGCCGACCGAGGTGACGTGGACACCCGGCCCGAACCAGTCGCGGTCGCTCACCGGGCTGGTCGCATCAGTGCAGAAGCAGACGACGTCGGCGCCCCGTGCCGCCGCCTCCAGCGTGGGCATCGCCGTGGCGCCCAGCTCTGCCGCCAGCGCCCGGGCGTGGTCGGCGTTTAGGCTGGCAATGCGGACCTCGGAAAAGTCGCGCACGCGCGCGAGGGCACGAACGTGGGAGCGGCCCTGGACCCCGGCGCCGAGCACCGCCAGGACCCGGGCGTCCGGGCGGGCCAGCCGGCGGGCCGATACGGCCGAGGCAGCGCCGGTGCGGATGGCGGTGATGTGGGTCCCGTCGAGGATCGCCAGTGGGGAGCCGGTGGTGGAGTCGAAGAGCGCGATCAGAGCCTGGTGGGAGGGCAGGCCACGTTCGTGGTTGCCAGGAAAGACGGAGACGAGCTTGGCCTCCAGGATGCCGTCCAGGTAGCCGGGCATCGTCCCCAGGAGCCCGCCGCTGCTGTGGGCGGCGATCCGGGGCGGGACCGAGGCCCGGCCGGCGCTCAGCTCGACAAAAGCGTGCTCCAGACGCTCAATGAGGCGGTCGAGGTCGAGCAGCCGCCGGACGTCGGCCTCGGTGATGAAGAGCAACCGCTGGTCCAGGTCGCCGGGCTCAGCTCTTGGCCCGCTGCCGCGACTCGCGCTCCTGCTGGCGCCGGATGACCGCCATCGCGAAGAGCAGGCAGGCGACCATGGCGAGCACGACGGTTGGCACGAGGTCGCCCGAGCGAGCGCCTGCTGCGAGGACGAAGGCGCCCCCGAGGAGCATGAAGCCGAGGCCCTGGTAGCGAGTCCACTGCCGCGCCGAGGGGCGTCCCGCGCCAGGCCCGGCAATGAAGCCGAAGTACCGCGGCAAAATCGCCAGCCCCAGGCCGGCGACGATGCCGAGGAGACCGAGCAGCAGCAGGAAGCCGTGGGCGAGGGCAAGCATCTCGGAGCAGAAGTCTGAGCTAGGCGGGCAGCCCGGGCAAGTGCCCGGTGTCGTTCCAGAGCCGGAGCAGGGCTTCCTCGCCGTCCCGGCAGAGCACCGATAGAGCCGCGGTGTCGAGGCTCAGACGGGAGCCCGCCTCCTTCGGCAACCCCAGGAAGACAACCGCGAGGACGCGGAGAAAGTGACCGTGGCTGAACGCGATCAGGGTGGGGCTTCCGCTCTCCGACACCTTTTCCAGGAAGCGGCGGGCGCGTCCGGCGACCTGCTCGAACGACTCACCGCCCGGGCAGCCGTCGCGCCAGAGGTCCCATTCCGGCCGCTCCTGCCGGATCTGGGCCGACGTGATGCCGTCATAGTCGCCGTAGTCCCATTCCACCAGCAGCGGCTCCCGGATCGGGTCGGGGTAACCGGCCAGCTCAGCAGTCCGAACCGCCCGCCGCAGCGGGCTCGAGTAGACGGCGGCGAACCTCTCGCCCGCGAGCCGGGGCTGGAGACTGCGCGCTCGCCGCTCTCCCTCGGGCAGGAGCGGGACGTCCGTGAGCCCGGTGTGGCGGCCTGCCTTGCTCCATTCAGTCTCGCCGTGCCGGACCAGGAAGAGGTACCCCTTGCTGGCTATCGGCCCATCACCTCGGGCCGGCCGGTGCGAAGGCTGCGGGCGGCCGCTTCGATCACGCCGCCGGCTCGGAACCGCTTGGCGGGGTTGATGCAGCAGAGTCCGATGGCGACCTTCAGGTCGACCGGTCGGAGCGCCTCGCTGACGATCGCCAGCAGGCGGTTGGCGGTGTGGGCCGTGGCCGACATGTCCGCCTCCGGGAGGATGACGACGAATTGCGCCGGCATCCGTTTGAGGAGTCCGGGCGTGTCGACGTCGCGCAGCGCACCGATCAGCGCGGCGGCCATCGCCTTCAGGCCGTCGCTGTTGCCGGACCCGTAGTCGTTCTGCGTCCGCAGCTCGACCAGGAGGACTCCGAGCCAGCGGTTGTAGCGGTTGCCGCGGGCCAGCTCGTCCTCCAGGATCGGCCGGATGAAGCGCTCGTTGAAAAGCTTGGTCGTCCGGTCGACGATGTGTAGAGGCAGCGATTCTGGATCGTCGAGGCGGATTCCGCAGCCGGGGCAGAAGGTGGCGCCCGAGGGCACAGCAAAACCACAGGCTGGACAGGTAGGCGAGTCGCCCGGCCGGCGGCGCAGGAGGTCGCCCAGTGGCATGGCCTAGCTAGGTTAGCAGCGGGTCTGTCGAGCCCTCGCGGCGCCCGGCTCGGATCAGCTCGCTACCGAAACGGTGCCACCGGCGAGCCAGCTGTCTGCCCACTCGCTGACCGCGCCCAGGATCGGCTCGGCGGCACGGCCGCGGGCGGTCAGCCGGTAGGTGACCCGGACCGGGGGCCCGGGGTCGACCAGACGCTCCACCATGCCCTCCTGCTCAAGCTCCCGCAGACGCTCGGTGAGGACCCGGTCGCTGATGCCCGAGATGCCGGTCAGGAGCTGATTGAACCGGGCTGGCTTCACCATCAGGGTCTTCACGACCGCTCCCGTCCAGCGCTTTCCGATCAGCTCTATCGCCCGCTGGAATCGAGTGTCGTGATCTACCGCCCCCCCAGCCACGACGGCCATTCTAGGCGTTCACCGAGGCCGGGGCGAGGGCATTTTGGCGGGCGGGCATGGCCGGCAAATATACACGCTCGCGGGGGGCTCCACAGCCCGGAAATCACTGGAGAAAAGGTGACATGATGACGATCACGTTATCGGGGCGAACGGGCCTTGAGAGGAGAGGCGAGGAACGTCGCCCAGCATTGGATTGGTGTACGTTTTGACTAACTGAGCGGGTCTGGAGGTGATCGGGTGGATTATCAGGTTAGAGACGAGGAAGTCCGGGTCCTGTTCGTCGAGGACGACCCTGCGGTCGCCCAGATGTACAAGTTGAAGCTGGAGCTCGACGGCTACGCGGTCACGGTGGCGCCCGACGGTGAGGCCGGCCTCAAGATGGCCAAGGAGTCCCGGCCCGACATCGTCTTCCTGGACATCCGCCTACCCAAGATGGACGGCTTCGCCGTTCTGGAAGAGCTGCGCGGCGACCCCGACACCCGGGACATCCCGGTCGTGATCCTCTCCAACTACTCCGAACAGGAGCTGGTCGAGCGCGGCCTCAACCTGGGTGCGCTCGAGTACCTGATCAAGTCCGAGACGACCCCCGCCAAGCTGTCCAAGGGCGTCGAGGGCTGGCGATCCGAGCCGACCGAGACCAAGGGCCGCTAGCGCGCCCGGCCGGCGATCAGCCGGTCGGCACCCAGAAGCTGAACTCGGACCCCATGCCCTCCGCGCTGTCGACCCAGATCCGGCCCCGATGCAGCTCGATGATCTGCTTCGAGATCGGGAGGCCGAGCCCGGTCCCGATGATCTTGCTCGTCTCGTAGCGCTCATAGCGCTCGAAGACCTTGGTGAGGAACTCGGCGGGCATGCCGAGCCCTCGGTCGCGGACGCTGACCGTCACCCCTTCGTTGTGGCGCCAGCTCCGGACCATCACTTCGCCCCCGTCAGGCGAGTACTTGACGGCGTTGCTGAGGAGGTTGGTGATGACCTGGAAGAGGCGGTCACCATCGCCCTTGACGGCCGGCAGCTGGGGGTCGAGGTCGAGCTTGAAGGTGTGGCCGTGGCCGGAAGTCTCGATCCGAGAGACCGCTTCCCGGAGGGCCAGGTTGAGGTCGACCGGGGAGAGGGTGAGGCTCATCCGGCCCGACTCCATCCGGTCCAGGTCGAGCATCTCGGTGATCATCCGGTTCAGTCGGAGGGCGTCCTTGTTGATGTCGCCGGCGAAGTCGGTCACCTCGGCCGGGCTGAGCCCAGCGGTGTCGCGGAGGATCTCACTGAACCCCTGGATGCCGGTCAGCGCGGTGCGGAACTCGTGGCTGACGACCGAGATGAACTCGCTCTTGAGCTGGCTGATCCGGTCCAGCTCGGCCAGGCTTGCCATCGCCGCCTCCTCCGCCGTGTGCTTCGCGGTGATGTCCTCGAACATCGTCAGGAAGTAGTCGACGGAGCCGTCGGCGCCCCGGACCGTGGTCGCCGTCCAATGCAGCCAGAGCTTGGTCCGGTCGGCTCGCAATGCCTGGCTGTCGGCCTCGATCGTCTCCACCTCCCCCTTCCAGAGCGGCGCGAACTCGGCCACCACCTTGTCGAGCTCCGACGGCACGAGGAACTCGGCCACGACGCGGCCCGCCATGTCGTCGCCCGGCGTCGCCAGCATCGCCCGAAGCCGCGGGTTGGCATCGATGACCCGCATGTCGACGCCGACCCGCGCAACCCCGAGCGGGGCGTGGAGGAAGACGGTGTCGAGGAACCGCGACTGGGCGTCGGCCGCGCCCTGGGCGAGCATGGCGACCTGCTCCGCCTCCTTCTGCTCGGTGATGTCGAGCACAACGCCCTGGACGATCTCGTGGTCGCCGGAGGGGTCGTGGATCAACCCTGAATGATCGCGCAGCCAGCGGACCTTGCCGGCCTTGGTGAGCAGCCGGTATTCGGACTTGAAGGGCTTGCCCCCGTGCGAGGAAGCGCGGAACTCCGCCATCACGCGGTCGCGGTCGTCGGGATGGAGGATCTGCTCCCACAGTCCCGGGTTCTCCGCCCACTCGGCGAGCGAGTAGCCGAGGATCGACTCCGCCTGCGGGCTTCGGTAAAGAGTGGTGGAGTCCGACGGGTCGGCGAGGTAGAAGTAGGCAGGCGCCGATTCCAGCATGCTCCTGACGCGCGCCAGGTCCGCGCCCGGCTGGGGCCGCGAAACCGGGCCGACCGTGGGAGGCCTCTCCGACAAGGGCTCAGAGACCATGTCCGAGGAGCCGGAGGAGGGACGGACCGAGGAGGATCAGCCAGAGGGTCGGGAAGATCAGCACGACCATGGGGATCGTCATCTTCACGGGCGCCTGGGCCGCCCGCTGGCGGGCGGCCTCACCGCGGCGCCAGCGGAGGTCCTGGGACTGGATTCGGAGGACCTGGGCGATCGGGACGCCCATCCGCTCCGAGCTGGCGACCATCTGGATGAAGGCGATCAGCTCCGGGACGCCGGCCCGACGGCCGAGGTCCTCCAGCGCCTCCAGCCGGTAGCCGCCCAGCTTCACCTCGGCCAGCGCCTGGCCGAAACCGGCGGTCAATGGGTTCTTGAACCGCTCCACCACCCGCGCCAGCGCGAGGTCGAAGCTGAGGCCCGCTTCGACCGCCACGACCAGGAAGTCGACAACGTCGGGGAGGGCGCGGAGCACGGCTCGGCGGCGACTGCGGATCGACTGATGGAGCCAGGCGCCGGTCCCGATCCAGAGCGCCGCGGCGCCGAAACCACCCAGACCCAGGGCCAGCAGGACGTTCGCCAGCAGGATGCCAACCGCGACTCCGGCCGCGGCGCCGAGGGCGGCGAGCAGAAGTCGCGCTCCGACGAACCCCTCGGCGGTCAGCCCGAACGGGCGTCCCGCCAGGGCGAGCTCGCGATCCACCTCGGCGAGGTAGACGTCCGGCGTCCGCTGCGCGATCGCCGCCGAGAGGCGGTCGACCTGCGGCTTCAGGATCCGCTCCGAGAAGCTCAGCCGATCCAGCTCGTCGCCGAGGGCGGCGGCTCCGGGCGCGCTGTAGAACGCGGCACGTTCCTCCACCCAGTCGCGCTGGCCGGGCTGGGCGGCCGGGGCGATGATTCCGACCACCAGGAGCAGGAGGCCGGCCGCCGTCGCCATCGCTGTGAGCCAGATCACGGACCGACCAGCCCCGGCCAGCGGGCCTTGATGTCCGCCTGGCTGACGCCCTTGCCGGCCGAAGCGGGGCAGGAGCCGTCGGGCGCGGTGGCGGCCGCCGCCCGGTAGTCCTCCGAGGAGAGCAGGGTGTACTTGAGCGCCGCGTTGGCGGCGAACCAGGCGAGGAACTCGGCCTGGCACTCGGTCACGGCGACGGTCAGGCTGGCGGCCGCCGGCGCGCCGCTCGCCCCGGCCTGGTCGGAGGCAAGCCCGACCGAGACGACGTGGACGCCGGAGTAGATGGTGCGGACGCTGGATGGGCCAGGGGTCTGGGGTGGCACGACGGCGAGGACGTCGATGTAGTCGCCGGCGCGGATGTTTCCCGCGACGCCGGCCAGCTCGGTGGTGGGAAGGGTAGCGGCCACGTAACCGGTCGGAAGGGGCAGGAAGGAGGCCTGTGAGGTGGCATTGGATGCGGTCCGGCCGAGCAGGTTGGAGAGCACCGGCTGGCCCACCTTGAGCGGTGCCTGGAGCACCTGACCCACCGCGGCGCTCCGATCGGCGAGGGATCCCGTCGGGATGTCGGCCGAGGACCAGTGGGCGATGGCGAGATCGCCCAGGGTGAGGGTCCTCCGCTGTTCGAGGTCTTTCGCGGCCACGACGATCGGGCTCGTCGCGGCCGGGCCGACAGCGGGCTCGCTGGCCCGCCCGATGAAGACCGACGCGGCAAAGCCCCCGAGGGCGAGGACGGCGCCGACGATCACCAGCGGAAGGTTCCAGCGTGGCGCCGGGCGGGGTGGGACCGCCATCGCGGCCCATCTTAGAATGGCCGGGCGCGTGCGCGTTGCAGAACCGTTTGCGTTTCGCCGCCGTTCCGAGTGCGGACAGGCGTTGGTTGAGTTCGCCCTGGTCTCGATCGTGCTGATGCTCCTGCTCGGGAGCGTGGTCGAATTCGGCTTCCTTTTCGGCCACAAGCTCGAGCTGGCCAACGGGGCGCGCGAGGGCGCGCGTTGGGCAACCAACCACTCGACCGCCTGGAGCGCGGCGGCGGCACCACCGTCGAACACGATCGAGGGCCAGGTGCTGGCCGCGGGGGGCACCGGCGCCCTGGCCAACAACGACACCCACCTGGCCATCGACTACCTCGCCGTGAGCGGATCCGTCCAGACCCTCTGCGGCCACTACAGCGCGGCCGCCGCCGCCTTCGTCGCTCAGGCGGGCTACACGCAGGCGAGTTGCGTCACCCCGGGAAGCCTGGTGCGGGTCACCCTGACCAACACCTACTCTCTGGTCACGGGGCTGCTTGGCGCGGGAGTCGGCTCGGCGGTCACCCTGAAGGTGGTCGCCGCGATGCCGGTGATGACATGACGGGAGAACGCCGACAGCGGGGCCAATCGCTCGTGCTGGCGGCGATCCTGATCACCGTCCTGATCGGGTTCACCGGGCTCGTCGTCGATGGCGGCGAGGCGTCGGCCGAGCAGGAGGCGGTGCGAGGCGCGGCGGATGCTGCAGCGCTCGCCGGCGTCTACTCGCTCGGCAAGGGGTCGACGACGGTCGCCGCGACGATCTATGCCGGCCAGCTGTTGACCGCGGCAACCCTCCCGGCCGCTGACCTCCTCATAACCTACCTCGACGCGGGCGCAGCCCCGACCGCCGTGGCGGCATCGGTTCACACGGTCCGAGCGGTGGTCACCGACGACCACCAGACCTTCTTTCTGGGAGCCCTCGGCATCGCGACCATCCGCCTGACGGCCACCGCCGAGGCTGTCACCTCCGTTGGGGGAGCGGCCTCCTGCGCCATCTGCCTCATGGGTCCGGGCGGGACGACCCTCGACGCTGCCAACGGAGGGACGCTGACCATTACCGGCGGATCGGTGGTGGTGGACTCGACCGCGGCGATCGCGATCGGCCTGGCCGCCAACGCATCGCTGTCGGCACCTTCGACCACGATCGCGACCGGCGGCAGCTACCGCCTCGGGGCGGGTGCCACGATCACGCCGTCGCCGGTCAGCGGGAGCGCTGTCAGCGACCCCTTTCCCTCGCTGCCGGCGCCCGTTGTGGCCGGGGCCGCAGGGGCTTACACCGCGCCCGCCGGGGCTTCGGCCCTCGCTCCCGGGGTCTACTCCACGATCGCTGTCCCCGCCGGTGCGACCCTGACCCTCAACCCGGGCACCTTCGTGATCACGACCCGCCTCAGCATCACCGGCGGCACCGTGACCGGCTCCGGCGTCACCCTCTACATGGCCTGCGCCACCTACCCGACGGCCTGTGCGGTGGGCGGCAGCGGCGGCAGCGTCAGCATGACGTCCGGCAGCCTGACGCTGTCCCCGCCGACCTCCGGGACCTACGCCGGGCTGACCCTCTTCGCCGACCGGGCCAACCTCGCGAGCAGCACCTTCAGCCAGTCGACCGTCAGCGTCAGCGGCACCTGGTACGCCCTGCTCGGTCCCCTGAGCGACACGCAGCCCGGTGACACGATCGCCTTCGGGCAGCTCGTCGTCGCCACCCTGGCGACGCCCAACCTCGTCCACTTCACAGCGAGCCGTTCCAACACGCTCTCCTATGGCAGCGGGGGCGGATACGTGGGGCTGACCAGATGAAGCGGGGCCAGACGCTGGTCGAGTTCGCGCTGGTCTCGATGATCATGCTCTTCGTCGTCCTCGGGCTGGTCGACTTCGGGTTCCTGTTCGCGGGCCGGATCGGCGCCTACCAGGCGACGCGGGCGGCGGTCCGCTTCGGGGCGGTGAATCCGACCGCCTGGACCGCCGCCTCGACCCCCGCGGCCGGCACCATCGAGGGCCGGCTGGTGCTGACCGGCATCCCCGCGCGGGTTCCCAATGACGACGCGCACCTGACGATCAGCTACCTCGTCCCGGGCGCCGGCGCGGCCACCGTCTGCGGCAGCTGGAGCGCAGCCGCCGGCGCGTTCCAGCCCGGGGCCGGTTACACCCAGGCGACCTGCATCGTCAGCGGGAACCTGGTCCGCATCCATGCAACCTACCTGTACAGCTTCGTGACGCCCTTCCTGCGGTCGGCCTTCGGGAGCCTGACCATAACGACCGACGCGAGCGAGCTGGTCGAGTAGCCGTCGCTCAGGCAGGCGCGGCGTGGACCGCCTGCTCGATCCATGCCGCCAGCCGGCGCATATCTGCCGCAGCGCTGCTTCCGGGCAGCTGCGCGACGATCGGGCGGCCATTGTCAGCGGCGTCGTCATAGAGCTCGCTGTAGCCGATCACGACGTCCGGCTCGCGGCGGAAGAAGTTGCTGACAAAGCTGGCCTCGAGGCCCCTCGCCGTCAGGTGGTTGAGGATCAGCTTCACCCGCTCCGGCGGGAAGCTGATCCGGTTCAGCACCTCGAGGCAGTCGCGCGTCGCCTTCATCGAGGCGAGCCGGCTGGTCGTCACGAGGCAGACGAGGCCGGCGCTGTCGAGGGCGGCCAGCGTGTGCTCGGAGAAGTTCGAGGGTAGGTCGACGAGCACGTAGTCGCTCCGCGTTCGAAGTCGGTCGATCGCAAGGTGGACCGCCGGAAGGCTGACGAACTCGGTCTCCTCGGGCACGTTGTTGGCGACGACCAGGCGCAGGCCCGAGGGATGCTGGGCGATGAAGGGATCGAAGGCCTCCTCGTCCAGCTCGCCATGGAGCTCCGCCAGCCGGGTCAACGGAGTCAGGCTGCGGATGTCGAGCATCAGGTGGGAATTGCTGAAGGTCAGGTTGAGGTCCAAGAGCGACACTCGGTCGGGCGAGCGCTCGGTCAGGGCGAGCGCGGAATTGACGGCCAGGGTCGTGGCGCCGACACCGCCTTTGCCGTGGAGGAAGGCGACGACCTTCCCGAGCACCATTGCTGGTGGCGCGATGCTGGTCGCCGCCCGGCGCATCAGCATCTCGATCTTCGCCTTGAGGATGGTCAGCTCGACGGGCTTGCCGACGTAGTCGTCGGCACCCTGGGCATAGCCCGCCAGCACGTCCTCCTCCTGTTTCAGGGCGGAGAGCATGAGGATCGGGATGCGAGCGGTCTTGTGGCTGGTCCGGAGGCGCCGGGTCAGCTCCAGCCCATTCAGGTTGGGCATCGTGACGTCGGTGATCACGAGGTCAGGAAGGTCGTCGCGGAGGATCTCGAGCGCCTCCAGCCCGTCGGCGGCCGTCACCACCACGTACCCCGACCGCGTGAGGAAGGTGTCGAGCAGCTTGCGCACCTGGGGCTCGTCGTCGACGACCAGGACGCGCTCTCCCGCCATCCGATTCAGCCTCGGCTCGCGAGGAGCCGGTCCAGGTCGGCCCGGAGCCCGGCGGGGCTGAAGGGCTTGGCGAGGATCGCGATCGGGGATCGAGCCTTCGCCTCCACCACCAGCTTGCGCTGGGTGGAGGCGGTCAGGAAAGCGATCGGCAGGCCGCCCAGGATGGGGTCGGCCCGGATCGCGTCGTAGAGCTCGAGGCCGTTGACATTGGGCATGGCGAGGTCGGTGACCAACAGGTCAGGCTGGACCGACCGGGCCATTTCCAGTCCCGCCGCGCCGTCGTCGGCGAAGAACACCTCGTGACCGGAATCCCGCATTGCGATCCGGATCAACTTGATGATGGTCGGATTGTCCTCGCAGAAGAGGATCTTCGCCACGGCCAGCAAAGGATAGGGCGCTTCGGGCCCCGGCCCGGTTTCTGCCAATCCTTATTGAGGGCCGAGCGGACGTCCCTCGGCCCTCAGTTTGGCGTTCCCCTGGCTACATCGCCTCGAAGGTCTCGTAGACCGAAATCGTGGCGCCGCCCTGGAGCACGGGACAACCCTTCGCCTTGGCGACAGCGTCGTCCAACGAGCTCGCCTTGATCACCGAGTAGCCGCTCGCGCTGCCGGCTCCCTCGCTGACGTGGCCGTCGGCGCCGATCGTCCTGGACTTCGGCGTGAACGGGTTGCCACCGTCGACCATCGAATCGCCCAGCTGCGCAAACCACGCGCCCCAGGCCTGCATGACCTTGCCCTGCTCAGCCTCGCCCTCCGGCATTCCACCGCCGTTGTAGAGCAACAGATAGTTGGCCATCTCGGTTCTCCTCCAAATCAATGCTGCCGGCGAGCGATCGTCCGCACCGCCGCCTTCAACCGTACGACGATCAGCAAGGACGCAATTCGACACCGGGCAGAGCATGGTCAGCGGGCCCGTGGGCGAGTTAACCTTGCCCGGCGGCGATCAGCCGTACACGGAGGAGTTGAGGGGAAACATGAACCGGCACCATCGACATCGCCGGATCGGCATCGTTTTCGGGGCTCTCGCGCTCCTGGCAGCGGCCTGCGGGGCGCCCGCCACCAGCGGCACCACGGCCAGCGCGGCCACCGCCAAGTCGGCAGCCGACTCGCGAGGAAAGCGAAGGCGAGCGTGACGCCGCCGAACTGGGCAAGCACGCCGCAGCTGGAGGTGACGACCCGGCGCAGGAAACCGTCCCGGTTGCCAGTGACGACGGCATAGGCGAGCAGCGCTCCGCCGACGGCGCCGATCCTCTCTCAGGCCCACGGGACCGAACGTCCCGACCTGGAAGATCTTCGTACCGTCCAACGCCGTCCTCGGCGGCTACTACGCGCAGGCGATCAGCAAGACCGCGCCGCACCCGGCGGCGGCCCGGCTCTGGGAGGAGTTTCTCTACTCGGACGCCGGCCAGAACCTCTGGCTGAAGGGCGGCGCGCGCCCGGTCCGGATGTCCGCGCTGCAGAAGGCGGGCAGTATCGACAAGGCGGCGGCGGCGGCCCTGCCGCCGGTCTCCTGAGCCCCGACCAGGCGACAGCGGCGAAGACGTACCTCGCCGGCCACTGGGCCTCCTCCAGGCCGGCGACGAGACCCTGAAGCTGGAGGGGACTCCCCTCGATCGCAACGTGGTCCTGCGGCTGCCAGCTCCCTTCCCCCTGTGACGGGCGGGTGAAATGGAGCGGCCGGTCCCGATCGAGGGTACCGGCCGCTGAGCGGTTTCGGGCTAGGCGTTCAGTGCGGTCACGACGTTGGAGAAAACGTTGCCGATCTGACTGCCCATCGTAATAAGAATGACGATGACCACGATCGAGACCAGGACCAGGATCAGGGCGTATTCGACCATGCCCTGTCCTGCCTGGCTGGCGGACAGCCGGAAACGCGCGAGTGCGTTCTTCAATTCAACTCACCTCCTTTCACGCGGATTTGCGCCAAGGATCACAGCCGCCTCCGTCATCTCACGTTCAAGTGGCACTACGATTCGTGATCATTGGCATGAGGGCAGCTAATGTATCGCCGTGGCCCGGCTCGCCTTCTCCCTTGAACAGCTGCGCACCTTTCTGGCGGTTGCCCGGCAGCAGAGCATGTCGCGAGCGGCGGAGTCGCTCTTCCTGACCCAGGGTGCGGTGAGCCAGCAGGTCGCCAACCTGGAGGCCGCGCTTGGCCTGCGACTACTGGAGCGCGGTGGCCGGAGGGTGTGGCTGACAGAGGCGGGAAGGTCGATCGCCATCGCCTGTGAGGGGGTGACCCGGGCCGTCGACGGCGTTACCGAAAGCGCCCGCCAGCTCGCCTTCCTAGAGGCCGGCTCCCTCCATATCGGGGCCAGCCCGACGGCCGCGGCCCACTACCTCCCCCGGCTGCTCTCCGTCTTCACCTCGCTTCACCCGGGGGTCCAGATCCGCGTCGTAACCCAGAACACCCCGGCGGCCGCGGCCCAGGTCGCCAGCGGCGCTCTCGATTGCGCGATCGTCGAGGGTGAAACGGTCGAGCGGGAATTGGTCGAGCACCGGCTGGCGGAGGACGAGGTGCTGATGGTGGCCGCCCGTGACCACCCCCTCTCCCGACTGGCGCAGGTCGACATCGAGGAGCTGGCAAAGCACCGGTACCTCGGGCGCGAGCCGGGTGCGGCGATGGAGGCGATCGCGATCGAGATCCTCGGGAAGTACTACCCGAACCTGCAGCGGATCGAACTGGGTCACCTCGACGCGGTACGGGGTGCGGTCGCGGCCGGGCTCGGCTTCGCCGCCCTGCCGCGAATCGCGGTGCTCCGGGAGCTGCGGGAGGGTGACCTCGTCGCCCTTCCGGTGCCGGCCCGGCGGCGCTGGATCCGGGCGATCCGGCGTCCTTCGCCCGGTGGCGCCGCGCTGGAGGAGTTCTGGCGGATCCTCGGGGCCTCGACTTCTCCTCCGCGCGCTCGGGCGTCCTGAACCGGTCGCCCGCAGTCAGCGGCTGGGCAGAGAGAAGAAGAAGTGCCCAACCATCATCCCGAAGACGAGCGCCAGCCCCGCGATGAAGCCGGGGTAGCGCTCCGCCCAGGCGCGGATCCGCTCGCCCAGCGGCTTTCGATTGGTCGCCTCGAGGTAAAGGTCGAGGCCGGCGCCCCCCGCCAGCAGCAGGAGCACCGTGATGCAGAGGAGCTGGATCCCGAGTGGGTTGAGAACGGGGATCATGCCGCCTGTCCCCGCACCGGGTACCAGACCCACTGTCCCATCAGAACGGAGAGCGCCAGAGTTCCGATCCCGGCGGGGACCGGGTTGCTGTGCGCGAAGCAGCGAACGTAGTAGGTGACCGGCCAGTTGCGCGCGGTGTCGGCGAGGGCAAGGGTCTCGTAAGCGAGCAGCCCGATGGAGAGGGCGAGGAAGAGGACCAGCAGCCCCTGGACGGTGAGCGACGCAGCCCGCGAACCGGCCGCCAGGTTCAACGCGGCGCGAACGCCGGGTCCGCCGGCGGTATCGCGATCGGGCCGCCGCACGACCGCCGAGGCCTCGATCCAGCGGCCGAGGAGGTGCCCGCCCACGAACCCGGCGATCGACGCCGAGACGAGCGCGAAGGAGGTGAAGCCCTGGAGCGGGTCGTAGGTGCACCTTTCGGGGGCCCGGAGCGCGAAGAGCGCCCAGCCGATCAGCAGCAGCAGGACGCCCAGGCTGCCGGCCAGGGAGACGATCCGCGCCGACCGCGCCACGGGTTTCACCTCACCTCCAGTAGAAGTGGCCCGCGATGATCCCGTAGAAGAAGAAGATCATCACGAAGCTGGAGCGGATGGGGTGGAACCAGGCCGGCAGCGGGTGCTGGGGAAGCCAGGCCAGGTAGCGATCGAAGCCCGTGGCGTTCGCCAGCCAGTCCCACAGCGCGACCAGGAAGAGCAGGAACACAAACCAGGCAGCGGCCGCGGAGATCGCGACGTCGATGCTCGGGGTCAACCGGATGGCTGCCCCGAGGCCGAGTCCGAGGGCGAGACAGAAGACGAGAACGACCTGGATCGGCCGCCGCCGCCGCCGGCCGGTGCCGGGAGCCCGCCGAGTCTCCACGGAAGTAAAGGATGATGCGTCAGGTGAGCCAGGGGAAGGCGTCGCTTCGATGAGCGAGATCGCGCTCGTGACCGGCGCCAGTGGCGGGCTCGGGCCGGCCGTGCTCCGAGCCCTGGCGGGGGAGGGTCGCCGCGTTGTCGGCGTCGCGAGCCCCGGGGCCGAGCTGGACCGGTTACGGACCATCGATCCGGGAGCGGAGTGGGAGCGGGCGGACCTGACCAGCAGTGCCGAGGTCGAAGCCCTCTGGAGCCGCCTCGAGGCCGACGAGCAGCGGGTCCGCTGGCTGGTGAACGTTGCAGGGGGCTTCCGCGCGGGAACGGTGGTGGCGACCTCGGCCGAGGATTTCCGGTTCATGCTGAGCCTCAACCTCGAGAGCGCCTGGTGGTCCTGCCAGGCCGCCGCCACCCGGATGGTCGAGGACGGCGATGGTGTCATCGTCAACGTCGGCTCCCGCTCCGCCCTGGTCCGAGAGGGTGGCGCCGCCGCCTACGCGATCGCCAAGGCCGGCGTCCTGAAGCTGACCGAGATCCTGGCGGAGGAGCTGAAGGGCACCGGAGTCCGCGTCAATGCGGTCGTCCCGGCGGTGATCGACACTGCCGCCAACCGCGGGTGGATGAGCAAGGCAGACCTCGTCCGCGCCGCCGCGCCGGAGAGGATCGCGGCCGTCATCGCCTACCTCTGCAGCGAGCAGGCCTCCGCCGTGACGGGGGCGGTCATTCCCGTCTATGGGACCTACTAAAAGCAACTTGACAGTTTGACTGTCCCTTTTTCTTCACAATCGACTATCCTGTTACCGAAGTCATGGGATTGCGTGAGGCGGTTGAGAAGGTGCACCAGGCCCGAGCTCGCCTGACGGCCACGAGGGAGCAGTTGAGCCGGCTCGATGAAGAACGCACGCGCGTCGAGGCGATGACCCAGCCTGCCCAGGAGCGGGGTTCGGCGCCACCGGGTCGGAAATCCTCCCTGGGCTAGGGTCGGCGGCCGAAACATTTCTTCTGACAGATTCCGTCAGATCCGCTTCAATGGTCGCCTCAAGTGATTTCCCGCAGCAACCGTAGGCAGCACCCCCGCGTCCCGACCAGCACCATGGGCTATCGGCCTGCTCGTGCGTCCCGTTTCGAGCGGGTGGTGGACATCAGCGCCGGCGGCATGCGCGTCTTCGCTCCCGAATGCCTGGAGGCGGGTGAGCGCCTGCCGCTCGAGCTGCGGATGCCGGACGGAGCCTCGATCGAGCTCTGGGCGGAGGTCGCCTGGACCGACTCGCGACTGGGCGAGCTGCCCCCGGGCTGCGAGTGCGGTCTGCGCTTCACCGACATCCCCGATTACGACCGCCGCCGGCTCGCCTCGATCCAACCGATGGCGACCATCAACTAGCCCCACCCACCACTGCCGGCGACCCGCCGCGGTCAGGCGCGGCCGGCGTAGAGCAGGTGGCCCGAGAGGCCGAGGATCGAGGGGTCCGTCGCAGCTCCGGCGGCGATGTCGAGCAAAGCCCGGTAGCCATCGGGATCGCGCTCACGAAGGCCTGCCGCCTGCTCCTGGAGGAGGTAGAGGATGCCCTGCGACGCCAGGAGTCGAACCGTCTGGAAACCCAGCGTCTCGAAGAACGGCGCCACCTCGTGCGGCCAGTGGAGGTAGGCCTCGGTGAAGCGTCCCGGCTCAGGGTTTCGATAGACCCCCTCCTCGAGCAGGCGGCGGACATCGTCGAGGCGGCTCGAGCCCGACTCGAGCAGCACCCCGAGCAGCCACGCGTAGCGCGTCATGACTGTCGCCAGGACGAGGCCTCCCGGCCGCAGCACTCTCCGGATCTCGCGCGCGGCCCGCTCCCGGTCTCCGGCATCGACCAGGTGATAGAAGGGACCCAGGGCGAGGACGGCGTCGAAGGACTGGTCCGGGAAGCATCCGAGGTCGCACGCGTCCAGTTCGAGCACCGACTCGGCCTCCACACCAGCCGTGCCCAGCTCGCGGCGAGCGATCTCCAACATCCGCGGCGAGAGGTCGCCGAGCACGACGCGATAGCCGCGCTGGGCGAGCCAGATCGTCCACCTCCCAGGACCGCCGCCAAGGTCGAGGACCCGACCGGAAGGGGGCAGCAATTCCTCAAAGGCGCGCCGGTGGATCTCCTGCTCGATCGCACCCTCGTACGGGTTCTCAAGCCGGTGCCACTCGCTCTCGCCGCGCGCCTCGTAGTAACCCCGCACGGGGTCGAGGCGATCAAGGTCTGCCACCGCTCGCATAGTGACCCATTCGGGTAGCTTGGTTGGGAGATGGCGATCACCACCGCACGCTTCGGACGCACCGGGCACCTCAGCAGCCGGGTACTTTTCGGCGCCGCCGCCCTCGGGCGGGTGAGCCAGGATGTCGCCGACCGGACCCTCGAAATCCTCCTCCTGCACGGCGTCAACCACCTTGACGTGGCGGCCAGCTACGGCGAGGCGGAGCTGCGTCTCCGGCCCTGGCTCAAGCGGGAACCGGGCCGGTTCTTCCTCGCGACCAAGACCGGGGAGCGCAAGGCCGCAGCCGCCCGGCAGGAGCTGCACCGCTCCCTCGACCGGCTCGGCGTCGACCATGTCGACCTCTGGCAGCTCCATAACCTCGCCGACCCGATTGAATGGGACACCGCGCTCAGCCCCGGCGGCGCGATCGAGGCGGCGGTCGAGGCGCGCGAGCAGGGGCTGGTCCGCTGGATCGGAGTCACCGGCCATGGGGCGCAGATCGCGGCAAACCACCGGCGCAGCCTCGACCGTTTCGACTTCGACTCGGTGCTGCTTCCCTTCAACTGGCTCACGATGCAGCTGCCCTACTACGCCGAGAATTTCGAGGCACTCGCTGCGACCTGCGACGATCGGGATATCGCGCTTCAGACGATCAAGTCGATCGCCCTCGGGCCCTGGCTGGGGCGGGAGCGGACGAGTTCGACCTGGTACCAACCGCTGCGCAACCAGCGCGACATCGACCTCGCTGTCTGGTGGGCCCTCGGCCGCCCCGGCGTGTTCCTCAACAGCGTTGGCGATGTCGACCTGCTGCCCGGCTTCCTCGACGCCGCCGGCCGCTTCGAAGCTCGGCCGCAGGACGACCAGATGCGCGACCTGCTCGAGCGAACGCGCTCGGCGCCGCTTTTCGTCTGATCGGCCCCCTGGACCGCACCGGCGTGCGAACATCTGCTCGTCGTGGGGGCTGACCGAAGGGGCGAAGCGATCGACCTCGGTCTCCACCGGGCCGACCCGACAACCCTTGTCGTCGACCTCAACTGCGCCTTCGCCTCGATCGAACAGCAGGCGGACCCGGGACTGCGCGGTCGGCCCCTCGCCATCGCCGCCTATGCCACCGACGCCGCGACCATCGTCTCCTCGTCGCGGGAAGCCCGCGACCTCGGCATCAAGACCGGGATGCGCGTCTTCGAGGCGCGGGCGATCTTCCCGGCGATCCTGGTCAGGGAACCGAATCCCCCGCTCTACCGCGCCGCTTCCGACCAGCTGGTCGAGATCCTGCAGCGCCACGGCCCCGACGTCCTCCGGATGTCGATCGACGAGGCGTCGATGAGCCTAGCGGGCACGCCCGACCTGGCTCGGCTCGGCCCGGAGGGTGTGGGTCGAGCGATCAAACGGGAGCTTCTCGCGGGGGTCGGCGAATGGGTCACCTGCTCGGTCGGCATCTCAACCTCGATCTGGATGGCGAAGCAGGCCTCCAACCTCGACAAACGGAACGGCCTGCGGCGGATCGACCATACCAACCTGGTCGCGGTCTTCGAGGGCCTCGAGCTGACCGACCTCTCCGGCGTGGCCGAGGCCACGGCTGCGCGCCTGGCCCGAGCAGGGATCCGAACGCCGCTCCAGTTCCTCCGCGCGACGGCCGAGCAGCTCGGGCTCGCCGGGATGAGCGCGGAGGTCGCCGACGGCTGGCGGCGGAGGCTTCGGGGGTTCGAGGTCGGCACCTTCGCGAGCGTCGAGCGCAAGAGCTACAGCCACTCCCACGTGCTGGCCCGGGCGACCAGCTCCCAGCTGGAGCTGGAGGAGCTCCTGATGCGGCTCTCGGAGATGGTGGGCCGGCGGCTGCGGTCCGCCGGCCGGCGCGCGGGCCAGGTCTCGATCGGCATCGTCTACCGACCCGACGTCAGCCGCCTCTCCAAGCAGTCGAAGCTGCCGGAGCCGATCGCGACCGGGGATGAGATCTACCGCACCGCGCTCGGCCTGCTCGGCTCCCGCGATCCCCGCCGGCTGGTGGGGACGCTGGGCGTCGACCTGGGCGCGCTGACCGATGCCGATGCGGGCCAGCTCGGTCTCTTCGGCGGCTCATCGCCGGTCCGCAGCCAGCGGCTGGAGGCGGCGATGGACGCGATCCGGGATCGGTTCGGAGAGGATGCCGTCCAGCGATCGCGTCTCCTCGGGCGCGCCCCCGTCGTGCGAGATCGAATCGCGTTCGGCAACACCGGCCATCCCGACGACCGCGCGCCCGACGAAGCGCCGCGGGTCGAGGCAGGTAAGGTGGGAAGGGCCGAGATGGAGTGTGAGCACCTGGACCTCATCGAGCCGGTCGAGCCGCGCACGCCCGCCGGTTGCGAAGAGTGCCTCAGCTCGGGAGACCGCTGGGTCCACCTCCGGCTCTGCCTGACCTGCGGCCACGTCGGCTGCTGCGACAACTCCCCCAACCGGCATGCGACCAAGCACTTCGAGGAAACGCGACATCCGATCATCCGATCCTTCCAGGCGGGTGAGAGCTGGCTCTGGTGCTACGTCGACGAAAAGGCGGTCGGCGCTGTTCCCTAGGCGCCGCCGCGGTCCGCGCCGAAAGCGCTGCGTGTGAAGGGGTTTCTGTTCGGACTCCTGCTGCTCCCGGTGCTTGTCGTCACCGTCTTCTCGTCGCGGCCGGGTGGCCTTCGCCGGCAGCTCCGGCTCGCCGGGCGGCGGTTGCGGATCGCCCTGCTCATGGCGGGCGGCTACCTGGCCGGCTCGGCGCTGATCCGGCTCGCCTTCCCGACCGGGCAGGTTTCCGAGCTCGGCGCCCCGGTCCTGGCACTGGTGCTGGCGATCATCTTCCTCTTCCTGGCGCAGGACCCCAGCGCCTGACTTTCGTGGCCGGCGCCCAAACCGCGCTCGGCGGTCAGCGGGACCAGGGGTCGTAGTCGACTTCGAGTGCCTCCTGCGGCGGTCGCTCCGCCTCCGGCACGCGAGCCAGGTTGATCCGGATCCGGGTCCAGAGTGAGCTCCGGCCACGCATCGAATCGATCAGCACGTCGGCCGGCTCGAGCTGGGACCAGACGCCCGGGTGGCGCTCCCGCCAGCGCTCGAGCCCCTCCCTGGCCTCGCGCTCGCCGGCTGCTCGCGCCACCTCGATCAGCGGCACGGTGGCCCGTCGGCGGCCGGTCGGCCCCGCCGACTTTCCCGGCGCGGGGGGCGGCACCGCGCCGGTGCGCCGCTTCGACGGCTGCACCCGCGGTGGCTCTCCGGCCTGCTTGGCGAAATGCGGTGGCCAGGGGGCGTCCGGCAGGCCGGCCGCCTCCTGCTCGCGGGCCAGCTCGAGCAGCCGCTCGATGGAGCCTGCCGAGCCATCGATGCCCGCCCCGGGATCCCCGATCGCCTCGAACCGGGCAGGGACGGTGTCGATCGTGAAGGCCTCGGGCCGGCACTCCGGTAGCTCCTCCCAGCCGACGGGGGTCGAAACCCGGGCGTCGGCGGTCGGCCGGACGGAGTAGGCCGACGCGACGGTCCGGTCCTTGGCGTTCTGGTTGTAGTCGACGAAGACGCCGTGCCGCTCCTCCTTCCACCATTTCGAGGTGGCGAGCCCGGGAGCCCTTCGCTCAACCTCGCGCGCCAGGGCGACGGCGGCGCGCCGCACCTCGGGGTAGGTCCAGCGACGCTCGATCCGGCAATCGATGTGGATGCCGCGCGAGCCGGAGGTCTTCGGCCACCCGGCCAGGCCCATATCGTCGAGGACCTCCTTCGCCACCAGCGCCACCTGGCGCAGCTGCGGCCACTCGACGCCGGGGACCGGGTCGAGGTCGACGCGGAGCTCGTCCGGATGGTCCAGGTCGTCGGCGCGCACCGGGTGCGGGTTGAGGTCGATGCAGCCGAGATTGACGACCCAGATCAGCTGGGCAGCGTCGCGGACCACGATCTCCCTCGCCGTCCGCCCCGAGGGGAAGGACAGCTCGACCGTCTCGATCCAATCCGGTGCGTTCGCAGGCGCCCGCTTCTGAAAGAAGGCCTCGCCGCCGGCGCCCTCGACGAATCGCTTCAGTGCCATCGGGCGGCCGCGCACCCCGCGAAGGGCACCTTCGGCCACCGCGAGGTAGTAGCGAACCAGGTCGAGCTTGGTGTGGCCGGTCTTCGGGAAGAAGATCTTGCCCGGGTTGCTGATGACGACCTCCCGCCCGGCGATCTCCAGGACCTCGTTGTCCGGCATCTTGAGACGACAGTACAGCGGGTCGCGACCGCCGTTGTCGGCGGCGGCGGTAAGATCGGGTCCGGGTCACCGCCGGCGGGAGATGCGCGAAGCGCGGGAGGATGCGAAATTGTCGGTGCTGAGCGAGCTTGTGAGCGGCCTGACCGGCGGAACTCTCGAGGTGGTCGACCTCACGGCGCCGCTGTCCGATGCGACACCAGTCCTTCAGCTTCCGCCGCCCTTCGCCAACACCCGCGGCTTCTCGTTGACGGAGGTCAGCCGCTACGACGATCGCGGCCCGGCCTGGTACTGGAACGACATCAGCACCGGCGAGCACGTCGGTACCCACTTCGACGCCCCGATCCACTGGGTCACCGGTCGTGACGGGCTCGACGTCGCCCAGGTCCCGGCACGGCAGCTGATCGCGCCCGCCGTCGTCATCGACAAGAGCCGCGAGTGCGCGGCGGACCCCGACTTCCTGCTCACAGTCGAGCAGGTGGAGGCCTGGCAGGTGGAGCACGGGCCGCTACCCGATGGCGGTTGGCTTCTTTTCCGGACCGGCTGGGCAAGCCGGGCCGGGGATGCCGGCACCTTCCTGAACGCCAACCAAAGCGGGCCCCACACCCCGGGCGTGGCGCCCGATTGCGCGCGCTGGCTGGCCGAGTCCACCCCGATCATCGGCATCGGTGTCGAGACGGTCGGCACCGACGCCGGCGCGGCGCACGGCTTCGACCCTCCCTTTCCCTGCCACGCGTTCATGCTCGGTGCCGGCAAGTACGGGCTCACCCAGCTGGCAAACCTGGGCCGGCTGCCGGTGACCGGCGCGGTGCTGATCGCCGGGCCGCTGCCGATCGTCGGCGGCTCGGGCAGCCCCGCGCGAGTCCTCGCGCTGGTCGAATCGACGATGTCTCGGTGAACGTCGCTGAGGCGGTGGGCCGGTTGCTGGTCGCGCGGGGCGTCAAGCAGGTCTTCGGGGTCATCGGCAGTGGCAACTTCGACGTCACCCTGGCCATGCTGGACGCCGGCGCTTCCTTCGTCGCGGCTCGCCACGAGGGCCCTGCGGTCACGATGGCCGACGCCTTCGGCCGCGTGAGCGGCCAGGTCGCTGCCGTCTCGGTTCACCAGGGCCCGGGACTCACCAACGCAATGACCGGCCTGACCGAAGCTGTAAAAAGCCGTACGCCGCTCCTGCTGCTGGCGCCCGAGACGGCCGCCGGCGCGACGCGGTCCAACTTTCGGATCGACCAGGAGGGTCTGGTGACCGCGGTCGGCGCCGCTGTCGCGCGTCTGCGCGAGCCGGCGACCGCGCTGGCGGATGCGGCCGGGGCGCTGCAGCGGGCCCGCGAGGAGCGGCGGCCGGTGGTGCTGATGTTGCCGCTCGATGTCCAGGCCGCGGAGTGCCCGACCGGGCCGCCGCCCGCTGTCGCCGCGCCCCCCGCTCCAGCCGAGCTTGACGCAGCCTCCGTCGCCGCGGTCGCCGACCTGCTGGCGGGGGCCCGCCGTCCCATGATCATTGCCGGCCGGGGAGCGCTGGCAAACGGCGCTCGCGAGGCGATCGAAGAGCTGGCCGATTCGGCCGGCGCCCTCCTCGCCACCTCCGCCGTGGCGGGCGGGCTGTTCACTGGAAACCCCTGGACGATCGGTATCACGGGCGGCTTCGCCACCCCCCTGGCGGCGGAGCTCATGCTGGGCGCGGACCTTCTCCTCTCCTTCGGCGCCACCCTGAACATGTGGTCGACGCGGCACGGCCGGCTGGTCGGGCCCGATGCGGTCGTGGTCCAGGTCGACATCGACCAGGAGGCGATCGGCGGCCACCTCCCGGTGCGGGCGGGAATCGTCGGCGATGCCGCCGCCACGGCGCGGGCGCTGACCGCCGAGCTCGCAGGCCGGGAACATCACGAAGGTGGCTGGCGGTCGCCGGAGATGGCCGAGCGCCTGACCCGGTCGGGCTGGGCCCAGCAGCCCTACGAGGACTCATCGGCGGCGGGCCGGATCGACCCCCGGACGCTCTCGATCGAGCTCGAGGAGCTGCTCCCTCTCGAGCGCACCCTGACCGTGGATTCGGGCAACTTCATGGGCTGGGCGCCGATGTACATGACCCTCTCCGCCGACCGCGGTTTCATCTTCACCCAGGCCTTCCAATCGATCGGCCTGGGGCTTGCGACGGCGATCGGCGCCGCTGTGGCCAGACCCGACCGGCTGACTATCGCGGCCGTCGGCGACGGCGGGCTGCTGATGTCGTTGCAGGAGCTCGAGACCGTGGCCAGGCTGGGCCTGAACCTCCTGGTCGTCGTCTACAACGACGCCGCCTATGGGGCCGAGGTCCACCATTTCGGGCCGCAGGGCCGCCCGACCGATATCGTCCGCTTCCCGGACACCGACTTCGCCGCCATCGCTCGCGCCTGCGGGCTGGAGGGGCTGACGGTGCGAGGCCCGAGCGACCTGGAGCCGGCGTCGCGGTGGCTCACCGGCAGCCGGGCCCAGGCTCTCCTGATCGACGCCAAGGTGGTTCCGACGGTCGTTTCCGAGTGGCTCGAGGGGGCTTTCAAAGGCCACTGAATCAACCTGGCGATTTTTTTGAGGCCCGAGCTCGATGACGGCAGGATGAAGGCAAGCGGTCCGGGGAACGCCCCCCTACCGTCAGCGGCGCGGGAACGATAAGACCGAGCGGGCGGCCACCTTGAGGACATGCCCGCACAGCTCTGGTCATCACCGGAACCGCTACCTGAGCCATGCCAACCGGCGTCGATCTCGTCAAGTTTGTTTCGGGTAGCGAGGAGGAGAAGTTAAGTGCAGATTCTCAATTCGAACCACACTTGGGCATCCGTCTCGGGCCGATCATCCATGGCCTCCTACCATGCCTTCGACCAGGGGACGCTACCGCAAGTCGAGGGTCGTGGTGCCGGCGCTGACGGCTCGTACACGTCATGGCGGGCTGTCGGCAACCCGATGCAGCTGGCACGGTCGCTCGGGATCGAGATTCTCGCGCCTCGACCCGGCGCCGACTGAACCTGACGGATCTCCCGGCAGAGGGTTCGCTTTTCGTGAGCCTCCTTGCGCCCGGTTCCCGAAGGACGGCCGGTTTCGCCACCCGCCGCCTCCAGCTCGGTTGGGCCATACTTCCCTGCAGTCACAACCGAATAATTCCGCGGGGGGCAGCTCAGGGAAGTCCGGTGAAAATCCGGCGCTGTCGCGCAACTGTAAGAGGGTAGTTACCGGCCAGCGTGCCACTGGGGCGTGAGCCCTGGGAAGGCGGCCGTCGACGTCGATCCTCCAGCCAGGAGACCGGCCCGTCGCGCGCATGGAGGAAACGCCCAGTGCGAAAGCACCTCTATGCGGCCAGCGCGACACTGGCCGCAATCCTCGTTTTCGTCGCGTCCGGTGCGGGTCCACTGCCCGCAAGAGCCCAGAACGATCCCGGCAGCCGCGCCCTGCGCTACCTGGCGTCGCAGCAGTCGGCGCTGACGGGCGCCGAGCCGGCCGGCTTCTCGGCCTACGACACGAGCGAGCTCTACGCGATCGGCGCCGCGGCCGCCGGCTACGACCCCAACGCCCTCCGCAACAGCGCCGGGCCGAGCGTGATCGACTACCTGAAGACCAACGCTCTACCGGCCACGGTCGATGGCGGTAACACCGGCCGCCTCCTGCTGGCGGCGGTCGCGGCGAGGCAGAGCCTGGCTCCTTTCGGCACCGTCTATCTGGTCAGCAAGCTCAACAGCTTCTACGCCGGCGGGTTCTACCAGGCCAATTCGGCCCAGGGCCAGGCGCTCGCGATCCTCGGCCTGAAGGCGGCCGGCCAGGCGGTGCCGCAGCTAGCGATCGATGTCGTCAAAAAGGCCCAGGACGCCGACGGCGGATGGGACTACCTGCTGGTCGCGAACGACCCCAACGCCGCCACCAACTTCGACACCAGCGACACCAACTCGACCGCGTTCGCGCTGATGGCCCTGGCCGCCGTGGGCGATCACAGCCTGGATACCAGCGCGCTCGCCTGGCTCAGGACCCAGCAGCAACCGGACGGGGGCTTCGCCTACCAGGGCAGTCCGAGCGACCCGGACTCGACCGCGCTCGTCCTCCAGGCTCTGGTCGCCACCGGCCAGAACCTCGCCGGCTGTCGCTTCAACCAGTCCGGCAACACCCCGCTCACCTACCTGGTCTCGACCCAGGACGCGAGCGGTGGCTACCTCGGCTACAGCGGTATCGACCCCGGCACCACCGCGATGGCCGTGGCCGGCGTGCTGGGCCAGGCCTTTCCCGTCACCTTCGCCTACGGTTCCAACCAGGTCATGGCGACCGAGCAGGGTGCCGACCAGCATGCGCTCCAGTACCTGGCGTCGAAGCAGTCGGCGTCGACGGGCGCCGAGCCGGCCGGCTTCTCGGCCTACGACACGAGCGAGCTCTACGCGATCGGCGCCGCGGCCGCCGGCTACGACCCCAACGCCCTCCGCAACAGCGCCGGGCCGAGCGTGATCGACTACCTGAAGACCAACGCTCTACCGGCCACGGTCGATGGCGGTAACACCGGCCGCCTCCTGCTGGCGGCGGTCGCGGCGAGGCAGAGCCTGGCTCCTTTCGGCACCGTCTATCTGGTCAGCAAGCTCAACAGCTTCTACGCCGGCGGGTTCTACCAGGCCAATTCGGCCCAGGGCCAGGCGCTCGCGATCCTCGGCCTGAAGGCGGCCGGCCAGGCGGTGCCGCAGCTAGCGATCGATGTCGTCAAAAAGGCCCAGGACGCCGACGGCGGATGGGACTACCTGCTGGTCGCGAACGACCCCAACGCCGCCACCAACTTCGACACCAGCGACACCAACTCGACCGCGTTCGCGCTGATGGCCCTGGCCGCCGTGGGCGATCACAGCCTGGATACCAGCGCGCTCGCCTGGCTCAGGACCCAGCAGCAACCGGACGGGGGCTTCGCCTACCAGGGCAGTCCGAGCGACCCGGACTCGGCCGCGCTCGTCCTCCAGGCCCTGGTCACCACCGGCCAGGACCCCGGCTCTGCGACCTGGGCGCAGGCCGGCAATTCCTCGGTCATGTACCTGCTGGCGACGCAGGACGCGAGCGGCGGGTACGCCGGCTACAGCGGCGTTGACCCCGTTACCACCGCGATGGCGGCAGCGGGGCTGGAACGGGTGGATTTCCCTGTCTTCCCGGCGTATGTCGCTGGTACCGCGCTCTCCGCGACCCCGGCACCGGATGCCGTGAACCGCCTCCCGGCGCAACTGTGCCCGGTTGCTCCAACTCCGACCCCGGCGCCGGCCGCGACGCCGGCCCCCGTTCCGACGGCAACTCCCACGGCATCTCAGCCGGAGGCCGCGGCCGCCCTAGCCGAGCAGCCGTCGCCCAGCCCCGCGCCGACTGCGACCCCCGCTGCCTCGCCCGAGGCAACGCCAGTCCCCGTCCAGGCCACCGCGGAGCCGGGTCCCACCGTCCAGCCCAGCGCGGGCGGCAACGGCAAGGACGGTGCGGGCGGGATTCCGCCCAGCCTTCTCTACGCGCTGGTCGCTGGGGCAGCACTCGGCGCCGTAGTTCTGGTCGGAGGGATCGTGCTTTACCTGAGGCGATGAGGGCGGCGGTCGCCCGCCTCTTCGGGCTGGGCATAGTCCTGCCGATCCTGCTCGGGGCCTGGCTGGCGACGCCCGGCTCTCTGAGCCGCCCGACCTGCGCTCTCGCGTCCGGTACGCACCACGTGGCGGTTGTCGTCGAGCACGGCAACGGGACAGTCCTGAGTCGCTGCGTCGCCTTCACCGAAGAGCAGCGAACGGGTGAGCAGATCATGCAGCTGAGCAACATCGAATACGGGATGAGCTCCTACGGCGGTGGCTTGGGCAACGCCGTCTGCCAGGTCGATGGGGAGCCCGCCTCCTACCCGCCTTCCTGCCTGACATCGACCAGCGCCTACTGGGCGATGTTCGTTTCCCGGGCCGGGGGCCGCTGGTCGATATCGAACGCGGGTGTGAGCAGCCAGGAGTTCTCCGACGGCGACGCGCTGGGATGGCACTACGTGCCGCCGACCGGCGGCGGACCACCTCCTTCGCCGGCGGGCGTCTGCGCGACGGGCGCCCCCGCGCCCGCACCGGTAGTGACCACCGCGCCCGCACCAGCTGCAACGGCGCCAGCCCCGGCCGCTCCCGCGGCGTCCGTCGCCTCAACGGCGGATGCGGGCGTCACCCCGACCCCGCCGGCGCCTTCGCCCAGCGCCTCGCCCCATCGAGCCGCTCCCCCGGCCGCACCGGCCCGTCCCAGCGCGGGCTGGATCGTGACCGCAGCCGGGGCCGGGGCGCTGGTGGGCCTGCTGATCCTGCAGCTGGTTCGCAGGCTGCTCCAGCGATGAACCCGAGGGCGCTGGCGGCCTGGTCGGCGGCGACCCTCGGCTGCGTGCTGCTCACCAACAACCCGGTCTACCGGGTCCTGCTCCTCCTCGCCGGCGCCAACCTGGTGCTGGCGGTGGCGCCTCGCCGGGTCCGCCCTCTGGCGGTGGGCTTGGGGATCGCCGGCCTCTTTGCACTACTGCTCAACTCTCTCCTCGCCCACGCGGGCAGCCATGTCTACGCGCGGGTTCCGACCAGCATCCCGCTCGTGGGCGGCCCGCTGACCCTCGAATCGGCCATCTACGGCCTCGATATCGCCGCCGGCCTGGCCGCCGCGCTGCTCGCCGTCGCCCCGCTCTCCCTGGCAGCGGACCCGGCCGACCTGGTCGATGCGCTTCCCGCCGGCCTGGAGCGCACCGGCGCCGCCCTGGCGGCCTCGCTCAGCCTGGTGCCGGGTGTCGCGCGAACCTTCGTCGCCGTCTCCGAGGCGCAGCGGATGCGAGGCTGGCGGCCCCGCGGGCCTCGCAGCTGGACGGAGGTCCTGGTCCCGGTGATGCTGACCGCGATCGAGGACTCGATCCAGCTTGCCGAGGCGATGGCCGCCCGTGGCTACGGGGCGGGTGGCCGCAGCCACTACCTGCGCCTGGCGTGGGGCCGGCGCGACTCGCTCGTTCTTCTGGTGGCGGTGGTTGCTGCCGTCGGCTTTGCGGCCGCCAGGGCCACCGGAGCTCTCGGAGATTGGTACCCCTACCCGACCCTCACCTTCCCACCGGTCGAGCCGGTGCTCGTGCTGCTCTGCCTCCTGCTCGCCCTGCCTGCGCTGACATGGCGATCGCGAAGCTAGAGAATCTCGCCTACTGGTACCCGGACTCGGCGAGAGCCGCCTTCCGGACCGACCGGCTTTGTCTCGAGGCGGGGCTGACGATCGTGCGGGGATCGTCAGGCGGCGGAAAGTCAACCCTCCTCCGGCTCCTCAACGGTCTCGTGCCTCACTTTCACGGCGGCCGGATCACCGGCCGGGTCGAGGTGCTCGGCAATGACGTCCTGACGACGCCGACCCACCGGCTCGCCCGGCAGGTCGGATTCGTGTTCCAGGACCCCGAGCGCCAGTTCGTTCACGGCAGCGTCCTCCGGGAGGTCGCCTTCGGCCTCGAGAACCACGGCGTGCCGGCGGGAGAGATGGACGGCCGCATCGAGGCCGCGCTGGCGACGGTCGGGATCGCGGGCCTGCGGCTGCGCCGCGTCGCCACTCTCTCCGGCGGAGAGCGCCAGCGCGTCGCCATCGCTGCCGCACTCGCTCTCGGCCCGCGGTTACTGGTGCTCGACGAGCCAACCTCGCAGCTCGATCCCGAAGGAGCGGCAGCGGTCGTCGCCAGCCTGGCGGGCCTCCTCGCCTCGGGCCACGACCTGGTGGTTGCGGAGCATCGGACCCGGGGGTTGGAGGAGATCGCCGGCGCCGCCTTGCGGATCGAGGATGGCTGGGCGGAACGGGAAGATCCCCGTGACCGGGTTGCGCTCGCGGCCCCGGCGGCCCGTCCGCAACCGCGGTCGGGCGGCGACCTCGCCTGGTCGCTGGCGAATGTTTCGGCCGGGCCCGCGGGCGAGCCCATGCTGCAGCGCGTAAACCTCGAGGGACGGAGGGGCCAGGTGGTCGCGCTCCAGGGGCCCAACGGAGGGGGGAAGAGCACCCTGCTCCGGGTGCTGGCGGGACTTCTCCCAGCGCTCGCGGGAACCGTCGAGCGCGAACCCGGGCGGGTCGCCTACCTCCCCCAGGATCCCGCGGCCCTGCTGCACCTGCCCACGGTGCGCGCCGAGGTCGAGCTGACACTCGGCCGAGCCGGCGAGCGGGAGGTGGCCGAGGTGATCCTCGGCGCGCTCGGCATGATCGCGCTTGCCGATCGGTACCCGCGCGACTTGAGCGCGGGGGAACGGCAGCGGGCGGCGATCGCCGCCACTCTGGCCGGCTCGCCGGCGATCGCGTTGCTCGACGAGCCGACCCGAGGAATGGACCAGACCAGCCGCGATGCCCTCGGGGACCTTGTCCTCCGCCTGGCCGAGAACGGCTCGTCGATCGTGATCGCAACCCACGACGAGGCCCTGTGCTCCCGGCTTGCCGACCGGGTGGTCGAAATCAGGGACGGGACCGCGTCATGAGGCTCGCGCTCCTATCGCTTTTCGGCCTCGGCCTCTTCCTCTGGCCGCTGCTCGGCGGATCGCCGCCGGGCTACATCCCCGCGCTTACAGTCGCTCTCGCCGTGCTCGGCGCGCTGCTCCTGCTGGAGCTGGGAATGCGTCGATTGGACGCACGCGGGCTGGCCCTTATCGCCGCCCTCGCCGCGCTCGACGCCGGACTCCGGCTCGCGGTGGTGACCGGGATCGGCGGCTTCAGCCCGGTCTTCTTCTTGATCCTCTGCGCCGGCTACGTCTTCGGTGCGAGCTTCGGCTTCCTGACCGGAGCCCTCGCGCTGCTGGTCTCGGCGGTTGCCACCGGCGGCATCGGCCCCTGGCTGCCGTATCAGCTCTTCGCGGCCGGCTGGGTCGGAGTGGCGGGATCGCTCGTGCGCGGAAGGGGCCTCTGGGCGCTGGCAGTGGTCGGCGCGGCGACCGGGTTCCTCTTCGGGGCGCTGATGGACACCTGGGACTGGAGCACCTTTTATCGCGGAGCCGCCGGATTCGGCTGGTCACCCGGCCTGCCGGTGGTCGAGTCGCTGTCGCGCTTCGGGCGCTTCTACCTCGCCACCTCGCTCGTCTACGACGCCTTCCGCGCGGCGGGCAACGCCGTCATGGTCCTCCTCTTCGGGCCCCCGGTTGTGGCCGCCCTGAGCCGCCTGCGCTCACGGCTTACGTTTGTCATCCTGGAGCCCTCCTCGGTCCCCGCCGAGCTGTTCCGTCCGGGGCCGGGGGCGCCGTGAGCGATCGCTACGCGCTGCTCTGGTCGGGCGGCAAGGATTGCGCCCTGGCGCTCGACCGCGCCCGCCGCAGTGGCCTCTCGGTCGAGCGCCTGGTCAACTTCCATGACGCCGCCACCGGCCGGGTCCGCTTCCACGCCACCTCGGTCTCGATGCTGGAGGCGCAGGCGGCGGCGATCGGCATCGAGCTGCAGCCGGAGGCGACCACCTGGTCCGCGATGGATGCCCGGCTGCGATCGGTGCTTCGGGGCCTTCGCTCGGGCGGCTTCAGCGGTGTGGTCCTCGGCGACATCCATTTGGCGGACGTCCGCGCCTGGTACGAGGAGCGCGTGACTGCTGAGGGCCTCCTTCACGTCGAGCCGATCTGGGGGGATCCACCGGCGGCGCTTCTGGAGGAGTTCGTCTCCTCCGGCGGGCGTGCCGTCGTCACCTGCGTCGACCTCAACCGACTGGACGAATCCTGGCTGGGACGCGAGATCAACGCGGACTTCGCCGCCGAGATGCTCGACCGGGGAGTCGACCCCTGTGGCGAGAATGGGGAGTACCACTCATTCGCCTTCGCAGGGCCGGTGTTCAGGGAGCCGGTTCGCTGGCATCCCGGCCCGCGGCGCCGGGAAGGACCCTTCGCCGAGCTCGAGCTGACCGGGTAGCGGGTCAGGGCGACTCGCTAGGTATTAGGAACACTAATCCTCGATCGGTCGACTATTGATGATGCGGACACCAGCGGAGTGCGATGGTATGAATGGATTCGCGCGGCAGGCCCACTTCCAGTCAATTCGGAAGGGAGGAATTTGTCGATGGCAGAAGAGCGAGCAGTCGTTATCCCGACGATCGCGAACCCGGCAGCCCTCGGGTTGGGCGGTTTTGCACTCACCACCTTCGTGCTGAGCACCCACAACGCGGGTTTTGCGCCTGACCTCACCTGGGTCGGGCTGGCCTTTTTCTATGGTGGTCTCGCGCAGTTCGCCGCCGGCATGTGGGAATTCAAGACCGGCAACACATTCGGCGCGACCGCGTTCTCGACCTACGGCGCCTTCTGGATGTCGCTGGCCACCTTCGTGGTCCTGCTCCTCGCGGGCAAGGTTCCGGCCGGCGACGTCACGAACGACCTCGGCTGGTTCCTGCTCGCATTCGCGATCTTCAACACCTACATGATGGTTTGGAGCCTGAGGGTCAGCGTGGCCATCTTCCTTGTCTTCCTGACCCTGGAGATCACCGAGATCCTCCTCTTCATCGGCTTCTTCGGCGGTGGCGAGGGGATCATCAAGATCGGCGGGTACGTCGGAATCGTGACCGCCTTCGTCGCCTGGTACGCCTCGGCGGCCGTGGTGGCCAACAGCCTGCGGGCGACGCCGATCCTCCCGGTCGGCAAGCCGATCTGGAGCGAGACCGTGATCCCGGCCCACGAGGATCGATTCGTAGAGCGATAAGCTGGCGGTTTGGGACAACCGTTGGCGGCAGCCCCCTGAGCACTGAGGAGCTTTCATGAGCGTGAGCGATACCGGTGGGCACGCGATCGAGACGATGCAGGTGGAGGAGCGGCGGTTCTCGCCCTCCCCTGAGTTTGCGGCCCAGGCCAACGCGAAGCCCGACATCTATGAACGGGGCTTCGACGAGTTCTGGACCGAGGAGGCGCGCCGGCGCGTCACCTGGTCGCGCCCGTTCGACAAGCTCTACGAGTGGGAGCCTCCCTTTGCCAAGTTCTACCTGGGCGGGAAGCTGAACGTCGCCTACAACTGCCTCGATCGCCATGTCGAGGCCGGTCACGGCTCAAAGGTCGCCTACCACTGGGAGGGTGAGCCAGTCGGCGAGACGCGCACCATCACCTTCTCCGACCTGCTCGCCGAGGTGGTGCAGGTCGCCAACGGGCTCAAACAATTGGGGGTGAAGAAGGGCACGCCGGTCGGCATCTACATGGGGATGGTTCCCGAGCTGCCGGTGGCGATGCTCGCCTGCGCACGGATCGGCGCGCCCTTCACGGTCGTCTTCGGGGGCTTCAGCGGCGAGTCTCTCTCCGGGCGCATGAACGATATGTCGTGCGAATACATGATCACCCAGGACAAGGGCTGGCGGCGGGGCAACGAGCTGGGGCTCAAGGCCAACGTCGACGCCGCGCTGGAGAGCTCCCCAACCGTCAGAAAATGCGTTGTCTACAAGCGCTCGGACGGCAGCGGCGTGCCCATGAAGGAGGGCCGCGATGTCTGGTGGGACGACATGATCGCCGGCCAATCCTCTGACGCCGCCTCCTGCCCCTGCGAGGAGATGGATTCAGAGGACCTCCTCTACCTGCTCTACACCAGCGGCACCACGGCCAAACCCAAGGGAATCATGCACACGACCGGCGGCTACCTGGTCGGTGTCGCGACGACGCACCACTACGTCTTCGACGTCAAGCCCGACTCGGTCTACTGGTGTGCCGCCGATGTGGGTTGGGTGACCGGACACAGCTACATCGTGTTCGGCCCGCTCTGCAACGGGACCACCGGCGTCATGTATGAAGGGACTCCGGACTTTCCCGACAAAGATCGCTGGTGGGAGATCATCGAGCGCTACAAGGTCGACATCCTCTACTGCGCGCCGACCGCGATCCGCACCCACATGAAGTGGGGTCCTGAGTACGCGGCGAAGCACGACCTCTCCTCACTCCGCGTCCTCGGCACCGTCGGCGAGCCCATCAATCCGGAAGCCTGGATCTGGTACCGCGAGCACATCGGCGCCAACCGGACGCCGGTCATCGACACCTGGTGGCAGACCGAGACGGGGATGATCATGATCACTCCACTCCCGGGCGTTACGACCCTGAAGCCGGGCAGCGCGACCAGGCCCTTCCCGACCCTCGACGCCGCCGTCTATGACAACGCCGGCAAGACGGTCCCGCCGGGTGGTGGTGGCTATCTCGTCATCCGCAAGCCATGGCCGGCCATGACGCGCGGCATCTTCGGCGATCCAGAGCGCTTCAAGGAGACTTACTGGAACCGTTTCAAGGACACCTATTTCGTGGGCGACGGCGCCCGGGTGGACGAGGACGGCGACTTCTGGCTGCTGGGCCGGGTGGACGACGTCATGAACGTCTCGGGCCATCGAATCTCAACGATCGAGATCGAGAGCGCGCTGGTCAGCCACCCGCAGGTGGCGGAAGCCGCGGTGGCAGGCCGCAACGACCAGCAGACGGGCCAGGCGATCGTCGCTTACGTCACGCTCAAGGGCGGCGCCGAGGGTTCGCCCGAGATGCTGAAGGAGCTGCGCGACCACGTTGGCGTGAAGATCGGCAAGTTCGCGGCGCCCGCCAACATCGTCTTCACGCCCGAGCTGCCCAAGACCCGGTCGGGCAAGATCATGCGCCGCCTGCTGCGGGACGTGGCCGAGAACCGAGCCCTCGGGGACACCACCACCCTGGCCGACCCCACCGTCGTCGATGAGCTCACGCGCCGGGGCAAGGCTGAGGCGGCCGGCGAGGAGTAGCGCTTCGGGTTGAACCTCTCCGGCAAGCTGGTCACCATCATCGGAGGCACCAGCTTCGTCGGGTCGCGGTTGGCGCCGTCCCTCGCTCGCGCGCAGGCCAGGGTCCGACTTGCCTCCCGCCACGCACCGGCAGCGTCGCAGTTCGAGCACGTCGCCTGCGACCTCAGCAGCGGCGCCGGTCTCGACTCAGCGCTGGAGGGATCCGACGCCGTCTACTTCCTCGCCCACTCCATGGCCGAGGGGCCTGGATTTGGGGGCCGCGAACAGGTGGCGGCCAAGAACTTTGCCCGAGCCGCGCGTCGTGCCGGCGTCGACAGGGTCGTGTACCTCGGCGGTCTCTACCCGGACACCGGACCGCTCTCAGATCACCTGGCGAGCCGCCGCCAGGTCGGGATTGCGCTCATCGAGTCCGTCGGAGCCCTCGCGGTCCGGGCTGGCATCGTCGTCGGTGCCGGGAGCGCGTCCTTCGAGATCCTCGCCGACCTGAGCCGCCGGCTGCCGATCATGATCGCGCCGAAGTGGCTGGCGAGTCGATGCCAGCCGGTCGGGATTGCCGATGCGGTAGAAGCGCTGCTGGGAGGCGTCGGCGTCCCGGGCGCGAGGGAAGTGGACCTGGTGGGCCCTGAGGTTCTGACCTACCGACGAATGCTCGAGATCACCGCGGCCGAGCTGACCGGCCGCGAGCCGCTGATCGTCGCCGTGCCCGTTCTTTCGCCTGAGCTTTCCGCTCATTGGCTGCGATTGGTCACCCGCGCCAATATGGAGGTGGCGCGGTCCCCGGTGGGCAGCCTGCGTCACGACCTGATCGCCGCGAGGCCGCTACTGACGGAGGATCTCGGCCTCCGTCCGGTGAGCTTCCGAGAGACGGTCCGGGCGGCGGTCGCGGAGCAGCGTGCTGACGACCGCCGCAGATGAACGCGATCCGACGGAACCGGCCCGTATAGTCCGGCGCGATCTCGATGCCCGATCTCACTGAAGCAGCCGCTCTACAAGCCGTGCCGGCCCCCCTCGTGGTGCGGGACGCGGCCGGACCCGCCACGCTCGCCCTCTATACGGCGTGCATCTTCGCGAGCGCGTTCATGCTCTTTCTCGTCGAGCCGATGGTGGCGAAGATGCTGCTGCCCCTCGTCGGCGGCGCCCCCGCGGTCTGGACCGCAGCGGTGCTCTTCTTCCAGGCCGGCCTTCTCGCCGGCTACGGGTACGCTCACGGCCTGGCGCGTCGGTTGAGCTCCCGCCGGCAGGCTGCCGTTCACCTGGCGGTCATGCTGCTGCCGCTCCTCGTCCTCCCGATCAGCGTTCCTCTCGGCTGGACGCTCCCCACCGGCGCCGGCCCGGTGCTGTCGATCCTCTCGCTGCTGGCAGTGATCGTCGGCCTCCCCTTCTTCGTCGTCTCCGCCGGGTCGCCGCTTCTCCAGCGCTGGTTTGCGAGCACCGGGCATCGACATGCCACCGACCCCTACTTTCTCTACCGCGCGAGCAACCTGGGCAGCTTTGCCGCGCTGGTGGTCTACCCGGCGGTGATCGAGCCCCATCTTGGACTCCTCGCCCAGTCTCGCGTCTGGGCGGCCGGCTACGTCGTCCTCGCGTTGCTGACCGGTGCGTGCACCCTGGTGCTCTGGCGGCGGGCTGCCGGCGACCAATCCGGAGAGCATTCCCCGCCCGCGATTGCCGCCATCGCCCCACCCCCGCCGATAACCGTTGCTCGGCGGGGCCGGTGGGTCCTCCTGGCGGCGGTCCCCTCGCTCTGGATGCTGGCGGTGACGACCTACTTCACCAGCATCGTCCGCCCGATGCCGCTCCTCTGGGTGATCCCCCTGGCTCTCTATCTCCTCTCGCTGGCGGCCGTGTTCGCGCGCCGGCCATTGATTTCGCAACGCCTGCTTGTCCGAGCGTTTCCCTTCCTGGCGCTGCCTCTGCTGGCGATGATCCTGCTCCAGGGGGGCGGTCCCTTCTGGCTCCTCGCGGGCCTCCACTTCGGCACCTTTTTCGTCGGCGCCCTGATCTGTCACGGTGAGCTCGCCCGCGATCGCCCCGGGCGGGAAGCGCTGACCGAGTTCTACCTCTTGCTGGCCATCGGCGGCGCGCTCGGCGGAGCGCTCGCCATCGCCTCACCGTTCGTCTTCAGCGACCTGGCCGAATACCCGTTGGTCGTCGTAAGCGCCTGTTTCCTGCGCCCCGCGCTGGACCACTCCAACGGCAAGCGAGACCGTCTGCTCGATCTCCTCCTGCCGGCCGCGATGGCGGCGATCCTGCTCCTGCCCCTGGCCGCCCTGGCGGTGACCGGGGTCATCGACCGGCTGAACCGGACTCCACTCACGGCGGTGGCCCAGGCGTCGGATCTGCTTCGCGTGCTGGTCGTCTTCGCCGTCCCGGCCGTAGCCTGCATCGCCTTCTCGCATCGCAACGTCCGCTTCGGCCTCGGGGTGGCCATGATCTTCCTGCTCAGCTTCCTGCCGCTCGGCTCGCAGCAGTCGATCCTGTACCAGACCCGCGACTTCTTCGGCGTCCACACAGTGCTCACCGACCCCGGCGGGTCACGTCACATCCTCATGGACGGAGGGACGATCCACGGCATCCAACTGACCGACCCCGCCAACCGGGACGAGCCGAGCTCCTACTACTCGCGCCAGGGTCCGGTGGGCGACCTCTTCGCCTCTCTTGACGCCAGCGACTCGAGCGCCCGAATCGGAGTCATCGGGTTGGGAGCCGGCGCGGTCGCCTGCTACGCGAAGCCCGGCCAGCGTTGGACCTTCTACGAGATCGACCCCGCGGTAGAGGCGATCGCTCGCAATCCGCGCCTCTTCTCCTTCCTCCACGACTGCGTGCCCAACAACAGCCGGGTCGTGATCGGCGACGGCCGGCTCGCCCTGGCCGCCGATACCCAGGCGCGCTACGACATCATCATCATCGATGCCTTCGGCGGGGACGCCCCGCCCGTTCACCTTTTGACGCGGGAGGCGATCCAGCTCTACCTGAGCCGGCTGGCGCCGGGCGGGGTCCTTGCTTTCAACGTCTCCAACAAGTACGTCAACCTGACGCCGATCCTCGCCAACGCGGGCTCGGACCTTGGGTTGGCGACCCATCAGCGGGTGGACCTCGCGGGCACTCCGAGCAGCATCGCGGACGGCATCTTCCCCTCCGCCTGGATCGTGATGGCCCGTGATGGTGGCGATCTCCAGGGCCTTGCCTCCCGGGGTGGGTGGGCGCCGCCGCGAACTGACCCCTCCCAGCCGGTCTGGACGGATGACTTCTCCGACGTCCTCGGCGTGACCGTCTTCCGCTAGGGCTGTCTGCCGGTCGGCCCTCGGATCTAGCCGAACTGTGTGACCTTGCCGTCGGGTGTGATCCGCCAATGGCCGCCGCGGCTGCTTGTAAAACCGGGCGCGGTGAGAGGCGTGACCCGACCTTGAATGTCGATGATCATGCTGCCGTCAGGCGCGACGATCACCGTGCAGGAATCGACCTTGGCGAGCAGCAGCGCACTGCTCTCGGGATAGCAGTCGGGGCCCCAGCTCTTTGTCACCCGGAGGCCGTCAAAGCAGATCCCGACGCTGACGGGCATCCTTACCGCAAGTGGCGTTGCCGAGGCAAATTCAGAAGTGCCATAGAAAGCGCCGCCGCCGGTCTGCCCCGCTCGAGGCGCCGGATTGCCGGGCGGCCCGTCCCCCCCGACGAAACCGTACGTTCGACCGGGGACGAAGGAGGCGGCCGCGGGGAGGTAGACAAGCAGCGCCACCACCGCGATTCCGATCCAGGCCACCGCCGTCAGCCGGCGTCGGAGGCGCGACCCAAGGTAGATGGCCGAACCGAGGGGCAGCAGGAGCGCAAAGAGCACTGCTGCGAGGAAGGTAGAGCCAAAGAACCCTCTGGCACTGCTGGCACTGCTGGCAAGCGCGCCGAGCAGCAAGGCTCCCAGGCCTACCACCAGGGTCAGGTACGCCCCCGGCTCTTCTCGCGGGGGCTCCAGGCCTTCGAGTACCAGACCAGGCCGACACCGAGGACCCAACCTATCGGCGGAAGCGTGAGGATCACCCCGCCGACGCCGATCAGGAGCAGGGCGATGATCTCCACCGGGCCCGCCGAGGACAGGGCCGTGCGAATTCCCTGCACTTGGCCTCAGCACTCCCAAGCCCAGCCGAAGGCCGGGGTCAGATCAGGTCGGCTGGCATAGACTCCGGGCCGCGGTGGCACCCCGACCGATTTCGACCGACCGTTTGGATCTGGTCCCGCTGCAACCCGCGGTCGCCAGGCTGCTGATCGCCCGCGACCGCCGGGGGGCAGAGCTGGCACTCGCGCTTCGACTTCCGGAAGAGTTCCCGAGCGAAAGCGACCGCACCCGCTTCCTGACCATCCAGCTCGACCGGATGGAACGGTTTCCCGATCGGCGTGCCTGGCAGGTCCGGCTGATGGTCGACAGAGACCGGAACGTCGTCGGGCACTGCTGCTTCCATGGACCTCCCGAGGTGATCGGGCGTGCTGAGATCGGTTATGCGGTGTTCGCCGCCTATCGGGGGCGCGGCTACGCAAGGGAGGCTGCGTGCGCCCTGGCGCAATGGGCGTTCAGGAAAGGCTCGCGCGAAGTTTGCGCCGCCGTCAGCCCGGCCAACGAGCCGTCGCTTGCGGTGGTCCGCGCGCTCGGATTCGAGCAGATCGGGATCGAGGAGGACGGTCCTGAGCTCCTGTTTGTGGTGCGTCCGGATACCCTCGTGAGAGCCGCCCCTGGGGGATGAGCCTCCAGGAGTCATTTCGCCGTCAGCTGGTTCGAATAACCAATACATTCGCTGGGCCATTGGTTGATCAGAGATGAGACGGTCCGCCTGGTGCGGAGTGAGAACGCGGTGGTGGGCCGCCGCGAGGTCGACGTCTCTATATGCCGGTGGTGAACGATTCGGTGCGAAGGGTTCAGACGCACCAGGGGGGATGAACGCAGAAGTGAAACTGAAACGGCAATCGGGTCAGGGCATGGTCGAGTACGCCCTGATACTCGTCCTGGTATCGATCGTGGTCATTGTGATTCTTATTACGATGGGCGGCCAGATCCAGAACGTCTTCTCGAACGTGGTCGCCGCTCTCAACGCCTGACAGCGGCCGGCGGGAAGGGGGTTGGCGAAAGGCTGGCCCCCTTCATCCACTCGAGCCACTTCACCTGAATTCGGCGCGACTTCGGATCCGACCGGTGGATAGCAAGATGGGGAAGGTCGTGGGCGACTGCCAGCGTGTCAGAGCGTCTGTAAGCGCTTACTGTAAGCGCTTACAGCACCCTAGGAGTCTGTGTGGGAAACCGGTGACGGGGTGAGACAATGGCGGCGGCCCA
>DAIRGV010000013.1:0-41046 GCA_036794405.1 Candidatus Dormiibacterota bacterium
GCAACGGTGGCATCGTCAACGTCCAGGGCAACGTCTACGAGAACTGCGGTGTCACACCGGTCGATGGCATCAGCAATCCCGCCTACAACGAGTATTCCCCGGTCGGTCCGCTCAGCGTCAACTACGTGGGCGGCGCCACCCTTCCGGTCGCTTCGAATTACGGCTCGGCGCAAGCGTGGCCGAGCGCCTCCGGCAACGTCGACGTCTTCCCCGGTGTCTACAGTAGCAATCCAAACCTGACCGGCGGCAATCCCTGTTACTTCGTCCATCCCGGCATCTACACCTTTGCCGCCGGCTACACCGACAACAAGGGCCTCACCAGCAACGAGCTCCGGCCGCCCGACGAGTCGGTCTACAACAACAACTCCGTCCACGCCGGAGCGCTCTCCGCGGGGAATCCGTCCGGGCCCGCTGACGGCAGCTACCTGCAGTTCTGGCGGAACAACGGCCAGACGTGTGACGGCACCTTCGCCGCTGGCTCCGTCCAGAGCACCGGCGGTGGGGCACACCCTCTCACGCCGGGTGGGTCGTGGGGCGTGGTGGTGACGTCGGCGCGACAGGATGTCTACTACCCGGACAACGTCACGGCTGTCAACTACGCACGCGAGAGCAGCCCCTCGATGTGCCGGCTCGTCCCCGTCAACGGATCGAACTCCGGCTTCCAGGTCGCCGTCAGCAACCCGCCCGGCGCCCAGTGGTACAACGTGTACGCCTCGCCGGCCGGCTGCAGCGGGCCATTCGGCTACGCGGGATCGATCTGCAACGGCACCGGTGGGCCTGGCTGCACCCAGACCGTCACCATGAGCAACTCCAGGCTGTCCTGCCCGAACCTCCCCACCTGGTCGGGGAGCACACCGATTGCGGCTGGTGCATACCAGAACAACAGCAGCTTCAGCGGCTCGAACGGCAGCTGCACCCTGGGCTTTGCCGTCTCGCCCGTCTACGACAGCGTTGCGCTCAGCGGGTTTAGCGTCACAGGGACCGCCTGCGCGGTCGTCGCGACGCCCAGCACCCCGCCCGGCACGAACTGTGGTCCCCCGGATCCGGAGCTGTGCCCGACCACGATCTTCGGCTGCTCGACCGCGGTCCCCAATTCAGTCGCGGCGCAAAACGCGCCGGCCACCGGCGATCGCGCCAACGAGAACCAATGCGCAAACGCGAGCGGTTCAACCACGGCCTGCCCAGGACAGGTGACCCCGGGTGCTGTGCAGTACTACTTCACGACGGACAGCGCGTCGTGTCTCAGTGAAGGCGGCGGCGGAGGGACCTGGGTCTTCGGTGGGCAGCAGTACAACTGGATCGCCGTCTACTCGGCCAACGCCACCTGCAGCGGCAACAACGCCAACAAGATCGTGGGCGGCTCGGCCACCAGCTATGTCGGTGCATTGTATTTCCCGTTCACCTCCATCACGCTCTCGGGGGGCGGCCAGACGGCCATCTCGAACCAGGTGATCGCTCTTAACGTCACCATCGACGGCTCGTCGGGTGTCACGGTCGACTACAACCCGAAGTACGTTCCGGCCCCGCCCTCCGGTCGCCTAATCGTATGACGTGCTTATCCGCTTAACTCCGCTACGATCTTGGCGTGCCGCGGCCGGAGTACCCCCGATCCATCCTCGAGTTCCAGCGGCGCTTACCCGATGAGGAAGCCCTGATCGAGGCGGCCGTGACCGCGATCAGGACCCGCCGGACGGGGATTCCCGGTCGGCTGGTTTCCCCAGTCGTCGAATCAGTTCTCCGACCTGGCGGAGCTTCTGCTTGCGACGGTAGGAGATGGCCGTGTTGATGCAATCCGATGCAGCCAGGCTTCGGCGGGCGCGTCTTGCTTCCAGTTTCTCCAAGCCTTGAAAGCCTGCAGGAAGGCGTCCTGGGTGCAATCCTCCGCCGCCGCGGCGTCCCCCGCGATCGTGACCAGCGTGCGGAAGATGCGGTTGTAGGTCGCCCGATAGAGGCGGTCGAAGTCCTCCTTCTGGCCTGGGCGATATTCGGGCGACTGCATAAGGGAGCACTACTCTGAACGCGCGAACCGGTCTTATCCCCCGACCGGGCGCCCGGTCATCCCATGTACGTCGGTGGCGCCCGACCTCTTAGTCTGGCTCGTGCTCATCGGCGGCCAACTGGCGTGGTGGATCGGCCTCGGCGGTAGGGCACAACCGAACTCCCAATGGCGAAGCAAGCTCCTGCGCGGTATGGGCCAGACTCGCGCGGGTCAACGCTGGTTGAGGAAGCCAGCGCCAATGGCCGTCGGCATGGTGATCGCTTGGCTTACAATCAGAGCTTTTCTCGACCTGCGGTACTGACCCTGCCAGTGCTCTGTGCGCCTGGCCTGGATCCTGCGTAGCAGAGCTGCATCCGACCGGATTCGATCTTAGCCAGAGGGCAATTGTTCGCCGATTGTAAAGACACCTGGCAGTTGCTGTGGCCCAGCGGATTCCTGAAAGCAGTCGGTGCTGCTAAATTCAAAATCGGCCGAACTAGCGGATGATTGCAGAGCAGCTGCCTTCTAAGCAGGTGGTCGGGGGTTCGAACCCCTCGCGGGGCACCAAAAGACCCTCCGTCAAGGTGAGTCCCCTGCGGCTACGGAAGTCCACCTCCAGCCTTAGGGCGAGCGGATGAGCCGGATGTCTCTCGCATCTTCGGGGGCTTCGAAAGCGAACTCAGGACAGAGTGCCAAGCCCCCGGGCGTTCCCGGGGGCTTGCGAAATGAATCGTCCTCGCTATTGGTTGGCGATGTCGCCGACGAACTGTTCGGTCGCGCCGTCTGATTTGTCCTGCCAATGGTGGTATGCGAGGCTCTGGTCGCTCGAGCTGTACTCAAAGTTGAAAGTGGCTGTCGCCAGTGTCGCGCCGGGCCCGAAGACTGCGGTGACGAACCCGGTCGTACTCGCGGAGCACGCGGCCGGGGTGACATCGCAGGCACCCGGGTTGAAGGTGCCACCGGAGACCGTACCCATCAGGAATCCGTTAAAGCTCCCTACCACGCCAGCTTGAACCGTCAAGCCGTGGTGATCAGTTGCCTCACACGCACCCGGACTCGCCGGCCCAGTGGTGACGAAGGTGCCATTGCGAAACTCCTCCTTCAACCGGAAGGTGCCATCACCGTTGTCGTGAACGGTGAAGACTCGATCGAACGCGTCATTGGCCCAGGGCCCACCGCACGTTCCGCCGTCGGGCGAGGTGCTCGCGAATGGCCCGAGACGTACATTGCCCGAGTTATCCGCCTGGGCGCCGGTTGCCGTCAGTAAGGCGAGCATGCCGGCCAGCACGAAAACCGACAGTATTCTCAATGTATCTCTCCTTCCCGCGACGGGAATAACCATCAGCCCGGCAGTAGCCACGATTCCGCCGCCCTCCGCGGAGCTGCAGCCCAGGCGGAGAAGTTTAGGCCGGTTCCCGAACCTCGACAGCGGCGGTCAAGCGGACGACCCGATATACTCCCTGGAGTATGTTCTCCCAAGTCCGGAGGCACCAATGCTTCGCTTCTGGTCGCGCGTCAGAGAATCGACTCCCGAGGAGGCGCTCGCCTCGCTGAGTGGTGACGGGTTGCTGATCGACGTACGAAGTCCAGGCGAATTCCGTTCCGGCCACGCGCCGGGAGCCAGGAGCATCCCGCTGACTGGTCTCGGGGGCCGCCTGAGCGCACTCCCGCGAGAAAGGCCGATCCATCTGATCTGCGCCTCCGGTCATCGCAGCCGCGCAGCGGCGCGGCTGCTCGAGAAGGCCGCCTTTGAGAACGTCAGCAGCGTTCGCGGCGGCACGGCCGCCTGGGCAAGGACCGGGCAGCCCCTGGTGCGAGGCTGAGGATGCCACTCTACGAATACCGGTGCGAAGCTTGTGGGGAGCAATTCGAGCGGCTCAGCTCCTGGTCGGCCGCCGATGCGCAGAAGTGCGCACGCTGCGGCGAGCCCGCGATTCGTTTGGTCTCCGCCTTTGCCAACGCTGTCGCCTGCGTACCTGCGGGAGGCGGTTGAGGCCTGCGTTGATCGGCGTGCCCGATCCGGAAGCAGTGGTTCGGCGGCGATTGAGGAGGTCGAGATGACCGAGTTTGAAGAGCACGCGGTGCTGATCAAGGCGCTCCGCCGCATCGAGGGCCAGGCTCGTGGCGTCCAGGCCATGATCAACGGAGGACGCGAGTGCTCCGAGGTGGTCCAGCAGCTTGCCGCCATGCGCAACGCCGTCGATCGGGTCAGCCACCGAGTCGTGGCTGCCAACCTCCGAGCTTGCCTCGCGGAGGTCGAGGTGCCACCGCACCTGCGGCCGAAGCTGGAGCGTGGCCTGGCCGCCCTGGGAGGGCTGCGAACGTAGTTCGGCGACGCCGGCAACCTCGGTCGGCCGCGGCGAGGGGTATTGGCCGCCCCAAGCAAAACCGGGCCGGCATCACCGGTCTCGACCACGAGTCGGGATCGGCTGTCCTCGACTCGCTGCTGCGCGCCGGCTGATTGTTGTGGCCGCAGGGAGGCTCGATGGCACCGGCGCCTGGCGGGACTGATCCAGCCACGGACAGAACACGTATCTATGGATAGAAGCGGTCTCGGCATCGCATCCGCGCTGCCATCGGAGATCGACAAAAATCCAAAGAGGTACAAAGTTCTGCACGAACACTCGGGAGGGGTAGAGGCGCTGCTCTACCTGCCGGTCGTCGTCCTCGCCTTCCTGATGTGGGCCGGCGTCGCCGCCGGCCGGGGCGACGCGTTGGCCACCCGCTTCGTGGCCGATTTCGAGAAGGCTCCGGCGACGCTGAAGGTCGCGGCTCTGCTGATGATGGTCAGCGTCGCCGTCCACCTCGGGCTGGCTCCCGCTCATTGGGCCGAGCAGCCCGCGACCGCCATTCTCTTTGTGCTCGACGCGGTCGCCTTGACCGCCCTGAGCTTTTTCCTGCTGGCCCGCCGGCGTTGGGCCGTGTTCGCGGCAACCACCCTCCTGGGCGCCGCGGTGATCGCCTACGGGGCATACCTGGTTGCCGGGCTCGAAACCCCCGACGCCATCGGCATCATCACCAAGTTCGTTGAACTCGGCGCGATCGGCCTCTTGGCCGCCGCTACCACCACCCACTCATTCACAAAAGGAGTCCTCTACCGGTGAACATCCCTCGTCTGTACGCAATCGTCTTCGGTGTCGTTTACACCATCGTCGGCCTCCTCGGGTTCACGGTCTCGACGACCCTCGCCACCGCGAACCTGATCATCTTCCCGGTCAACCTCCCGCACAACCTCGTCCACCTGGCGTTCGGCCTCGCCGGGATCGCCGCCTTCCTGACTGGCCGCAGCGTTGCCTACGCCCGCGGCGCAGCGGTTCTGTTCGCCGTGCTGGCCCTGGCCGGCTTTCTGCCTCAGCCGCTGCTGGGCCTGGTCCCGCTCGGTGGCTACGACATCGCCCTCCACGCCGCGACCGCCGTCCTCGCCGCTATCGCCGGCTTCGCCTACATGGGTAGCCGCAGCACCCGCCGTGAGATCGCCTAACCAGACCGACTCTGGAAACGACGTCGATTCCAAAGGGGGCGCCTCCAGGTGGGGCGCCCTTTTTGCGTTCTGGACCGCGGCCGTTTATACAGTTGCGCGGTGCAGGCTGAAGACAGGTGAGCTCATCGGCCAACCGAGGAACCTGGCTGTCGGACTCCTGGCCCGCCCTGCTGGCCGGGCTCTTTCCGGTTCTGTTCGTCCCCCTCGCCGTGGACGCCTACATCCTTCCCCGGGTTCTCCTCCTCCTGGTCGGTGATGCGGTTGGTTTGACGATCTGCCTGGCTGGTCGCGGTCTCGTGCTTGGAACGCTCGGAGCGCTTCGGCTGCCCGCAGTCGCGGTCTGCCTCGCGGCGCTGCTGGCGCTGGTCGCGTCGGTCTCTTTCTGGGCCAGCCTTGCCGGCGAGTACCTCCGCTACGAATCGGCGGTGGTCCGGGTTGGCTACGTCCTGCTCTTCTGCGTCTGCGCCTGGTTGCTGACACGGGAGGTGTCGCGCCGCCGGGCTGTCACCGGGTTCCTGGTCGGCACCTCGATCGCCTCGGTCGAAGCCGTCTGGGAGTGGGTCGCCAACCGCTACCACCTGATCGGCGGTCTGGCACGGCCCGATGGCAACCTGGGCAACGCGGGGCTCCTCGGCGTGCTGACGGCGATGGCCGTCCCGCTGCTGCTTGGGCGCCTGCTCCAACGAGGCGGCGTGCGCTGGGCGCCGGCACTGGCGCTGGTCCTGGCGGGCCTTGCCGCGTCGAGCTCCCGAAGCGCCTGGGTCGGTGCGCTCCTGGCGAGCCTTCTCGTCATCGGCCTGCGGCTGCCGCGGCGATGGTTGTTTGTGGCCGCGGCAGCCGGCGCGGTGCTGGTCGCACTCGCCGCTGTGGTGATCGTCGCCGGTCCCCTCCGGGGGTTGAACGGGGATCCCTACACCTTGCGCCTCTCGCTCTGGGCGCGGGCGATCCCGATGATCCTCGCGCGCCCGATCTTCGGCTGGGGAGAGGACACCTTCGGCCTGGTCTTCGGGCGCTATTCGGGAGGCCTGCTGCCGGGCATCAGCTTCGACCGGGCTCACTCCCAGCCGTTCGACCTGGCCGCCTCGCAGGGCCTGGTCGGAATCGCGGCTGCCAGCTGGTTCTGGGCCGTGTTCCTGCTCGGGATGATAAGAAAGGCACGCTGGCGGGTGGAGGAATGCACGCCGCTGCTGGGCGCGACGCTCGCCTACTGGACCTGGGCGGTCGTGAACTTCGACTGGGTGCCGGCGACCGCGGTGGCCTGGCTCCTGGCCGGCGTCTGCTGGTCGGCCGGTTCTGCCCCGGTTGAGGAACGAGACAGGCGGAGCCGGCTGCCCCGACCGTTCGCGCTGGTTGCGAGCGGGGCGGCGCTCGCCGTCGCACTCGGTTTCGGGGTGCTCCCGCTCGCGGCGGACACGGCGTACTACGCCGGCCTCCCGGCACAGGCGGTGTTCCTCGACCCGCCGCAGGCCCGCTACCACCGGGCGCTCGGCGAGCAGCTGGTGGGCCAGGGAAAGGTAGCCGCGGGGGCGGCGGAGCTGCGCACGGCCGGTGAGCTGGGTGACGACGACGCCGCCACCTGGGTCGAGATGGGCGACGCCGAGCAGAAGCTCGGACACCCGGCGGCGGCCAGGGCTGACTATGCCCAGGCAAGGGCGATCGACTCTTCAACCAAAACGCCCTAGGAAAATGGAAAGGGCCCGGCGAAGACCGGGCCCTTTCTCATCGTCCGGAGATCAGTGGTGCGGTGTCGCGGCCGGCGGCCCGCCCTTATGGGAAGCCTCGGGGGCCTCCTCCGGCTTGCCGGTGTTGTCGGGCTTGCCGGTGCTCTCCGGCTTGTCGGTCGTATCGGGCTTGCCGTTTTTGTCCTTGCCGCCCTTGTCCTTGTCGGCGGACTTGTCCTCGGGATGGTTGGTCCGGGCCTCGCTGGCCTTGGAGTGCTCGGCCCGCTCGGCGGCGCCATGCTGCTTCGCGAAGGTGCTCACGCACTGCCCGACGTTATCCCGGGCTGTCGAAGCGGTCTTGCTCGAATCGGAGCTGGCCGCGACGGTGGTCTTGCAGCCCTGGACGGCCGCGACAACGGCGCTGCCCCAGTTGGCGGGGTTGGGGCTGCCGGTGGCGACGGTGCCAGCGGCCGCGCCGCCGACGACAAGAGTGGCCGCCGTCGCCGCGATCGCGGCCTTGGTGGTCACCGCTGCGGCGATCGATGAGAAGACTGACACTGCGGATCCTCCTGAGATAAAGGCTGCGTGGTAGGCGGACTGGCCGGCCGAGGGAGCGGGTCCCTGGAGACTGCCGGCGGCTCGCTGGAGCTCCTGCTGGAGAAGCTGGTCGAAGCCGTCGCCGCTGTTCACGTTCATTCGACAGGAGAGACGCGCAGGGTGGCCGGAGTATCGGAATCGCTTGAAAAAGAGTCACCGAGCCGGGCCCGGAGCGTTCGCTTGGCGGTCATCAGTCGGCTCGCCACAGTGCTCTCGGGCTCGCCCAGGGCATTGGCTATCTCACGATTGGTGTAGCCGTGGAGGTGGCGCAGGACGACGACCGCAGCCTGCTTGGCCGGCAGGCGCCGGATCTCGCGGATCACGTCGGTGCCGAGGTCCGGTTGGGTCGGATCAGCCTCCGCCGGCTGGCCGAGGCGCCGGATCAGCTCGCCGACCTCGCGCAGGCGGCGCTTGCGCATGAAGGAGAAGGCGGTGTTGAGAGCGATCCGGTGGACCCAGGCTTCGGCGGGGGCGTTCGCCTTCCATCGCGGCCAGGCACGAAAGGCCTTCAGAAAGGCGTCCTGCGCGCAGTCCTCCGCCGCCGCCGGATCACCCAGCATGGTGGCGAGGGTGCGGAAGATCCGCGGGTACGTCTCCTGGTAGAGGCGGTCGAAGTCCGCCTTTGAGCCGGGCCGGTATCCGCTCGGGGTCACAGGAGTCACAACGCCCGCTTCCGCCTGCTCACCCGTTTGGTCATGGTCTGGGTGCTCGGCGCGGACCGCGGACGGCGTCGGGCGGGGGGCTGGCATCGTTGAGAGGAAGCGCTCTCGGCGAGCGGAACTTGCGGGAGCCTCGAAGTTTGGTGAGGTCAGCCGGTCTGTCGATTTCGGCCGGTGACGTTCGTCGTACCTGACGAGCGCTGGACTGCTCCCGGCCCGGGTCGCCCGAGATGGAGGCCGAGATCAAGGCCTACGGCAAGCTCCTGGAAGACGCCCAGGCCGCGGGGATCCTCCGTGGTGGTGACCCGTGCCAGCCGTCGGCGGCCGGTTTCAGCGTCCAGGTGGCCGCCGGCCAGACGAAGACCACTGACGGCCCGATGCACGCCGCCTCGCCCTGGCTGAACGGCTACTGGGTATTCGACTGCAAGGATCGCGCAGAGGCCACCGCCTGGGCTGCCCGGATCCCGGCCGCGCACGGCGGTGGAACGGTCGAGGTGCACCCGATCTTCGAGATGTAGCCCGGCGGAGGGACGGGCCGGCCGCCCGCAGCGGGTGACCGGCCCGCCCGACCCGGCTTCGACTTAGCATTACCGGCCGAATTGGGACGGCCCCTGCGGAGAACGGGATCCTCGGGCTCAGGGTGGTTCGGGCTGTGGGCCACGATCGCCGTCGGCCTCGCCCTCTTCGCCGCCCTCGGCCTGCGGGCCGGCAGCGTCGACGGCTTCCGCTACTACCTTTCGATCCGCGCCGGCGACCGCTATGCCACACCCGGCCAGCTCCTCCCTGGACAGCATCCGGTCCATGGCAACGGCTACGACGGCCAGTTCTACTTCTTCATCGCCCAGGACCCGTTCCTGCGTAACCCGGTGACCGCTCACTCCCTCGACAACTCCCAGCGCTTCCGACGGATCCTGTACCCGCTCCTCGCCGGGCTTCTGAGCCTCGGCAACCGCAGCCTGCTGCCCTACCTCCTGGTCCTGGTCAACGTCCTCGCCTCCGCGGCCACAGTTGCGGCCTGCGCGGTCGCGGCTCGCCGGGCCGGCCGGCCCCCGGTCCTGGCGTTGGTGGTCGCCATCTTTCCAGGGCTCTGGATTCCCATCCTCTACGACCTGACCGAGCCGCTCCAGCTCGCGCTGGTGGCCTGGGGAATGCTCCTCGAGATCCCCCTCCTGCTCTTCCTCTCCGCCCTCGCGAAGGAGACGACAGCCGTCGTCCAGTTGACCGAGATGATCCGCAACGCGGCCGCGCGCCGATGGGGTCGAGCCCTCCAGAACGGCTTCCTCCTCGGGCTGGTGGTGACCTGGTCGCTGTTCGTCCTCCGCGTCGTCCGGGCGCGGGAATCGAACCTTCAGGGCCACCTGCTCGATCCGCCCGGCGCGCCACTGCTGGAGCTCGTCCACGCCGCCTCGACGCCGGGCCGCTACGCGTTCCTGCTGCCTCCGATCCTGATCTGCGCCCTCGCCATCCTCCGCTTCGCCTGGACTCGCGACCGCTATGCCGCCGGCGCCGCCCTCTACGGCCTGGTCGGGCTCGCCGCCGGCAGCGACACCTGGATCGACCCCCTCGGCTACTACCGGGTGATCGCGGTGGCCGCCGTCCTCGCGTTCATGAGCTGGACTGTCGCCGGCGACCGATTGGGCGCCGCGGTGGTGATCCTGATGGCGTTCGCGGGCGGGATCGGTCTCGCCTCCGCGGTCGGCGCTTAAGCTCCTTTCGCCGGCTGCCAGCTCCCCGAGCCGTCCAGCTCTTCGGCCGGGGCGCCCTCGGCGAGCAGGCCCGCCAGGTCGAGACGGCGGTTGTTGAAGGCCAGGTGGCCCTCCTCGTCGAGCGGCCACTCCGCCTGCGGCCGGTCCCAGCAGAGCTCGAGGCCATTGCCGTCGGGATCGTTGAGGTAGAGCGCCTCATGGGTGCCGTGGTCATTGACGCCGCTCAGTGAGTAGTCGGCGCGGAGCAGGCGCCGCAGGGCGTCGCCGAGGGTGGCGCGGGTCGGATAGCGGATCGCGACGTGGTAGAGGCCGGTGGTTCCCGGCGGTGGTGGCGTGCCGCCCTTCGACTCCCAGGTGTTGAACCCGAGCGTGTGGTGGTAGCCACCGGCCGCGATGAAGAGCGCGTCCGGCATCCGGAAGACGACGTCGAAGCCGAGGACGTCGACGTAGAACTTCTTGATCCGGTCCAGGTCGGCCGTCTTCAGGTGGACGTGACCGATGTCGACCCCCGGGTCGATGGACCGAGGTGCGACCTCGCGGGGCGTCACTCCCTGCTTTTGCTTTGGTGTGGTAGTCATCGGTTCGAACTCCTCCCTCGGTTCCGCTCAGGCGCCGCCGGTCGGCCCGGCCAGCTTCCAGCTGCTCTGCCAGGGCCAGCCGTTGGTGATCTGGAGCAGGATGTTGAGGAGGGCCATGCCCTCCAGGACTCGAGCCATCGGGAGCCCGCCGGCGTCGATCGGGCGGAAGCCCATCGAGCGCGCCAGCTCGGCTACGGTGGCCCGGGCCTCCGCGTCGTCGCCGGCGAGAAAGGCATCGGCGGGCTGACCCTCGACGGTCGGGCCGGCCATCACCGAGGCGAAGACGGTGTTGAAGGCCTTCACGAATTTGGCGCGCGGGACCAGGACCTGGAGCTGCTCGGTGAGCGAATCGCCGTCCAGCGTCGAGCCCGGGTCGCTCGGGTCGGCTCGGTTGGTGACGTCGACCACGACCTTGCCCTCCAACGCGCCGCCGAGATCGCTGACGAGACTCGACGCGGCCGCCGCCGGCAGGGCGAGGATGACGATTTCCGCCGAGGCGACGGCCTCAGCGTTCGAAGTCGCGGCCTGGGCCCCGCTCGCCTGGGCGGCTTCCTGGGCGTGGTCGGGGTGCGAGGCGGTGATGGTGACGCTGTGGCCGGCGCGCACCGCCGTCCCCGCGAGCGCCTTGCCGACGTTGCCGGATCCGATGATGGCTATCTTCAACTCGCTGAAATCTCCTTCCACTAAGCCAGCGGCACGAGGCCCGCTTCGATCCGCTCTCGATGGGGCTCCAGGAACGGGGGCAGTGCCAGGTTCTCGCCGAGCTTCTCCTCGGGCTCGTCGGCCGAGAAGCCGGGACCGTCGGTGGCGATCTCAAACAGGATCCCGCCCGGCTCGCGGAAGTAAACCGACTTGAAGTAGAAGCGGTCGATCACGGGAGTGGGGCGGAGGCCGATGCTCTCGATCTTCTCCCGCCAGCTCACCTGGGTCTCGGCGTCAGGGACCCGGAAGGCGACGTGGTGGACCCCGCCACGCCCCGGCAGGGCAGCGGTTGCCTGCACGGGGATCGAGAGGATGACCTCGGCGCCGGGACCGCCCGGCCCCACCTCCAGGAATTGCTCGGTGCCGCCATCGGGCAGGTCGCGCTCGCCCGTCGCGCGAAAACCCATCGCGCCGAGCAGCAGGTCGGCCGTCTCCCGCGGGCGGCGGCTGGTCAGGGTCACGCCGTGGAGACCCTTGACCTGGTGCTCGGGCGGGATCGGGCTCCTCGCCCAGGGGGCGCCGCCGGGCGCTCCGCCATCGTCGACCAGCTCCAGTCGCTGGCCTTCAGCGTCCTCAAAGGGGAGAAAATCGCGGCCGTTTCGCTCGCCGATCTCGCCGTGCTTGACGCCGTGGTCGGCGAAGCGGGCCAACCACCACTCCAGCGCGGGACGGCTCGCCACCCTGAGCGCGGTCGGGGCGATGCTGCCCGCGCCCGGGCGATTGGAAGGCGTCTGGGGCCAGTCGAAGAAGGTCAGGTCGGTCCCCGGGCTGCCCTTCGCGTCGGCGTAGAAAAGGTGGTAGGCGGAGACGTCGTCCTGGTTGACGGTCTTCTTCACCAGCCGCATTCCCAGCAGGCCCGTGTAGAACTCGAGGTTGCCGGACGCGTCGCCGGTGATCGCGGTCACGTGGTGAAGTCCGCCAAAAGCTTCCATCGGCAAGTAAAACCGGGTGAGGAGGCGCGGAATTTCCCGCCTCGCCCTGCAACTTCGTCCCAGCCGGCAAATCGATGAGGATCGGGCGAGCCTGGTTGTGCGTGATGTAATAGCCCGCTGAATGCCGTTGCCTCCCGGCGACCTCCTCTCCACGATCGGCATCTGCATTACGGCTGCCGCCCTCCTCGCGCTGGTCGGCTGGCGGCTGCGCCAGCCGCTGATCCTCGCCTACCTGCTGACCGGCGTGATCATCGGCCCCGTCGGCCTCAACGTCGTCGGCGATCCGCAGAGCATCGCGACCGTCGCGGAGATCGGCCTGATCCTGCTCCTCTTCATCATCGGGCTGGAGATCGACCTCAAGAAGCTGGCCGCCGCCGGTGCGCCGGTCCTTCTCACCGGTGCGCTCCAGGTGCCGATCTGCATCGCCCTCGGCCTCGGCTTCTTCTACGCCGTCGGCTTTCGCAACCAGGGCGGTCATTACGCGCTCCTCTACCTGGCCGGGACGCTGAGCCTCAGCAGCACGCTGGTCGTGGTCAAGCTCCTCTACGACAAGTTCGAGCTGGACACGCTCCCGGGCCGGATCACGCTCGGCGTGCTGATCATCCAGGACCTCTGGGCGGTGGCCATGCTGGCCGTTCAGCCGAACCTCGAGAGCCCCAACCTCCTGCCGCTGGCTCTGAGCCTGCTGAAGGGCGCCGCCCTCGTGCTGCTCGGTCTCGTGATCGCCAAGAACGTGCTGCCCCACCTTTTCCGTGCGGTGGCCAAGGCCCCGGAGCTGGTCCTGGTGAGCGCCCTCGCCTGGTGCTTCTTCCTGGCGGCCGTCGCCAGCACCATCGGCCTCTCGCGCGAGATGGGCGCACTGATCGCAGGCGTCAGCCTCTCGACCTTTCCCTACAGCCTCGACGTGATCGCAAAGGCGACGAGCATCCGCGACTTCTTCGTCACCCTCTTCTTCGTCGCGCTCGGGATGCAGATCCCGGTGCCAACCCTCAACGTCATCGTGCTGGCGCTGATCGCGTCGGTCTTCCTGGTCATCAGCCGGGCCGCGGTGGTCCCGATCCTCTACGCGCTGCGGCTCGGCCACCGGACCAGCCTGATCCCGGCGATCAACCTCGCCAATATCAGCGAGTTCTCGATCGTCATCGTCTCGCTCGGCCTCGTCCGCCACCAGATCGGCGCCGACATCGTCACCACCGTGATCCTCGCCTTCGCGCTCACCTCGGTCCTCTCGACCTACCTGATCAACTCCAACCACGCGGTCCAGCAGCGGCTCGCCTGGGTCCTCCGCCGGGTCGGCCTCCGCGACATCGATAGCGACGCCGCCGCCGCCGAGGAGGCCGAGGAGACCCATCCGGTGGTCTTCCTCGGTTTCTTCCGTGACGCCAGCTCGATCCTCTACGAGCTCGAGCATGGTGCCGGGAAACGGGGCGAGAGCTTCCTCTCCCAGGTGGTTGTCATCGACTTCAACCCGCGCGTCATCCAGGAGCTTCGTCGGCGCCGCATCGCCTGCACCTATGGCGACATCGCTCACATCGACACCCTCCACCACGTTGGGATCGAGAAGGCGCGGCTGGTCGTTTGCACCATCACCGACGACATCCTCCGGGGGACGACCAACCTCCGGCTCCTGCGCAGCGTTCGCCAGCTCAACCCCGGAGCGAGGATCGTCGTCGCCTCCGAGCACATCAAGCAGGCGACCGAGCTCTACGACGCAGGGGCGGACTTCGTCTATCTGCCCCGGTTGTACTCGGCGGTCGAGGTCGCGGCCATCGTCAGGAAGGGCCTCGGCTCCGGCTTCCCGGCGACGGCGGCCGAGGCCACCGGCCGGCTCAGCGAGCGTCACGAGGTGCTCGACTGAAGTGCGCGCGAAGCCCCGGTAGTATCTCTGCGGGGATGTGACGGGCTTGACGCCGCCGCTGCTGTTCATTCACGGCGCCTGCCACGGCGCATGGTGCTGGGAGGAGCACTTCCTGCGCTACTTCGGCGACCGTGGCTGGACCGTCAGGGCGATCGACCTCCGCGGCCACGGGCCGGCGCCGGGCCGAAAGCGGCTTCGTTGGACGCGGATCGCCGAATACGTGGAGGACGTCGCCGCCGCCGCCGCCGCGATGCCCCAGCCGCCGATCCTGCTGGGCCATTCGATGGGTGGCCTCGTGATTCAGAAATACATCGAGAGTCACTCCGCCCCCGGCGCGGTGCTGCTCGCCTCGGTGCCGCCTGCGGGGATGCTCAGGGCAACCCTCCGCTTCGCCTCCCGCCATCCGCTCAAGTTCCTGAAGGGCAACGCCCTGATGAGCCTGTGGCCGACCATCGAGACTCCGGAGCTGGCGAGGGAGATGTTGTTCGCCCGCTCGATGCCCGACTCCGAGCTTCGCGCGCTCCACGACCGCCTGCAGGACGAGTCTTACCTGGCCTATCTCGACATGCTGGCCTTCGCGCTGCCGCGCCCGGCGGAGGTGCGCAGGCTGCCGATGCTGGTCCTCGGCGGGCGCGAGGACCGGGTCTTCTCGCCGGACGAGGTGGAGCGAACGGCGCGCGCCTATGGCGCGGAGCTGCAGCTCTTCCCCGACCTGACCCACGACCTGATGCTCGGGCCCGGCTGGCAGGTTGTCGCGGGGCGGATCGACGCCTGGTTGCGAAAGATGCTACTGGGCGGCGTCCATGTCGACGTAGCCCTTCCAACGAGCCTGCCGGTCGGCCCACCGGTAGGTGAGGTAGCCGAGCAGGATCGTCCCGGCCGTCGCCAGCGCAAGCCGCGCGAGGACCTCGCCGTCGGTAAGGCTCGGAAACATCTGGTAGACGCGGCCGTGAAGGATCGCCCGGCGGGTGAGCTCCAGCCAGTAGACAAGCGGCGAAAGCGAAGCGAAGAAGGCAAGCGGTCCCGGCAGAACGGCAATCGGGAAGATGGCGCCCGAGAAGATGTAGAGCACCTGGGCCATGATCTCGCCGTACCCGTAAGCATCGCGGCCGGCGAGCAGAATCACGCTCAGGGCGATGGAGAAGGCCATCACCGAGATGAACGCGAGTAGGCAGGCGATTCCCAGGAGCGGATAGTCCACCGTCAGCGGGTTGATCGGAAGCCGGAGCCCCACCGTCGCGACGACCAGCACGATCAGCACGGACGCTGCCGCACTCGTCAGCTTGGACGTCGCCCGACCCACCAGGAAGACCGGGAAGCGGAGCGGGGCGAGGTAGGCGTACTTCAGCATCTTGAAGCGGCCGCGGTCCTCCAGGATACCGACCGCGAAGTCGCTCACGCCCTCGGTGACGAAGGCCCAAAAGGAGACGCCGATCACGAGGAAGGCGAGGTAGTTGCGCGTGTTTCCGCGCCCGCCCGTGATGACCGTGTACATCACGACCAGGATCAGGGCGCCCGAGATCGGTCGGATGATGGTGTAGATGACGAACGGTACCGGGCTCGTCCAGTTGCTCGACACCAGCCAGCCGAGGCGCACCGCGGTCCGGTAGCCGGCCCAGGTCCGGGAGAGGGCTAGGACCATTTGCTGATCAGCTTCCCTTCCCGCCGGGCGCGCACCTCCATGAAGCGCAGCGAGGAGACGGCGAGGATCGCGAAGAGCGGGATCTCGAGCCCGACGATCAAGGTCTCGAGACCGGGATCGAGGAACCGCGGCGTGCCGGGCAGGAGGAACTGGCGCATCGCGTCGAGGCCCAGCGTCACCGGGATCAGCGAAGCGGCGCCACCGACGTAGGCGCCCAGCGCGTGGACCGGGAAGTAGAGGCCGCTCAGGAAGTTGACCGGTTCCTGGATCGCGTCGCCGAGGTGCCACGCCTCGCGCGAGTAGAAGAGGAAGAGGCTCGCCAGCAGCATCCCGAGCCCGTAGAGCGCGGCGAGGGTGAGAAGGAAGACGCCGATCGCCGGGGGGAGCCCGCCGAGGTTGTAGGTCACCCCGAAGAGGAGCGAGCCGAGAACGATGATGGCCACCGCCCGCAGCGTGGTCATGATCATGGCGCCGCCGGCCATGCCGAGGAGGACCGCCTCGAAGGACGTGGGCGAGACAGCCATCAGCTCCAGCGTGCCGTTCCCGCGGTCCCAGCTGAACTGGGTGCCCATCGTCCAGAGGACGTTCTGCCAGAAGGCGAGCATGCCCCCGCCCATGACGACGAAACCCAGGTACTGGCGCGGCGCGTGGAGACCCTGGTAGACGAAAACCATGGCGAAGGTACCGACGAGCGGGAATGCGAAGTCGAAGAAGAGCCAGGAGAGGTTCCGGCTGAGGCCGACGACGCGAGGATAGGCGCGGGCGACGACGGTCCGCCAGAAGATCTCGAGCTCGGAGGGGGAGGAGGTCACCCGGACTCCTCCTCGGTCATGCTCCTGCCGACCAGCTTGACGAAGGCATCCTCCAGGGTCGGCTCGCGCTTGGCCAGCCCCGCGACGCGGCGGCCGCTGCGCTCGACCGCGCTGATCACGTTGGTCAGCACCGCGTCATCGGCCAGGAGGAGGCTGAAGCGGTCAAGCCCGTCCTCCTCGCGCACGCTGGCGGCGCCCACCCCCTCGACCTCCCGGAGGCGGTCGAGGACCGGCACTCCCGGCTCCAGCTGGAGGTCCACGACCACGTCGCGCTGGACCTCGAGCTTGAGGCTCTGCGGCGTGCCCTCGATCACGATCCGGCCCCGGTTGACGATCGCGATCCGGTCGCAGAGGTCGTCCGCCTCCAGCATGTAGTGGGTCGTCAGAATCACCGTCCGCGTGGGGTCCTCGGCCATCCAGCGGCTGACCTCTTCGCGCAGGTCCCGGGCGGCGCCGACGTCGAGGGCCACGGTCGGCTCGTCGAGGAAGAGAATGCGGGGATCGGTCATCAGGCCCCGGACGAGGTTCATCTTCTGGCGCATCCCGCTCGAGAGGCCGGAGATCTGGCGATTGGCGACCGAGGCCAGGCCCAGCCGCTCCAGCAGCTCGTCGATCCGCGCGTAGGCGACCTTCGACTTGATGCCGTAGAACTGGCTGAACATCCAGAGCTGCTCGCGCACCCGGAGCAGCCCGTAGCCGGCGTTCTCGCCGCCGGAGACGATCGCAATCCGCGAGCGAAGCCGGCGGAAGTCCCGGACGACGTCGAGGCCGTCGACCCTGGCGGTTCCCGAGCTCGGCAGGAGCAGGGTGACCAGGATCTTGATGAGCGTGGTCTTGCCGGCCCCGTTGGGCCCGAGCACGCCGAAGAGCTCGCCCTCGCGGACCTTTAGGTCCACCAAGCTGAGAGCCGTGACGGTCTCGTTCCGCGTCCTGTAGACGCGGCCGAGATCGTGGGTCTCGACGGCAAGGCGTGACGTATCGCTGGAGGGATTGGGTGTGCGCGGCACGGAGACGGAGTCTAACGCGTCACGGCTGCTCCTGAAACCGGCCCGGGTCGAGCCACCGGGGTGGCGCTGGGCCGCCGAGGAGATGGTCCACCAGCACCCTGGCGCAGAGGTGCGCGAAAGCCATCCCGTGGCCGGTGTAACCGGCGCAGATGGCAAGGCCGGGCCGGAGCCTCCCGACCAGCGGGAGGGAGTCGGGCGTGAACCCCATCGTGCCGGCCCAGCGGTGGGTGACGGGGGCGGTCACCCCGAGGCCGCGAAGGTGCCACTCGAGGTGGCCCTGGACGAGCGCTGTCGTGGCCAACCCGAAGCCGATCTCCTGCTCCGGCGCGCGGTCTCGGTACCCGCCGACCAGCACCTCCCCGGTCGGCAACTGACGCCAGTACTGGTAGCCGTGGTCGGCATAGGTGGGTCGGTCCGCGACGCGTTCGGCGAACGGCGCCGTCGCCAGCATCTGGGCCCGGACGGGCCGGATCGGGATGCCGCGGAGCAGCCGTCCGGTGAAGGCGTTGGTGGCGAGGATCACCTCATCCGCCTCGATCGGGAGCAGGCCCTCGCGGCCCAGGTCGGCGATCTCAAGGCGCTCGAAGAGCGAGCCCGGAAGGCAGTCTGCCGCCAGCGCCCCAACCGCCTCGGCCGGGAAGAGCTCGCCGTCCCGTGGATTGAGAATCGATCCGGCAGCGAATTCGACCGGCCAGCCGTCCTCCGCCATCAGCTCGGCCGACTCCGCCAGGCGGCGCTCTTCGGCGGGCGACGCCGCCTGGGTCCGCGATCCGCCCCGGTGGTAGCGGGCACGGCCACCGAGTGATTCCGCCAGTCGCCGGTGGTTCTCACCGGTGAAGTCCCAGACCTCGCGAGCGACCTCCCGGCCGTGGACGTCGATCGCCTCCGCATAGTTGGCCGCCGTGCCTTCGAGCAGGAAGCCCGCGTTGCGACCGCTGGCCCCGAAGGCCAGCTGGGTCCGCTCGGCCAGGGCGGCTTTGACGCCGCGTTCACGGAGCCGCCGGAGCAGGCTGACCCCGGTGATGCCGCCGCCCACCACGAGCACCTCGACCCGGCCGGGCCGAGGGCCGGGAGGGATGCGCGCGGGCCGGGGCCAGAATGGGTTGTCGCTCACGCCAGCTCCGGCCGAGGCGTGAGGAAGACTGCCAGGGAGGCGCCGAGGAACGCGGTCGCCGTCAGGGTGAAGGCGAGCCGGTAGTCCCCGTAGAGGTCGTAGAGCAGGCCGGCGAGGAAGGGTCCGAGACCGGCGAGGATCCCGGTGGGCACGCCCTGGGCGGCGGTGATCCGGCCATAGGCGATCCGGCCGAAGTGATCGGCCAGCACCGACGCCCGGAGCGGCGAGATGGCGCCGAAGGCCGTCCCGTAAACCAGGATGAAGGCGACCAGGAAGGGGAACGGTCCGGCGGCCAGCAGGATCACGACCGACAGGCCCTGGAAGAACAGGCAGAGCGCGAGCAGCGGCTGCGCGCCGAAGCGGTCGCTGACGACGTTGAAGACGAACCGCCCGGGCAGGCTGGCAAGGCCGGCCAGCCCGAGCACGCCGGCTGCCAGGACCGGGTCGTAGCCGCGGTCGATCAGGTAGGCCACGACGTGCGCGAGCAGGACGCTATAGCCTGCCGTGCTGAGAGCGGCGGCGGCCAGCAGGGTCCAGAAGGCCGGATGGCGGAGCGCCTGCCCGAGGCGCTCGCCGCCGACCGCCGCCGGGTCGTGCCCCTCCGGCATCGAGTCGCCGTCGGGGAGAAGACCGCTGTCCTCCGGCCGCCTCCGGACGAGGAGCGCATGGATTGGCAGCGCGACCACCAGCGCGGTCGCGCCGAGGACCACCAGGGCGCTCCGCCAGCCGAGCCGCGCCACCAGGAGGCCGGCGAAGGGGATGTAGATGGGGGAGGAGAGCCCGCCCAGCACGGTGAGCAGGGCGAGCGCCCGGCCCCGCCGCCGCTGGAACCAGTTGGCGACCACGACGAAGGTCACCGAGTAGAGGGTCAGGGACATCGCCAGGCCCAGGGCGCCGGCCCAGAGCAGGTAGAACTGCCAGACGGAGGTTACTTGGGAGAGGCCGAAGAGGGTGACCGCGCCGAGGATCGAGCCGGCGCTCATCAGGAGACGGGCGCCATAGCGGTCGACGAAGCGGCCGACGACCAGGCCCAGGAAGCCGGAGCTGACGAGGCCGAGCGAGAAGGCACCCGAGAGCGTGGCCCGTGACCAGCCGAGGTCCCGCTGGATCGGAACCACCAGGACCCCGAAGAGGTACTGGCTGATGCCGTAGGAAACTATGGTGGTCACGCCGAGCCCGACGACCAGGTACCAGCCGTAGAAGGTCGGACGGGCCATGAGCGGCCATCGTAGTTCTGAGAGGTGGTAACCGAATGGGACGACGCCGGAAGTTCTGGGGCTGGGGTTACGAGGAAGAGGACCTCTCGCGTGCTGAGAAGGAGAATCTCGCCGCCCTCCTCGCCTCCCGCTTCGGCGGCGGCGAGCTGACCGTCACCGATCCGCCCTCCCTCGACGAGGTCGAGCTGCGGGCGCCGCGCGTTCAGCCTCCGGCGTCCCTGCGCGAGATCCTTACCGACGACCGCTACGAACGGGCCGGCCACACCTACGGCAAGTCCTATCGCGACGTCGTCCGCGCCTATCGGCGCGACTTCCGGCCGGCCCCGGACTGGGTGGCATTGCCCCGGAACGAAGAGGACGTGGCGGCCCTGCTCGGCTGGGCGGGCGAAGCGGGTCTCGTCGCCATCCCCTACGGCGGCGGTTCCAGCGTCGTCGGCGGCGTCGAGGCGCCGGCGGGTGAGACGCGAGGCGTGGTCAGCATCGACCTCCGCCACCTGGACCGGGTGTTGGAGGTCGACCGCACCTCGCGGGCGGCTCGGATCCAGGGCGGCGCGCTCGGCCCGCAGCTGGAGGCGGAGCTGAAGCCGCACGGCCTCACCCTCCGGCATTTCCCCCAATCCTTCGAGTTCTCAACGCTGGGCGGCTGGATCGCGACCCGGTCCGGCGGCCACTTCGCCAGTCTCTACACCCATATCGACGACTTCGTCGAATCGATGCGGGTTGTCACGCCGCGGGGGTTGGTCGAGACGCGCCGCCTGCCCGGGGATGGCTCGGGGCCGCGCGCCGACCGGCTCTTCCTCGGTTCGGAGGGCACCCTCGGAATCGTCACCGAAGCCTGGATGCGGCTCCAGGACCGGCCCACCTTCCGCGCCGACCTCACCTCCGAGTTCGAGCGCTTCGAGGACGCCGTGGCAGCCTGCCGGGCGGTCTCACAGGCGGGCCTCTACCCGTCCAACTGCCGGCTCCTGGATCCGAATGAGGCGCTCTACAACGGCGCCGGCGATGGGACCCGGACCCTGCTCCTGGTCGCTTTCGAATCCGCCGACCACCCCCTCGATGCCTGGATCGCCCGCGCCGCCGAGTGCTGCCGCGACCACGGCGGCCGGGTGCCCGAGGCGATCGGCGGCCGGGCCGGCGAGGCCGGTGCGCGAGAGGGTGCAGCCGGCGCCTGGCGGAACGCGTTCATCAAGATGCCCTACTACCGGGACGCGATCGCCGGGATGGGAGTCATCAACGAGACCTTCGAGACGGCCTGCACCTGGGACCGGTTCGACGCTTTCAACCGGCGGGTGACCGGCGCGGTGCGCTCGGCCATGGAGACGGTCGGCGCCGGGAAGGGCTGGGTCTCGCTTCGGTTCACCCACGTCTACCCCGACGGGCCCGCGCCCTACTACTCGGTCACTGGTCCCGCGCGGCGGGGCGAGGAGATCGAGCAGTGGCAGGTGATCAAGGCAGCCGCTTCGGCGGCCATCATCGAGATGGGGGGGACCATCACCCATCACCACTCGGTCGGCCGGGACCACGCGCCCTGGTACCGGCAGGAGCAGCCGGCCCTCTACCTAGAGTCCCTCCGCGCGATGAAGAAGACGCTCGACCCGGACGGAATCCTGAACCCGGGAGTCCTTTTCGCGTAGGCGGCGAAAGGTGATTCCTTAGTCCGCCGGCGTCTCTTTCCGGCGCCGCCGGTGTCCAGATGTCGGTGGCTGCTTACGGGTCTTGACCTGCCCGGCCTCAGATCGGCCAGCGCCCTGAGCCACGCTCCCCCCGGTTTCACCGATTGCGTAGGGGGTTTTTCGAGCTCATGGCTCTTCGGAACAGATTGTCGGTCTTCGTCTCGGCGCTGCTGGCCGCTTCGGCCCTGGTCGCCGCCGCGCCCGTCGCCGCCTCCGCCGCCGGGTCAGTCCCGTCGAACGCCGTCGGCTCCGACATCTCCTGGCCGCAGTGCGGGAGCGACTACCCGGGCGGCTACGGCTTCGGCATCATCGGCGTCACCGGCGGCCACCCCTTCTCCAGCAACGACTGCTTCGGAAGCGAGTTCACCTGGGCGCAGGCGACCGGCACGCCGCAGATGTACATCAACCTCGACTACGGGCAGCGCCAGGACGGGCCCCTGCTCTGCGCCACCGACGACACCGGCTGCCAGGCCTACAACTACGGCTACGACGCCGCCCAATGGGCTCGGAGCTATGCCAGCTCACAGACCGGTGGGGCGTCGGACAAGCTCGGTACCTGGTGGCTGGATGTCGAGACCGAGAACACCTGGTCCGATGACACCGAGCAGAACAGCTACGTCGTCCAGGGCGCGCTCGACTACCTGCAGCGCACCGCGGGGCGGACCGTCGGCGTCTACTCCACCTCCTACCAGTGGAATGGCATCGCGGGCAGCTTCGCACCGCCGAACACGCCGAACTGGGTCGCCGGCGCCAGTGGTCTCGACGACGTGGGCAAGTGCCAGGCTTCGCTCTGGCCGGGGGGCCAGGTCTGGGCAATCCAGTTCCTGAACCTCGACCTCGACCTCGACCAGGACCTGGGCTGCTGAGCTAGCACTCCAGGAAAGCCGCGGCCTTCTAATCTTTGGCGGGCATGAAGATCGCGGTCGTCGGCGGGGGACCGTCCGGCCTCTACTTCGCGATGCTGGCCAAGCGCGGCGACCCGTCCCACCAGATCACCGTCTACGAACGCAACCGGCCGGACGACACCTTCGGGTTCGGCGTCGTCTTCTCCGAGAAGACGATGAATTACCTGCGCGAGCAGGACCAGCCGACCTACGAGGAGATCCTCGCCAACGCCAACGCCTGGGACCCGATCGAGGTGCGCATCCACGGTCAGGTGATCAGCTGCGGCGGGATCGGGTTCTGGGCCATCTCCCGCAAGCGCCTGCTCGACATCCTCCAGCGCGGCGCCGCGGGCCAGGGCGTCGAGCTTCGCTTCGAGACCGAGGTCCGCGACCCCGAGGCGACGCTGGCCGAGAACGACCTGGTGGCGGCCGGCGACGGTCTCAACAGCGTCTTCCGCAATCACTGGGCAGAACACTTCCGGCCCCGCGTTGATGTCGGCCGGACGGTTTTCGCGTGGTACGGGGCGGCCCTCCGCTATCCGTCCTTCACCTTCCTCTTCGAGGAGAACGAGGACGGCCGCTTCTGCGCCCACATCTATCCCTACGAGGACGACCTCAGCACCTTCATCGTCGAGATGGACCCGGCGACCTGGCGACGGGCGGGGCTGGAGGAGTCGAATCTCGCGGCCCAGGCGCCCGGCCAGAGCGACCTCTACGGCCTCTGGTACTTCGAGCAGCTCTTCGCCAGGCATCTCGAGGGGCGGCGGCTGCTGGCCAACAACTCCAAGTGGGCTCCTTTCCGCACGATCCGGAACCGCTCCTGGCACCACCGCAACCTGGTCCTGATGGGTGACGCCGCCCACACCGCGCACTTCTCGGTCGGGTCAGGGACGAAGATGGCGATGGAGGATGCGATCGCGCTTGCCTTCTCGCTCCAGCAGAGCGGCGGCGACATCGAGAGTACCTTCGCCGCCTACGAGACCGAGCGCCGGCCGCGGGTTGAGGCGATCCAACGGGCCTCCGGGCCCAGCCTCCGCTGGTACGAGCAGTTCCGCCACTACTGGGACTTCCCGGCCGAGCGCTTCGTCTTTCACTTCCTGACTCGCGGCAACCTCGACTACGCGCAGCTGAAGGATCGCGACCCAGCGTTCGTGGAGCGGGTCGAGGACGCGCTCCGGCCGTCGCTCGAACCGATCGATGAGCGGATCGTCCGCCCTTCGGAGATAACTGAGCTGGTGGCGGTGACGCCCGACGGCCGCGTCCACCCGGGTACCCCGACCGAGGTCCCGGCGCCCGGCGGCCGCACGCTGCTGCAGCTCGGCCATGCCGGACGTCGCGGTGCCGTCCGCCCGCCCGCCGAAGGCGTCGACCTGCCGCTCGGCGCCGAGGGCTGGGAACTTCTCGCTGCTTCGGCGCTTCCCTACACCCCCCACAGCCGGACGCCGCGGGAGATGGACCGGCCCGCGATGGATCGGGTCCGCGACGCCTTCGCCGGCTCGGCGGCCCGGGGGAGCGCGGCGGGTTACCCGCGCCTGCTGCTGCAGCTGGCGAGCGGCCAGCTGCTGGCTTCCTTCCTCTCGCCTCTTAGCAACCGGCGGGCGGACGAGTATGGCGGCACGCTGGAGAACCGCCTTCGCTACCCGCTCGAGGTCGTGCGCGCCGCGCGGGCCGCCTGGAGTGGCGAGCTGTGGGTGGCGATCTCGGCCACCGACTGGCTGCCCGGTGGCTTCGACGATGACGAGGCGGTCGAGGTCGCCCGGGAGCTGAAGTCCGCCGGGGTTGACGTCGTGCTGGTCGAGAGCGGGCATGCCGTCGCCGAGGCGATCCCCTGGTATGGGCGCTGCTTCAACGTCCAGTTCAGCGACCGGGTGCGCAACGAAGGGGGTATGCGGACGGCCGTCGCGGGTGGCATCCTATCGCGGGACGACGCCAGCAACGTGCTCCTCGCCGGACGCGCGGATCTCGTCCTGGCGGATCGGGACTTTTCTTAATTCGGGGGGATTCAATTGACTGTCGACCAGGCGCTGAACCGAGGCTTCAACCTCATGCTGACCACGATCATCCTGCTCACCGGGCTTGCCTTTGCCAGCGGTGGGATTCGCGAGAACGACCTCACCGACAAGCTCGACGACCTTGGCCTGCTCGCTCTCGGGATCATCCTCCTGGTCTGGTACCTGATGCGCGAGAACCGGCTTCAGCGCTCGCTCTTCCCGGTGATCATTGTTGTGGTGGTCCTGCTGGTCCAGATCTACGGGCTCCTCAACGAGATCAACGACAAGGAAGCGGTCGGCAACGACATCGGCGGCATGTTCATCTACGTGCCGCTGGTGATCTTCAGCTTCTACCAGTACCTGCGGCGCCCGCGCGTGGAGGCGACCCGCCCGCCGGCCTGACCGCCCGGCCTCAGGTCTCCCTGACAGCCCGGTTGACGAGAGAGCCGATCCCCTCGATCGAGCAGCGGACCGTCTGCCCTGCCTGCACGAAGACAGGCGGCTTGCGCGCGAAGCCGACCCCCGACGGCGTACCGGTGGCGATCACGTCGCCGGGCTCCAGGGTGATCATCTGGCTGCAGTAGGCGACCAGGTCGGCCGGCTTGAAGAGCATGTCGGAGGTGTTGCTGTCCTGCATCACCGTGCCGTCCAGCTCGGTCCAGAGGCGGAGTCGCCCGGCGTCGACCTCGTCCCGGCTGACCACCACCGGCCCGAGCGGCGTCGAGGCTTCGAACGCCTTGCCCTGCATCCACTGCGTCGTCCGGAACTGCCAGTCGCGGATCGAGGTGTCGTTCATGACCGTGTAGCCGAAGATCGCCTCCTCGGCCGCGGCGCCGCTGACGTGGCGGGCGAGCCTGCCGATCACGATCGTCAGCTCCACCTCCCAGTCGACGCTCTCCGAGACCTTGGGCAGGACGATCTCGTCGTGGGGACCGATCAGGCAGCGCCGGAATTTGTTGAAGAGCGTCGGATGGTCGGGCACCTTGGCGCCCTGCTCCTCGATGTGAGCGAGGTAGTTCTGCCCGGCGCAGATGATCTTGGGCGGGTCGACGATCACCGGCGCCAGGTCGAGCTCGGCCAGCGGCCGGCCGTCACCGGTGGCGTTGCGGGCGTCGGCCAACCCCGCCTCGCCCCGGGCCAGGAGCGCGCCGACGTCCGCATCCGCCAGCTCGACGACCCGATCCCCGTCGAGCCGGCCGGCCCGCGTTCCGCCGTTGGTCCTGTAAGTGAGGAGTCGCACGGTTGGAAACGATAACCCGACGGCAGTCCCGGGGCTGCCGTCGGGTCATCAGGTCATCGACGAGACTGAACTAGACGGGCGGGACCGGGGTTTCCTCCCGCAACTGCTCGACGCCGGCCTCGCCGCGGGCGAGCCTGCCGCGCAGGGCCAGGAAGTACCAGGCGGCGGCGACGACCAGCACCACCACCACGACGACGTCGGCACTCCAGAAGGTGCTCGGGATCATCAGCAGGCCGAGGGCGATCACGGTCCACGCGAGCGCGGCGTACATGACCGGCTTGGCCCAGACGCCGAGGTCGAACGCCTCCGGCAACCTGTCCATCCGGTGGCGGCGAAGCACGTAGGCGAGGACGGTAAGGAAGTAGACGATGAAGGGCAACGTTGCCGTGGCGGTGACGAGCGCGAAGAACGCCGCCTGGCCCTTTCCGGCGACCTGGATGTAGTAGCCCCAGATCGTGAAGATGAGGGCCAGGATCGAGGATGCGACAAGGGCCCGGATCGGCGTCTGGGTGCTCGGGTTGACATTGCGCAGGAAGGTCGAGCCGGGAAGGATGTTGTCCCGCGCCATGGCGAAGATGAGCCGCCCGGTGGCGGCCAGCCCGACGATGTCGAGGGCGAAGATGGAGAAGATCACGAGGACCAGGAAGACGGCCGCCAGGGGACCCCCGAGCCAGTAGTGAACGATGTCCACCAGCGGCGTCGGCGAGGCCGCGATCTTGGCCACGTCGGGGATCGCGATGGCGAAGCCGATGAGGGCGATCATGCCCAGAACAGCGGAGCTGGCGACCGACCAGACCACCGCCTTGGGAACCGTGATCCGGGCGCCGATCGCTTCCTCGCCGAGGTCGGCGGCGAGCTCGAAGCCGACGATCGTGAAGATTCCCATCAACGCCGCGACGGGGATCGCCGCGAGGATCGCGTTGGTGGTCGTCGCGGTCCCGGTGCTGGCGAGGAACCCAAAGGAGTGGTTGGGATGGATCGCCCAGGCGATGAAGAGGATGATCGCGAAGCCGACCATGCCCACGATCTCGGTGAAGACGGCGATGTTGTTGATCCGCGCCGCGAGAGCGATGGAGATGATGTTGATGGCGAGGTTGAGCGCGAAGATCACGAGGGTGATCAGGAGGTTGACGGTCGGGTTGGTGGGGTCGAAGCCGATCAGCGTCGCCACCAGCGGGGCGACGACGACGAAGTTGATGGCGGCGGCGCCGACGGAGAGATAGGCAAGGCCGAGGAACCCGGTGAACCACCCATAGGCGGTGTTGACGAGGCGCGCGCCCCACTGGTAGGAGTAACCAGCCAATGGGATCCGGGTCCCGAGCTCGGCGACGACCAACGCCACCAGCATCTGGCCGATGGACGCGACGATCCAGAGCCAGATCGAGGCGGGGCCCAGCGCGCCGATGGCCGCGCCGAAGTTGGTCGAAAGCCCGGTGGTGATCGAGATGATGGAAAAGGCCACCGCGTAGAGCGAGAAGAGCTTCAGCGCTCGCCGCAGCTCCTGCTTGTAGCCGAACGACCGGTTGATACGGTCGTCGGCAAGTTCCTGGTCGGACATTCCTTCTAACCCCCCTTTTTCTCGGCCGGCGGCTGACAGGTCACCCCGGGGCGGCTATGGCGTCACCCCCTTCGCGGTCCGGGCGCCCTCCTGGCCGAGGACCCGCTCGAGGTAGGCGTTGCCGAACATCCGGTTCGGGTCAAGCCGGTCGCGCACCGCGATGAACTTGTCCCAGAGCGGGTAGCGAGGGCGCAGGGTCTCGGCGGTCTGGAAGTGGAGCTTGCCCCAGTGCGGCCGGCCCTGGTGGGAGCTCATGATCGCCTCGACCTCGCGGAAGTACGGCTCGTATTCGAACCTGTTGAAGACGTGGACGGCGATGTAGCCGGTCTCGCGGCCGTATGCAGGGCTGAGGGGGATGTCGTCCGCGGCGACCGCCCGCACCTCGACCGGGAAGCTGATCAGAAGGCCGGTGCGCTCGATCATGGCCCGGATGTCGCGCACCGCCTGAACCAGGTGCTCGCGTGGCAGCGCGTACTCCATCTCGGCGAACTTCACGAGACGCTCGTTGGCGAAGATGCGGTCGCTCCGGTCGGTCATCTCCTTGCGCGTCATCGTCCGTGCGGTGAAGCCAGCCAGGCGGGGGATCCAGGAGCGGTTGACCTGGGCCGCACGCTGGATCAGGCCGAAGGCGTGGTTCTCGATCAGGATGTCGTTGACGTAGGCGCCGAAGCCGGTGCGTCGCTGGCTCGCCGAGGGCGGGTCCTGGGTGCGGGTGTTGGTAATCGCCTGGGCCCAGGTCGTGTGCGGCCACCAGAAGAACTCGAAGTGGTCGTTCTCCCGGCAGCGCTGGTCAAGGCTCTCGAGCAGCTCGTCCAGCGGCCGCGGCTCCTGGAAGGAGCGGATGTTGTAGGCCGGCACGCAGCGCAGGGTCACGGTGGAGAGGACGCCGAGCGCGCCGAGGCTCACCTGAGCGGCTTTGAACGCTTCCCGGTCCTTCTCGGCCGAGCACTCAAGGATGGTGCCGTCGGCGAGCACGAGCGAAAGGCCAATGACCTGGCTGGAGATGTTTCGCAGCTTCTCCCCGGTGCCGTGGGTGGCGGTCGAGATGGCGCCGCTGATGGTCTGGTAGCCGACGTCGCCCATGTTCTCCATCGCCAGTCCGAAGTGGGCGAGGGCGTCGCTCAGCTGGAGGATCGTGATCCCGGCCTGCGCGGTGATCGTGCCCGCCTCTCGGTCGACGTTCAGCACCTGGTTGTAGCCGCCGAGCTTGATCAGGCAGCCGTCGGTGCAGCCGATGTCGGTGAAAGAGTGGCCGCTGCCGATCACCTTCACGTTCTCGCCGCGCTCGGCGGCAGAACGGACGATACCGACGATCTGATCTTCGTTCGCCGGCGATTCGATCCGGGTCGGGTTGCAGCTGTAGGTGCCGCCCCAGTTGGTCCAGCGCGTCGGTTCGTGCGTCACCATCCCCTCAGGTCCACCACCCAGGTCTCCAGCACCTGCTCGTCGCGGACCAGGTGCATCCGCTCGTGCAGCGCGACCGTCGGGTCGCAATGGGCGGGCAGGACCCGCACCAGGTCGCCCACCTTGACCGGCCGATCGGGTACGAAGGTGACGTGTTCGTCGGAGACAAACAGGACCGTCCCGCCGCCCGCAACGTCGGGCTTGCCATGGTCCATCCCCAGCGCCTTGAGCCCGCAGTTGGCGACCGCGTAGCCGGCGCCGGAGACGGAGATGACGGTGGCGAGGACACTCAGTGACTGCCGGAAGGGCAGGCCAAGCTTGGCGTAGGCCGTGTCCATCAGCGCATAGGAACCGGCCTGGATCTCGTTCGCCCAGGTGTTGATGTCATAGGTGCCGGTACCGCCCGCGGAGATGACATCCCCGCCGACGTCGCCGTGGGCCTGGAGCAGGAGGCCCATCGATTCCGCCGCCATCTGCTCCCGGAGAGCCCGCTCGGGGAGTCCCACAACGTGGCCTTCGTAGCCCATCACGCCCCGAACGATCAGCCCCAGGGACCGCGCCAGCTCGGCCAGCTCGCCCGCCCGCTCGGGCGGGATGCCGCACCGGGGCAGGCCAACGTTGACGTCGACCAGCACCTCCTTGACGCCGCCCTTGACCGCCGCGGCCACGGTTTCGGCCGAGTCGACGGCCAGGGTGACGCGCGCCTCGAGCCGGCCGAGCCGGGTCGCGTCGAGCACCTCGTTGGCGAGCAGCAGGTCCTCGCCCAGCCCCGCGGCGGCCATCCCCTCCATCTCGCGCACCGTCGCGCAGGTGAAGGTGTGGTGCCCCGCCGCCAGCTGGCGCGCCGCCAGCGCCGTGCACTTGTGAGCCTTGACGTGGGGTCGCAGGCGCGTGCCGGGCAAGGCGGCGGCCATCGTCGCCAGGTTGTGGTCGAAAGCAGTCGCGTCGACGAGGAGCGCCGGGGTCACGAGCTCGTCGACGCGCATTCGAGTCAGCTTAAAGCCTGCATCGGTGACCACCGCTGGCTGGAATTGAGCCCGGCTTTTGTAACCCGGCGGGGTAGACGTGGCAAGTCGCCATCAAGTTCGTTTCAGCGGGAGGGAAACCGAAACAATGCGTGTGAAATCAAGCGGCTTGGCGGTTCTGGTCGGGGCCGTGGTCGCCCTCACCGTCGGTTGCGGCGGGTCGTCCGGCTCGTCGGCAGCGTCGCAGCCGACCGCGGCGCCGACCGCCACCCCGGCGCCGATGGTCGTGACCGCTTCAGTTAGCGTTGGCGGCACGATGAAGACCATCCTCACCGACAGCAAGGGGATGACGCTCTACTACTACACGCCAGACAAGGGCGGCAAGGTCACCTGCACGGGCGCATGCCTGGCGGCCTGGCCGGCACTGCTGCTGCCCTCGGACGTGACCAAGCCCGTTGGCGGGCCGGGCGTCAGCGGGACGCTGACAACGATCGCCAACCCCGACGGCAAGGGTACCCAGGTGATGTACGACAACTGGCCGCTCTACTACTTCGTCAAGGACAAGAACCCCGGCGACGTGACGGGGGAGAATGTCGGCGGCAAGTGGTTCGTCGTCGAGCCCGCTCTGGCGCCCGGCGCCTGAGGAGGGGGACTGCTCGCCCCGCAACCGCGCGCTGTGATCGCCGGCCCGGCTGCCGGTCACCCCTGAGCCGCATCCGCGACGGGAGGATCGAGCCCTTCCTGGCCTGAGCGCCCCCTCGGGCGTTGGGCGAGGCGTAAGTTGACGCCAAGTTACTTCGCGGCGCAATATCCGAGGCGGCTGAGGCTGATTCCGTCTGTCCCCTTGTGGAGGTGGATCCTGAGTGTTCCCCGCCGCCTTTGACTATCACGCCCCGGCAACCCTCGATGAGGCCCTTGCGCTGCTTGCCGAACGGGGAGACGACGCCAAGGTGATGGCCGGCGGCCAGAGCCTGATACCGCTCCTCAAGCTGCGCTTCGCGTCCCCCGCGCTGGTGGTGGACATCGGCCGGCTGCCCGGGCTCAAAGGGGTGTCATCCGAGGGGGGCACGATCCGGATCGGCACCCTCACGCGGCATGTGGACATCGAGCGGGGGAAGGAGATCCGTGACCTCTGTCCGATCCTCGCCGAGACCGCGCCCCAGATTTCCGATCCCCTGGTCCGCAACCTGGGAACGATCGGCGGCTCGATCAGCCACGCCGACCCCTCTGGCGATTGGGGGTCGGTGATGCTCGCTCTGAACGCCGCCTTCGTGGTCCGGTCGAGCCGGGGCGAGCGGACCATCGCCGCCGCGGACTTCTTCCAGGGACCGTTCACGACAGCGCTGGCCGCGGACGAGGTGCTGACCGAGATCCGGATCCCCGCCGCCTCTCGGGCCGCCGGCACCTACCTCAAACTTGAGCGGAAGGTCGGCGACTTCGCGACCGTGGGCGTGGCGGTGCAAGTCGAGCTCAGCAACGGCTCCATCGGGCGGGCAGGGATCGGGCTGACGTCGGTCGGCTCGCGCAACCTGAAGGCGACCGCCGCCGAGGATTCGCTCAGAGGGCGGGAACCGACCGACCAGGTCATCGCCGATGCGGCCCGCCTGGCGGCCGAGGTGGCCGAGCCGAAGGACGACATCCGCGGGAGCGCCGCCTACAAGAAGGACATGGTCCGGGTCTTCGTACAACGCGGCCTCCGGGCGGCGATCAAGCGGGCGCAGGAGGCGCGGGCATGAAGGTCACCCTCAACGTCAACGGCACCGAATACCGCGGCGACGTCGAGCCGCGGGTGCTCCTGGTCGACTTCCTTCGCAGCAACCTCGTTCTCACCGGGACCCACATCGGGTGCGACACCACCAGCTGCGGTGCCTGCACAGTCCTGCTCGACGGCGAGCCGGTGAAGTCCTGCACGATGCTGGCGGTCCAGGTCGGCGACCGAAAGCTGACGACGGTCGAGGGCCTCGGCCAGGGCGCCGCGCTGGACCCGATCCAGGTCGGCTTCCACGAGGAGCATGGCCTCCAGTGCGGTTTCTGCACCCCCGGCATGCTCCTGGTCAGCGCCGCGCTGCTCGAGCGCAACCCGAACCCCACCGAGTCCGAGATCCGCTGGGCGATCAGCGGCAACATCTGCCGCTGCACCGGCTACATGAACATCGTCAAAGCGGTCAAGCATGCGGCTCGGCTGCAGGGCGCCGGGGCGGAAGCGCCCGTGTCCTCCGGCCAGCCAATAGCTTCGGGAGGAGAGTAGTGGCAGTCGAAATCAAGCCTCACGGCGGTATCGGCGAGTCGATCAAGCGCAAGGAGGACGGCCGCTTCCTGCATGGGAAGGGCAACTACCTCGATGACATCGTGCTGCCCGGGATGCTGCACATGGCGATCCTCCGAAGCCCCCACGCGCACGCCCGCATCAAGTCCGTCGACACGGCGGCCGCGAGCGCCGTGCCGGGTGTTGTCGCGGTCGTCACCGGTGAGCTGATGGCTCAGCACAAGCTCGCCTGGATGCCCACCCTTTCGGGCGACACCCAGGCCGTCCTCGCCACCGACAAGGTCCGCTTCCAGGGCCAGGAGGTTGCGGCTGTCATCGCGAGCAGCAAGTACATCGCCGAGGACGCGGTCGGCCTGATCGAGGTCGAGTACGAGGTGCTCAAGCCGGTGATCAGCCCGCAGCAGGCGATGGAGGCCGGAGCTCCCCTGATCCGCGATGAGAAGGAGGGCCAGACGGACAACCACATCTACCACTGGGAGGCAGGGGACAAGGCAGCGACCGACGCGGCCTTTGCCCGTGCCGCCAAGGTGGTCGAGCTGTCAACCTTCTACCCCCGCTGCCACCCGGCCCCGCTCGAGACCTGCGGCATCGTGGCCGACGTCAACCCGGCGACCGGCAAGGCGACCCTCTACATGACCAGCCAGGCGCCGCACGCGATCCGGACCTTGTTCGCACTCGTCGCCGGCCTGCCGGAGCAGATGATCAGGGTCGTCTCGCCCGACATCGGCGGCGGTTTCGGCAACAAGGTGCCGATCTACCCCGGCTACGTTGTCGCGACGGCCGCATCGCTGTTGATCGGCAAACCGGTGAAGTGGGTCGAGGATCGGACCGAGAACCTGATCTCGACCGGTTTCGCGCGTGACTTCCACATGACCGGATCGCTCGCCCTCGACGACAGCGGGCGGATGCTCGCGCTCCGAACCAGCCTGCTCAGCGACAACGGCGCCTTCTTTGCCGACGCCCAGCCGAGCAAGTTCAAGGCCGGTCTGTTCCACATCGTGACCGGCTCCTACGACATCCCCGCCGCGCATGTGGTGGCGGACGGCTACTACACCAACAAGGCACCGGGCGGCGTCGCCTATCGCTGCTCCTTCCGGGTGACCGAGGCTTCGTACCTGATCGAGCGGCTGGTTGACAAGGCCGCCCAGGAGATCGGGATGGACCCGGCCGATTTCCGGATGAAGAACTTCATCCCCGCCGACGCGTTTCCCTACCAGTCGGCGACGGGCTGGCTCTACGACAGCGGCAACTATCAGGGCGCGATGAAGCTCGCCCTCGAGAAGGTGTCCTACAAGGCGCTCCGAGCCGAGCAGGCGGAAAAGAGGTCGCGGGGCGAGTTGATGGGCATCGGGCTCGCCAGCTTCACCGAGGTCGTTGGCGCCGGTCACGGCAAGGACTACGACATCGCCGGGCTGAAGATGTTCGACTCCGCCGAGCTGCGCGTTCACCCGACGGGCAAGGCGATCCTCAAGCTCGGCGTCAAGTCACAGGGCCAGGGCCACGAGACCAGCTTCGCCCAGATCGTCGCCGAGGAGCTCGGCATCCCTGCCTCAGACGTCCAGGTGGTCGAGGGCGACACCGACAACACGCCCTACGGTCTCGGCACCTATGCCTCTCGCTCCATTCCGGTGGGCGGCGCGGCCACGGCGATGGTCAGCCGAAAGCTCCGCAAGAAGGCACAATCGATCGCGGCACACCTGCTCGAGGCGGCCGAGGAGGACCTCGTCTGGGAGCGGGGCAAGTTCTCCGTCAAGGGCTCGCCGGAGCGCTCGAAGACGATCCAGGACATCGCCTTCGCCGCCTATACCAACCTGCCCGACGGGATGGAGGCGGGACTCGAGGGCGTCACCTACTACGACCCGCCCAACATGACCTTCCCCTTCGGCACCTACGCCGTCGTCGTCGAGGTCGACAAGGGCACCGGCCAGGTCAAGGTGCGGGACATGGTCGCGGTCGACGACTGCGGTGTGCGGATCAATCCGATGATCGTGGAGGGCCAGATCCACGGCGGCCTCACGGAGGGCTTCGGGATCGCTTTCATGGAGCTCATCACCTTCGACGAGGAGGGCAACTGCATCGGCTCCAACTTCATGGACTACCTGCTCCCGACGGCCTGGGAGACGCCCAACTTCAGGGTCTACGAGGACGGTGACGCCGTCGCCCCATCATCCGCTCGGCGCCAAGGGCGTCGGAGAAGAGTCGCCGACGGTCGGCTCGCCGGCCGCTTACGTCAACGCCGTGATGGACGCCCTTTCTCCCTATGGCATCACCAACATCGACATGCCCGTAACCTCCGATAAGGTCTGGGCGGCGCTCCGCTCGAAGGGTGTGACGGAATAGCCGACGACCTCCTCGCGCTGCTCGCCGAGAATGCCGCCACCGGCACGCCCTGCGTGCTGGCGACAGTCGTCCGCTGCGACCCGCCGACCTCCGCCAAGCCGGGGGACAAGGCGGTGATCACGGCTGACGGCCGGCTCCGGGGTTGGATCGGTGGCAGCTGCTCCGAACCGCTGGTCCGCCGGGAAGCGTTGCGAGCCCTCGCCGAGGGGACGCCTCGCCTGGTCAAGATCGTGCCGGCCGAAGCCGCCAAGGCGTCCCGCCGGCGGGGCGAGCTGACGATGGCGACGACCTGCCCGAGCGGAGGCGCGCTCGACATCTTCATCGAGCCCCAGCTGCCCAAACCGCTGCTGGTCGTGTTCGGTGAGAGCCCGGCTGCGGAGAACCTGGTCAAGCTTGCCCAGCTGACCGGCTTCCGCACCCAACTCGTCTCCCAGGCCGGCCTCGGCTCGCTCCCCCCTCCGGGCGCGGACGCGTGGGCGGTCGTCGCCACCATGGGGCACTACGACGAAGACGCTCTCGAAGCCGCCCTCGCTTTTCCCAGCCTCAGGGTGGCCCTGGTCGCCAGCCGGCGACGTTCGGCCGCCGTCCTCGATGCCCTTCGCGGCCGCGGTATTACCGAGGCAGCGCTCTCCCGCGTCCACGCGCCTGCGGGCCGGCTGCGCGGGGCCACCCAGGAGGAGATCGCCCTCCTGGCCCTGGCCGACGTCGTCGCGGAGCGGCGCCGCCTCGGCCCGGCCGATCGGTCGGAGGCGGTGGAACAGGCGGCCGCGGTTTTCGCCACCGACCCGATCTGCGGAATGGCCGTCGAGATCAAGGCCGGCGCTCTGACCGCCGTGCGGGACGAGGTGACGCATTACTTCTGCGGTCCCGGCTGCCGGGAAACCTTCCTGGCCTCGGCTAAGGCTTGATCTCGGCCGGGCTGGTCCTGGCCGCCGGCTCCTCCCGCCGCATGGGCCGGCCCAAGCAGCTCCTGCCGCTGGGCGGCCGCCCGCTCCTCGAGAGCGTGCTGGCGGCGGCCAACGACTCGTCGCTGGACGAGGTCGTGGTCGTTCTCGGCGCCAACGCCGAGGCGATCCAGGCCGGCGTCGATCTGGGCCGGGCACGGGTCGTCGTCAATCCCGACCACGATTCCGGGCTGGGCTCGTCGCTGCGAGCCGGCCTGGCCTCGCTCGGTCCCGAGATAGGGCGGGCGATGGTGATCCTCGGCGACCAGCCGGCCGTCAGCGCCGAGCTCTTCGACCGCCTCCTGGATCTCCAGGCTACGTCCGGTCTGCCCTCTGCCGCGCTCCGCTTCGGCACCCTGCTCCATCCGCCGGTCGTGCTGGAGCGCTCGCTGTTCGGCGACCTCGCCTCGCTGGAGGGCGATGTCGGCTGCCGAGCGGTCGTTCGCGGCCGGCCCGACCTGGTGGCGCCGCTCCCGGCCGAGACCGAAGGCGACCACCCGATCGATCTCGACACTCCGGAGGACTACGAGCGGTTGCTTGCCGGGTTCAGGCCTCCGCCAAGAGGTGGAGCTGCTCGATCGCCGCAACCGTAGGAAAGAGCACCAGCTCGTCGCAGCCGGCCTCCGCGTAGCCCGCGGCCAGCTCCTCGACCCCGGCGCGGCTGGTGAGGATGCCGTCGGCGATCCGCTCCGCGAAAGGGCCGACGAAGCGGTAGTAGTGGCGGAGGAACTGGCGGCCCTCGGCCTCCCGGCCGCCGAGGGCGAAATACCCCGTCCCGACGAGGCGCGGCCGCCCCGGACGGCCGGCGTCGTACCAGGCCGCGAGGGCGCGATCGGCGGCACCCTTGAAGGCGCGGGCCGGCCCGCCGCCGTGGACGTACCCATCGGCGTGGCGGGCCATCCGGGCCAGCGCCGCGTCTCCGCCGCCGCCGACCAGCAGGCGGGGGCGGGCGAGCCCCCTGTCCCAGTGTCCGCGGAGCTCGTGGAGCTGGTCCTCCAGCCGCCGGCCGCGGGTCCCGAAGTCGGCCCCTGCTGCCTGGTAGTCGTCCCGCCGAGGGCCGATGCCGACGCCGAGGGTGAGGCGGCCGCCGGAGAGCTCCTGGATCGCCGCCGCCTGCCGGGCGATCATCTCCGCCGGCCGCAGCGGTGCGATCAGGACCAGCGAGGCGAGCTGGATCCGTTCGGTGACGGCGGCCGCCGCGTTGAGGACCCCGAGGCACTCGAATCCGTCCCAGGCCAGCCGGTCGTGGACGCCGAGGGTGGTGAAGGGCCCCGCGTCGGCGTCACGCGCCCAGCGCAGGAGCAGGTCGGCGGAAGCACCGGGGACGACAGCCGGGAGGCCGACGCCTATTTCCAACGCTTCGAGTAGAGCTCGTAGAAGAGGCCCTGGCCACTCAATGCGGTCGCGACCTGGGCCAGCGCCGCGCGGGACGCCGCCGCGACCGCCGGGACCTCGCTCGAAGCGAGCTGAAGGAGGTCGTCGTAGACCCGTTTCAGCTTTTCCTGCTCCCCCGGGCTGAGCTCCGGCCGGGCGTACTCGCTCACGGCGGCGCCTCCTCCGCGGTCAGGTCGCGGAACCGCTTCGCCTTCATCTCGAAGCGGGGCAGCTGGCCCGCCGCGGCCAGCTCCACCCGCGGCGTTAGGGAGAGCTGCCGCTTGACCTCGGCGGTGAAGCGCACCCGGAGCGGCTCGTAGTCCTTCGCTGAGACGCTCGCGGTGGGCTCGATCTGGATGACCAGGGTTTCGAGCTCGTCGAGGTTGACGAGCAGGCATTGGAACTCATCGATCTCGGGGAAGGTACGGATCACGTCCTCGACCATCGAGGGCATGAACCAGACCCCCCGGATCTTTCGCATGTCGTCGTGGCGGCCCCGGATGCCGCCCTCGTAGAGGTCCCAGGTCCGCCCGCAGCGGCAGTCGGTGTAAGGCCTCCGCACGACCAGGTCATTGCTCCAGTAGCGGAACATCTGGATCCCCTCCCGGCCGAGCGAGGTCATCAGCCGGACGCCGACCTGCCCCTGGCCCGCCGGCTCGAACGTCTCCGGGTCGACGACCTCCTCGATGTAGTCGGTCTCGATGATGTGGCAGCCGCCCGGCTCCTCGGCGCACTCGAACATGAAGATGGTGGCCGCCTCGGTCATTCCGGCGGTGTCGCCGCAGAAGGCACCGTACGCCTCCTCGATCTTCCGCTTGGTCGCCTCCGGGCGCGGCTCGCCGGAGGCGATCACGATCTTCACCCTGCCGTCCCGGGCCAAGTCGATACCCATCTTCTCGGCGGTGAGAGCCAGCCGAAGGGCATAGGTGGGCGTGCAGGCGAGCACTGTGCACTCCTGCTCCAATAGCAGCTGGACGCGTTTCTCGGAGTCGAAGGAGCCGGTCGGGATCACCTTGCAGCCAATCTTCTCGAGGCCGTACTGGAGGCCCCAGAAGCCGATGAAGAGGCCGTAGCCGAAGGCCACGAGCGCGGTGTCCGAGGCCCTGACGCCCATCGCGTAGGCGCCGGTCGACCACATGTCGGCGGCCCAGGCCCAGTCCCGCGCGGTGTCGAAGGTCCGGACCGGGTTGGCGCCGCTGGTCCCGCTCGTCTGGTGGTGGCGGATGCCGAGCCGCGGGTCGACGCTGGGCAGCGTTCCGTAGGGCGGGGCCGCCGCCTCGGCAGCGGTGATCTCCTCCCGCTTCAGGATCGGGAAGCGGGCGCTGTAGTCCTCCAGCGAGGCGATGCCCGCCGGCGGGCAGCCGGCCGCGTCCATCCTCTCCCGCCAGAAGGGCGAGCCGGCGTAGGCATGCTCCAGCTGAACCTTGAGCCTGCTGAATTGGAGCTCGCGGAGCTCGGCCCGCGGCATCGTCTCGGCCCGGGGGTTCCAGTAGCCGCGCGGCAGCTGGGGGCGGGTCACCGGGCCGCTCAGCCCCGGACCGCCACCGCTTCGATCTCGATCATCGCGGCAGGGTCGAGGAGGCCCTTCACCTCGGCCAGGGTCGATGCCGGAAAGTAGCGCCCGAAGACGGCGCGGTAATGCTCGCCGATCGGCTTCCGGGCGTTCTTGTAGGCGGCGACATCAGTCACCAGGTAGTTGACCTTGACGACGTCGGCGGGCGTGCAGCCGGCAGCACCGAGAGCGATCCGAAGATTGCGGATGGCGAGCCCGAACTGGGCCGTCATGTCGCCCGGGTCCTGGATCGCGCCGCTCGCGTCGCAGCCGACCTGGCCGCCGATAAAGACGATCTCCCCCGAACCGGAGGAGGCGTGTGAGTAACCCGATGGAGCCGGCAGCTCAGGAGGGTTGTAATGGCTGATCCCCGGCATCTGGCCTAAATCATGAGCCCTGCGCGACCGGAGAGTCGGCGCCCGCCGCGACCAATCTCCACCTCCTAGCCTCCCGGGCTGGGTGAGGGGACCGGGACGAGCGTGATCGCAGTCGCCACCAGGTTGCCCGAGGTGTCCCGGGTGCCGGTCACGGCGACGGTCGTGTTGTCCTGAAGGTCGCTGAGCTGGCCGGCAACCGTCTTCCGGACTGACGCGCCGGAGGCGAAGGTCACCTGGGTATCGGTCCCGTTGGCGCTGTGGAGGGTGAAGCCCGCGGCGGTCAGGTTGGTGATCGTGCCCGCGCTGCCGCGGCCGGCGCCGAACCCACCGCCGGCACCGGCGAATCCGCCTCCGGCGCCCGGAGTGCGGGCGGCCGTGCCGCCGGCCCGGGCGGCGGTGCCGGCGCTCGTCGATGCGGCGGCGCTCGCTGTGGTCCCGACCTTGCCGCTCTCGTACCGAAATCCGCCGTAAAAGCCGCCCAGCAGGGCGATCACGACAGCCAGGCCGACCGTCAGCTTGTTCATCTATTCGTACCTCAGTGCTTCGATGGGGTGGAGTCCGGCTGCCCGGTTGGCGGGGTAGATCCCGAAGAAGAGCCCGATCCCGACCGAGACGCCGAAGGCGAGCAGCACGGACGGGATCGACACCACCGGAGGGGGCAGCGTCCCGCCTCCGAACTTGATCGAGCTGATCTGGGCCGAGACCAGCCAGCCGACGGCGATGCCGAGGAGCCCGCCGAGCCCGGAGAGCACCATCGACTCGATCAGGAACTGCAGCAGGATGTCGCTGCGGCGCGCTCCGATCGCCTTGCGGATCCCAATTTCGCGGGTCCGCTCGGTGACGGTCACCAGCATGATGTTCATGATCCCGATGCCGCCGACGACGAGCGAGATGGCGGCGATCGCTCCCAGCAGCACGGTCAGGGTCCCGGTGATTTGGCCGGCCGTCGCGAGGATGTCCTGCTGGCTCTGGCTGGTGAAGTCGGGGTTGGCGGGATCGGCGACCTGGTGCAGGTTGAGGAGGATGTTGGTGGCCTCGGTCTGGGCCGATTTGACGGCGTTCGCGTCGGTCGCCTGGATGATGATCTGGTTGATGTTCTTGCCGCGACCGCCGGTCAGGTAGGCCCAGGCGGTGGTGATCGGCACCACCGCGACGTTGTCCTGGTTGCCGAGCGCGGCCGAGCCTTTGGCGGCGAACGTGCCGATCACCCTGAAGCTCTGGCGGTTGATCTTGATCTGCTGGCCGACCGGATCCTGGCCCTGGAACAGGTTGTCGACGACCGTCTTCCCGACCACCACGACCTTGGCGTCGCTCTGCACGTCGGCAGCGGTGAAGAAGCTGCCGGTGGCCATCGTGTAGGCGCGGACGGTCACGTAGTCGGCGGTCGAGGCGGTCGTCTGGGCGAACCAGTTCTGGTTCTGCCAGGTCATGTTGCCGGGCGCCTGGGTGACCGGGATGGCGGTCACGATATGCGGCGCCTGCGCCTGGTCGTTGAGCGCGGTCACGTCCGCCTGGGTGAGGGTCGAACCGCTGGCGAAGCCCTGTGACACCCCGCCGGCTCCCCTGCTGGCGGAGGGGTAGATGTAGACGATGTTGGAGCCGAGGGCCGCGACCTGGTTCTGAACCTGGACCGAGGCGCCATTCCCGACCGCGACCAGGAGGATCACGGCGCCGACCCCGATCAGGATCCCGAGCATGGTGAGGCCGGAGCGCAGCCGATTGGCCAGCAGGCCCTGCCACGCGAGGCGGAGTGCCTCGAAGACGCTCACCGCAGCGCCTCGGTCGGGATGTCGGCGGCGGCGGGCTCGGCCGCGGGCTCTTTGGGCACCTGCCGCACGTCGCTCACGATGTGACCGTCGCGGAGCCGGACGACGCGGCCGGCAAAGGCGGCGACGTCGGGCTCGTGGGTGATCAGGACGATGGTCCGGCCCTGGCTGTTGAGGCGCGACAGGAGGCGCATGATCTCCAGGCTCGACTCGCTGTCGAGGTTGCCCGTCGGCTCGTCGGCGAGCAGGATCGCCGGCTCGGTGATCAGCGCCCGCGCGATCGCGACGCGCTGCTGTTGCCCTCCCGAGAGCTCGGAGGGCTGGTGGTTGGCGCGATCGGCGAGCCCGACCAGGTCGAGGGCCAGGAGCGCCCGCTCCTGCCGCTGCTGCGTGTCACCGGCGTAGACCAGGGGCATCTCCACGTTGTGGAGGGCGGTCGACCGGGGGATCAGGTTGAAGCTCTGGAAGACGAATCCGATCCTTCGGTTCCGGATGCGAGCGAGCTGGTCGTCGTCGAGGTCGGCGACGTCGATCTCGTCCAGCACGTAGGTGCCGGTGCTCGGCTGGTCGAGGCAGCCGACCAGGTTCATCAGGGTCGATTTGCCCGACCCGGAGGCGCCCATGATGGCGACGAACTCACCCTCATCGATCCGGAGGTCGATGCCGCGCAGGGCGTGGACCTCGATGTCGCCGATCCGGTAGACCTTGGTCACCTCGCTGAGGGTTATCAGCGCCCGGGCCTGGGCCATCAGCCGCCCAGCCCCAACC
>DAIRGV010000014.1:0-40754 GCA_036794405.1 Candidatus Dormiibacterota bacterium
AGCCGCTCACCACGCTGTCCGGCGGCGAGCGGCAGCGGCTCAAGCTGGCCACCCAGATGGCCGAGAAGGGCGACGTCTACGTCCTCGACGAGCCGACCACCGGCCTCCACCTCGCCGACGTCGAGCAGCTGCTCGGCTTGCTCGACCGGCTCGTCGACTCCGGCAAGTCGGTCATCGTCATCGAGCACCACCCTCACCGGCGAGCACCTCGCGGCCTACGTCGGCACCTGACCGAGGCCCTCGTCGTCGCACTGATCTTGCTCGGCCTGCTACTCGTACGGCTGGCGACCGGCCGGGCACCTCAGCGCCAGTTCCGGCTCGCCTACGGCGAGTCGCCGTAGGGCTACCTGATGACGCGGCGCATCGAGCGCGATGGCGCCGCTGCGTCGTGGCGACCTCAGCGTCACCGAGGTCTGTTTCGCGGTCGGCTGCGCGTCGCTGGGCACCTTCAGCACTCGCTTCACCGAGTTGGTCGGTGTGCCGCCCAGCGCCTATCGGGGCCAGACAGCTCGCGCGACGGCGGAGCTGCCGTCGTGCGTGGCGAAGCAGGTGACCAGACCGATCCGGAATCGAGAAGCGCGGGTCACGGAGCCGCAGGACGGCCGGCATGGACATCACCATTCGCTGGACCTTCCTCCCGCAGAACGACCCGGACGCATCCCGGGCCTTGTATCGCGACACCCTCGGCTTCGAGGTCCGCAACGACGTCGGATTCCGGCCGCTTGTCTAGCGGACCCTCTCGAGCACGATGGCCGGGATCTTCCGATCGGTCTTCCGCTGGTACTCCGCAAAGGTCGGCATCTGGGCTGCCTGAGCCGCGTAGAGCCGCTCGTGCTCCTCGCCCTCGGCCACCCGTGCCCGGGCCTTGAACTCCTGGCCGAGGACCTCGACCTTGACCTCGGGGTTGGCGACCAGGTTGTGGAACCAGGAGGGATGGGTCGGCGCGCCACCCTTGGAGGCGATGACGACGAACCTCTCGCTATCGCGGGTGTAGGCGAGGGGAGTCTCCCTTATCTGGCCGGTCCTGGCGCCGATGTTGGTCAGGATCAGGACGGGCCGCCCGACGAAAGGCCCCGAGGTCGCCTTCCCGCCGTGGGCGCGGAGGTCGGCGATCAAATTCTCGTTGAAGGCCTGGTAGGGGTCGGTCTCAGTGGTGCTCACGACAGACAAAACCTGTGCGCGAGCAAATAACTTCCCCCGGCCTGGTCGCCGGCGATCAGCCAGAGGCCTGGTCGAGAACGACGGCGGTGCCGTAGCAGAGCACCTCGGATACGCCGGGCATGATCTCGGTCGCGTCGTAGCGGACGCCGATCACGGCGTTGGCGCCGATCGCGGCCGCGTGCTGGAGCAGGATCCGGAACGCGTCTTCTCGGGCGTGCTCGCACATGTCGGTGTAGAGCGTGATGTTTCCGCCGAAGATCCGCTGAATGCTGGCGCCGAAGTTGCCGACAACGCTCCGCGAGCGAACGATTATGCCGCGGACCAGGCCGAGGTTCTTGGCGACCCGGTAGCCGTCGATCTGGAAAGCCGTGGTCACCCATTCGCGCTGGACCTCGGGCCGCTGGGTGGCGGGTTGGGGCTGCATCATGGCTCTTGAACCTCCCTGTCGTGTCTGACGTCTGGCCCGCCGATGTTAGAACGCGGGCCGTGGCGCGCGCCGAGTTTGGCAAGTCGCTTGCGTATGGATGCTAGGCTGGCCCCGATGTCACGGCCCAGTCACGTCCGGGACGCGGTCACCGAACGGCTTCTCGATCCCTCCCACCACGGCTGGACGATCGAGGATCTGCAGCGCGATCTCCACCAGGCCAAGATCCCCGCCGACTATTCGTCGGTGTTCCGGTCACTGGTCTGGCTCGAGGGTCGAGGGGTCGCGCAACGCGTCGAGCTGGGTGATGGTAAGAGTCGCTACGAGGCGTCGGGCGAGCACCACGAGCATGTCCGCTGCGAGCGCTGCGGCAATGTCAGCGTGGTGCCCGGTTGCATCGTTGAAGGTGCCGCCGGTGAGATCGAGCGGTCCACCGGCTTCCAGCTCCAGACGCACCGCCTGGTCCTGGTCGGGCTCTGCCCCGATTGCCGTGCGACGCCCGGGTCGCACCCTTAAGCGCAAGTCACTTGCATAATCGTCGGCGCGGCTGCTAGGGTCGCTCCATGGGGTTGTGCAAAGGACTTTCGAAACCCTGCCTGGCAATGGTCGCGGTTGTGGTCGCGACCATGACCGGGTGCACTGCCGGAGTCGCCTCGGCCACCCCAGCCTATCCTTCCGACCCGGGCGCGATGACGGTCAGCGCGGGGGAGAACTTCTACGGCGACCTGCTCCACCAGCTGGGCGGCTCGAAGCTCCGGATCTATGCCTTTCTCAGCAATCCCAACGCCGACCCCCACCAGTACGAGAGCAACGCTGGGAACGCGCGCGCCGTCGCCGATTCGCGGCTCGTGATCGAGAACGGTCTCGGCTATGACGCATTCATGGACCGGCTGTTGGCGGCCTCGCCCCGGGCCAGCCGGGTTGTGATCAACGTCCAACGGGTGGTCGGCGCTCGCGACGGTGCCAACCCGCACCTCTGGTACGACCCCGTTGTCATGCCGCGGGTGGCGCAGGTGGTGGCCGACGCCCTGGTCCGCATCGACCCTGCCCACGGCGTGGGCTACCGTGCCAATCTCGCGTCCTTTCTCGCCTCGCTGGCGCCCATCGGCGAGCGTGTGGCGGCGCTGAAGGCCCGGTTCCGGGGCACGCCGGTGGCGTTCACCGAGGCGGTTTACGGCTATATGGCGGACGCGCTCGGCCTGAAGATCCGCTCGCCCCTGGCTTTCATGAACGCGGTCGAGGACGGCAACGACCCTCCCACCCGGGCCGTGGCCGACGAGCAGGACCTGCTCACCGGGCGCCAGGTGAAGGCCCTCCTCTGCAACAGCCAGGCCGTGACGCCGGTCACCGCCGCGATCCGCGACCTCGCCCGGCGCAGTGGCGTTCCGGTCGTCGGCATCAGCGAGACCGAGCCCGCCGGAAAGACCTACCAGCAATGGCAGCTCGAGCAGCTGGACGCGGTGGGAGCGGCGCTCAACCGATGAGCGAGCTCGCGATCCGGATCGAGCGGTCAACGCTGAAGCTGGGCGAGCGGCTGATCTGGGCGGACCTCTCCCTGGCCGTCGAACCGGGAGACTTCCTTGCCGTCATCGGGCCCAACGGGGCTGGTAAGACATCGCTGCTGAAGGTGCTGCTGGGGATGCTCCGCGCCAGCGGGGTGGTCGAAGTCCTCGGCCGGACACCGCGGCGCGGAGACGTGCGGATCGGCTATGTGCCGCAGCGCGGCGAGCTCGATCCGGAAGTCCCGCTACGCGCCCGGGACCTGGTTGGGCTCGGCGTCGACGGGAGGCGCTGGGGATTCGGCCTCGGGGGCGCCGAGACGAAGCGGCGGGTCGAGGAGGCGCTGGCCGCGGTCGGCGCCGGGGCGCTCGCCGACGTCGCCGTCGGCCGACTCTCGGGGGGTGAGCAGCAGCGGCTCCGGATCGCGCAGGCGCTGGTCGGCGACCCGCGCCTTCTGCTCTGCGACGAGCCTCTCCTGAGCCTCGACCTTCACCATCAGCGCGAGGTCTGCGATCTTCTCCAGGAGTGGTGCGAGCGGACCGGTGGCACGGTCGTCTTCGTCACTCACGACATCAACCCGGTGCTTGCCTTCACCGACCGGATCCTCGCCGTCGCCGGCGGCCGCTGGGCGCAGGGGACGCCGGCCGAGGTGCTGACGACAGCCGCGATGACCGAGCTCTATGGCTCCCAGGTGGACGTGCTCCGGGTCCACGGCCGGGTGCTCGTCGTGGCCGAGGCGATGGAGCCCCTCGGCGACCACCACGAGCACGCCCACGAACCGGTCCCTCGGCCCCGGCCATGAGCCTGTTCGGCTACGAGTTCGTCCAGAACGCGATCCTCGCCGGCCTCATCATCGCGGTCGTCGCCGGCCTGGTCGGCCGCTTCGTCGTCCTGCGCAACATGTCGTTTGCCGTCCATGGGATCGCCGAGGTCGGCTTCACCGGCACCGCCGCCGCCCTCTACTTCGGCTTCGATGCGGTGCTCGGCCTGCTCGCCGGGGCGGTGCTTGCCTCGCTCGGGATCGGCGTCCTGGGCGTCCGGCTGCGCGACCGCGACGTCGCGGTCGGCTCCGTTCTCGCCTTCGGGCTCGGGCTCGGGGTCCTCTTTCTGACGCTCTACACCCGCTACGCGACGGTGGCGTTCAGCATCCTCTTCGGGACCATCACCACGGTCAGCCGGCAGGATGTCCTGCTCCTCCTCGTCCTCGGTGTGGCCACCGTCGGGGCGCTCGCCGCGATCAGCCGACCGCTGACCTTCGCCAGCGTCGATCCCGAGGTCGCCGAGGCGCGTGGGGTGCCGGTGCGGCTGCTCTCGATCGGGTTCCTGCTGATCCTCGCCATCGCGGTTGCGGAGGCAGTCCAGGTGGTCGGGGTGCTGCTCGTTTTGACCCTGCTCATCACCCCCGCGGCGTCGGCCCAGAAGCTGTCCGTCAGGCCCCTGGTCGCGACCCTGCTGGCGGTGGCGATCGCCCTCGCCTGCACCATGGGAGGCATCCTGCTCGGGCTCTTCACCCCCTACCCGACCAGCTTCTTCGTCGCCAGCCTCAGCTTCGCCGTCTACCTGCTGAGCCGAGCAGTCGGGCCTGGACTTGCGAACCGGGCCCGACGCGGCGCCGAAGCCGGCCGGGAATTGCCGTTGACCGGTTCCCGTTAAATACGCTCATGAGCCGGGTCGCCGACCGTTTCGCTGTCGTCCTGGTCGCCCTCGGGGCCATGCTCTGGGGCACCGATGCCCTCTTCCGGGCACCGCTGCTCCGCCATCTCTCCTCCGACCGCCTCATCCAGTCCACCCAGCTGGTCCTGCTGGAGCACGTGATCCTGACCGCGTGCTCGGTGCCCCTGCTCTGGCTGGCCCGAGACCAGATCCGCCGCCTCAGCCGCCGCCAGTGGGCCGCGATCGCCGCCATCGGCATCGGCGCCTCCGGTCTCGCCACCGTGCTCTTCACGATCTCCTTCGGCTACGGCCACTTCATCGAGACCCTCCTGCTCCAGAAGACCCAGCCGCTGATCGCGATCATCCTGGCCAGCCTCTGGCTCCGCGAGCGGCTGGCGCCGGCGGCCTGGATCATGGTGCCGGTGGCCCTGGTCGGTGCCTACCTGATCGCCATCCCCGATCCCTTCCGGCCGCAGGACGGCCTGGCCGACTTTCACGTCGCGGCGGCGCTCTTCGCCCTCGGCGCTTCAGCTCTCTGGGGAGCGGCCACCGTCTTCGGCCGCTACGCGCTGGCCGATGTCAGCTTCACGGCTCTGACCGGACTCCGCTTCACAACCGCGCTCCCGGCCCTGGCCGTCGTCCTCTGGGTGGAGGGCGGCTTTGCCGCGTTCACGACCTACCGGCCGGAGGATGCGCCTCTCTACCTCGGCTTGGCCCTCCTTCCGGGCCTGCTGGCGATGCTCCTCTACTACCGCGGGCTGGCCAGCACGCCGGCGGCGATGGCCACCCTGGCCGAGCTTGCCTTCCCCATCACCGGGGTCCTCGTCAACGTTTTCCTGGTCACGCCGCGGCAGTCCATCACCCCTCTCCAGGTCGCCGGGATCGTCATCCTCTGGGCCGCCCTGGCGGTGCTCGACCGACTCAATGCCAGGGAGCCGGCGACGCTTCGGCCCGGCACTCTCCCGGCGGCCAGCGCGGCGTAGCAGGCCCTAGGCATTCCGGTCGGCCGCTGCCGCCAGGGCCTTTTCGACCACGACGCGGACCATCTTCTTGCGCCAGAAGTGGGTGAGGTCGGTGTTGTCCAGCGGCTTGGCCGGCTTGGCCGCGAGCTCGGCGGCGGCGGTGATCGCCTCCTGGTCGAGGCGCTTGCCGACCAGGAGCTCTCCCGCGGCGGGCACCTCGAGAGGGTGCGAGGCAACCGCCGAGAGTGCGATCCGGCAGCTCACCACGATGTCGCCATCGAGTTTGAGGGCGACCGCCGCGCCGGCGATCGGGAAGTCGATCGAGCCTCGCCGGCGGAGCTTGACATAGGCCGTCCGAACGCCCGGCTCCGCCGGCAGGTGGATCGCCGACAGCACCTCATGGGGCTCCTTGGCCAGGTACTCCATCCCGTCGTCGCGGTAGAGCGCGGAGGCCGGGATCAGCCGCGAGCCCTCCGGGCCGGTCAGCTCGACCGTCGCGCCGAGGACTAGTGCCACCGGGGCGGTGTCGGAGGAGGAGACCGCCCAGCAGCGCGGGCTTCCGGGCGCGACGAGGCAGATCTCGCCGTCCTTCTTGAGGCAGAAGCCGATCGACTTTCGCCATTCGTGGGTCTGGTTGTAGTAGTTGCAGCGGGTGTCGACGCAGAGGTTGCCGCCCAGCGTGCCGGCGTTACGCAGCGGCGGCGACGACACGAGGCCGGCCGCCTCCGCGAAGCCGGGGAGGAACACCTGGAGGCCGGGATCGGCCGCGGCCTGCGCCAGTGTCACGGTGGCGCCGAGCACAAAGCCCCCGGCCTCCTTCGTGATCCCTGGCAGGCTGGGAACCTGGATCAGGATCTCGGGGTCGAACTGCCGCCGCTTGAGGTTGGGGAAGAGATCCGTCCCACCGGCCACCAGCATCGCGCGGGTGCCGAGGTCTTCGGCCACCGTCGCCGCCTCCAGGGCCGACGCGGGCCGGAGGTAGCGGAGCCGGGGGAGCCGGAGCACGCTAGTGCGCCCCGGGGGTTTGCGGGAACGCCGCCTCGAGCTCGGCGCCGACCCGGAGGTCGTCGCGGGCTGGCGGCTCGACCCGGATCGGCTCGCCGTAGGGCACGGCGGGGAACGACCGCGGCCCATGGCGGGGCGGGTTGCCCTTCGCCTTCGCCTCCAGCGCGCGAAGCACCTTCTCGGGGGTGATCGGCGTCTCGTCCACCCAGACGCCGAGGGCGTCGAAGACGGCCGCATTGACCGCGGGGATCACGGGCAGCAGGGGCCCCTGGCCCGCCTCCTTGGCTCCGTAGGGACCCTCCGGGTCGATCGTCTCGACGAGGAAGGTCTCGATCGGGGGCGTATCGAGGAAGGTCGGCGACTTGTACTCCAGCATCGAGGGCCACTTGTGGAGGCCCTTGCGGTACTCCTGCTCTTCCATCAGCGCCTCGCCCAATCCCATGTAGACGCCGCCCTCGACCTGGCCGACGACCAGGAGCGGATTGATCGAGCGGCCGACGTCGTGTGCGATCCAGACCTTGCCGACCGTGACGACCCCGGTCCGCGGGTCGGCCTCGACGTCGACGACGGCGGCGCTGTAGGAGTATGCCGGGCTCGGACCGACGCCGGAGCCCTTGAACGGCCCACCGATCCGCGGCGGCTTGTAGGACCCCGTCGTGCTGAGGGCGCCGAAGCGGGTGGTGGCGATGACGCACGCCTCCTCGAAGCTGAACTCGCCGATCCTTCCTTCGCCGACATCAATCTCCTCCAAGTCGGCTACGCCCATCCGTTCAGCGACCGCCTCGACCAGCAGGTTCCGCATCTTGCGGGCAGCCTCGAGTGCCGCGTTGCCGGCCATGAAGGTCACCCGCGAGGAGTAGGAGCCGAGGTCGACCGGGGTCAGATCGGTGTCGGCGGTGACGAGCCGCACGTCAAGCGGCTCGATCCCCAGCTCCTCCGCCGCGATCTGGGCGAGGACCATGTCCGAGCCCTGGCCGATGTCCATCGCCCCGCAGTAGACCGTCGCCCCGGTCCGGTCGACCTTGACCTGGACCTCCGAGTGCGGCATGTCGTTCCAGTAGATGGCGGTACCCGCCCCGCTCATGTAGGCGCTGACGGCGAATCCCATCCCGTGCCCGGTCCGCCGCTCCCGCTGGCCGTAGCCGGAGGCCTCGAGCACCTTCGCCGAGCACTCCTCCAGGCCGCAGGAGGTGACCCGCAGCCAGTTGACGGTCCGGCTGAAGGGTTTGACGAAGTTCCGCCGCTTGACCGCCACCGGGTCGAGCCCGAGGTCATGGGCGATCTTCTCCAGGTGGAGCTCGATCCCGAACCGCCCCTGCGGGGTGCCGTGTCCCCTCTTGGGTCCGCAGGGCGCCTTGTTGGTGTAGACGCGGACGCCCTCGAACTTGTAGGCGGGGATGTCGTAGGTGACGGTCTGGAGGGTGCCGGTGTAGAAGACCGAGGCCGCGCCATAGGAGCCGTAGGCGCCGCCGTCGAGGGCGGTCCGCAGGTGCATGGCCGTGATCCGGCCTTCCTTGGTCACCCCAGTCCTGTACCAGAGCAGCGTCGGGTGGCGGCCGCGATGGGCGTAGAAGACCTCCTCGCGAGTCAGCGTGCATTTGACGGGCCGGCCGGTGAGCATCGCCAGCTTGGCCACCACGATCTCGTGGGCGAAGGGGTCCGTCTTTCCCCCGAAACCGCCGCCATGGACCGCGCCGATGACTCGAATTCGATTCATCGGCAGCTCCAGGACGCGGCTCAGCGCGCGGTGGACGTAGTGGACGACCTGGGTGCTCGACCAGAGCGTCAGCCGGCCGTCGACATGGCTGGCGACCGCCGAGTGCTGCTCCATCGGCAGGTGGGTGTTGCCCTGGAAGAAGAAGATGTCCTCCCGGATGTGGTCGGCCGCGGCGAAGCCGGCCTCGACGTCGCCGAACTCGTAGCTGACCAGGCGGTGGATGTTGTCCCGGCGCCGCGAGAAGGACTCCTGGATCGGCTCGTCGGTCGCCTCCTTGAGCGCACCCTCGATCGTCATCACCGGTGTCAGCAGCTCGTACTCGACCTCGATCGCCTCGCACGCCGCGGCGGCCGTCTCCTCGTCAACCGCGGCGACGGCGGCGACCGGATCGCCCACGTAGCGCACCTTGTGGTCCTCCAGCGCGGCCTCGTCCTGGCTGACGGGGAGGATGCCGAAGCGGATCGGCAGGTCGCGGCCGGTGATGATGGCGACCACGCCCGGCAGCCGGCGGGCGGCGGAGGTGTCGATCGAGAGGATCCGGGCGTGGGGCGCCTGGGCGCGGAGGATCTTGCAGTGGAGCATCCGGGGCAGGGCGATGTCGTCGGCGTAGACGGCCTGGCCTCTGACCTTGGCCGACCCGTCGAGGCGGGGGTGGGACCTGCCCACGGAGCCGGGGCGGTCGGGCTGGGTCACCTGGCAACCATCCGGCCCGCAGCCAGCTCGACCGCCTCCAGGATCTTGGCGTAGCCGGTGCAGCGGCAGAGGTTTCCGGCCAGTGCCTCCTGGATCTCGCTGCGGGTCGGGTTCGGGTTGTCCTCCAGGAGCGACTTGGCCACGAGCAGCATGCCCGGGGTGCAGTAGCCGCATTGGGCCGCCGCGAGCTCCGTGAAGGCGGCCTGGAGCGGGTGGTCGGACGCTCCGACCGCCATGCCCTCGATCGTGGTCACCGGGCGGCCCTCGACCTGCAGGGGGAGCACCAGGCAGCTAAGCTGGGGTCGACCGTCGATCAGGACCGTACAGGTTCCGCACTCACCGAGCTCGCAGCCATGCTTGGTCCCGGTGAGGCCCAGGTCCTCGCGGAGAACTTCGAGGAGAGTCTTGTGAACCGGGGCCAGGAATTCGACCTCCTCACCATTGAGGAGGAATCGGACGACCGCCTTTTCGACTTCGCGATCGAGCCAGCTCGGCATACCGCGTCCACCATACTCAACCGTCCCGAAGGGCGGAACCTGGTCCCAGCGGCGGGGCGCAAGGATTGGTGTCTGCCGGCCGTTGCCTTGGCTGTGTCGCCCCCCCGCACCCATACCGGCGGGCTCATCTTCAGTATCAGCGCGATCTTCAAAGCGGTCTCTATCGCGGCCGCCGCGGTGAGCCTTCTGGGCTTGACCACGGTGGACGTGTCGGCCGCACCTTCGCCGAGGTCACGCGCACACCAGGCGGGGCCGCCCGGTCGCCTGAAACCAAGGCACCGCGCCCAGCTCGCGGCGGTCGCTCCGGCGGTCGCGAGACCCGCCGCGCTTGTCGCTCCGGCCGTCGCGGGGCCCGCCGCAGCCGTCGTGACCCTGCTGCCGGTGGCGAGTCCCGTGCCCGCTTCGCTCCCAACCCTGACCACCCGGACGGTCACCGCAGCAGTCCGCCTCCCGACCCCGCGATCGCTCGGGGTTGCCGGCGGGGCCGGCCTCGGCGTGGTCACCGGCGCCGGCATTGCCGTTCCGGCACCCATCCCGCCCGCGGCAGGTGGCGCCTCGCCGCCGGGCCGCTCGGCCGCTCCGCGTGACCCCGAGCTCAGCCCGCAGCCAGGGTTGATCGTGATCCAGTCCTTCCCGGTCGGTCTCGCAGTGGCCTTCGCGGGCCTCCCGTTGCTACTCGCGATCTGGTTGGTGGCGCTCCTCCGGTTCGGCGCGGCCGCCCAGCGGCAGTACGTGGGGAGGGGCCATGTCGCGCTGGCGGCGGAGCTCGGCATCGCGCCGGCCCGGCTTGCCGGGCTCGACCTGCAGGAGCTCGCGCTGCTCCGGGACAAGGTCGCTTTCGACGAGCTGACCGGCATCATGCGCCGGGCCGGTGGCCTGGCGACGCTCGACCGCGAGATCTCTCGCGCGCGTCGCCGGCGAACGCCGCTCGCGGTCGCCTTCGTCGACATCGATGGCCTGAAGGCGGTCAATGACAGCCACGGCCATGCCGCCGGCGACGCCTTCCTGAAGGACGTGGCGGGCGTTCTCAGCGGACGATTGCGGGCCGAGGACGCGATCTTCCGCTATGGCGGCGATGAGTTCTGCTGCGTACTTCCCGACGCCAGCCTGGAGGCGGCTGGAAGGATCCTGGGAGCCGCCCAGCAAACCGCCCGGGGACGGGGCCAGCAGTTCAGCGTCGGCCTGGCCGAGCTGCGGGAGGGGGACGACCGGGCTGCCCTGTTGGCCCGTGCCGACACCGAGCTCTATCGGGGCCGCGCCGCACGAGGCCACCGCCGCCGGGAATAAGCGCGGCCGGCGGTTCCGCCCCGGCTCTGGCGGGAGCCCGGAAGCTAAGGGCCGCCGGGGCAGTTCTGGTTTCGGAAACCGGACGACCGGATACCTGATAGTCGGTGGGCGGCAAAGTACTCCTGCCTTAGGGCAGGATAGAAGGTGACGTGATCCTACGCCGGACGACTCGTGGTGCCTCTCTACGGGCGCTCCTGAACCAAAACACGCTCGATGTCGCGCTTCTCTGCGTGTGCCTCCTGGGCCTCGTGGTGTTTGCCATCCACGGTCCGTTCGGGGCCGGGGACATCAAGGTCTACCACCGCTATGCGGTGGCTTTCTGGGCCGGCAAGCACGCCCTCCACACCCTCCCGATCGAGTACCCACCCCTGTCGCTGGCGGTCTTCAGCCTCTCCCTGCTGCCGCCGCTCTGGGATTTCGTATCCGTCTACGCCGCCTGGATGGCGGCGATCTTCCTCCTCGGCTACCTCGCCTTCATCCGGTTCAGCTCGCGCCACCACGCCACCGTGTACGCCGTCTACCTCTTGCTCGGCGCCACCGGCGCCCTGCTCGGCCGCTTCGACCTGGTGCCGGCCCTCCTGACGGTGGCAGCGCTCTGGTCGGCGAAACGCCGCCATTACCTTCCCGCCTACCTGTTCCTGGCCGCCGGGGCGCTCCTCAAGCTCTACCCGATCGCGCTGGTGCCGCTCCTGCTGATCGATCATCGGAGCTATCTGACGACGCACGGCAGGCCCTGGCGAGGGCCGGTCGGGACGGGACTCGCGGCGGTCGCCGCGCTGGTCGCCGCCAGCTTCACGATCGGTTTCCTGGTCGAAGGCTGGGACTCACTCTCCACCTTCTATTACGCCGCCCAGCGGCCGCTCCAGGTGGAGTCGCTGGGCGCCACCCTGCTCTGGTTCGGGAGCTTCGCCGGCTTCTCGGCGGTGACCGAGCACGGGTGGAACTCCTACAACCTCGTCGGCCCGCTCGATAGCGGGATCATGGCGCTGTCGTCGATCGCCGGCATCGCCGGTCTCGGCTGGGTCTACTGGCGCGCCCGGCGGGGCCAGCTCGACCTGGGCCGCGCCTTCCTGGCAGCGATCTGCGTCACCCTCCTCACGAGCAAGGTCTTCAGCCCGCAATACCTGATCTGGGCGCTGCCGTTGGTCGCCGAGGTCGAGGGCATCGACGTCCTCTGGCTGCTGATCTGCGCCTGCACGACGCTCATCTACCCCGTCCTCTACGTGAATGACCACATCTTCGGCACCCCGGGGCCGCTGCCCTACACGGGGACCTTCCTGGGGACGATCGCGGTCCGCAACGTGGCGCTGATCGTCGCCTCGCTGCGGGTCCTGCTGCCGGGCCGCCGGATGGCGCCGCGTACGGTGGTCGACACTGGCCTCCAGGAGGGCTCCGCGATGTCGATCAGCGGCGACTAACTCGGGGTGCTGGGCACTCGCGCGTCGACCAGCTGCTCGAGTCGGTCGACCATCGCCGCCATCACCGCGAAGGCCTTCTTCACCGGCTCCCGCCGGGTCATGTCGACGCCCGCGACGCGGAGCGCATCGAGAGGGTAGAGCGAGCTGCCGGACCGGATGAAGGCGAGGTAGCGCTCGGCGGCACCGGCGTCGCCATCCAGCACGCGCTCGGCGAGCCAGTTGGCCCCGGCGATGCCGGTGGCGTACTGGTAGACATAGAAGTTGCTGTAGAGGTGGCTGTGGAATTGGGCCCAGGTGCTGCCGATTCGCTCGCGGTCGCCGGGTCGGACCTCGACCTCGTCGCCGTAGACCTCCAGCATCAGGCCGGCCATCAGATCGTTGAGGCTGTCAGCGGTGAGCGCCTCGCCGCGCTCGACGCGCTCGTGCACCTCGAGCTCGAAGCGGGCGAGGGAGGGCATCACGAAGAAGTAGCGGTAGAAGTTGGCCATCGCCTCCTCGATCACCGAGATCTGGAACTCGGGTTCGGGGTTGGTCCGAAGGAGGTGGGCGCGGACCAGCGCCTGGTGGAAGTTCGAAGCCACCTCGGCGACGAAGAGTCCGTAGCGGGCGTAGACGTAGGGCTGCGCCTGGCGGGTGTAGTAGCTGTGCATCGAGTGGCCAATCTCGTGCGCGAGGGTCGACATGCTGAAGATGTCGTCGTTGTAGCTCATGAAGATGAAGGGGTGGGTTCCCGGTGCGCCCATCGAGAAGGCGCCCATCCGCTTGCCCTTGTTCGGGTAGATGTCCACCCAGCGCTGCTCGAGCACCCCGCGCCGCAGCACCTGCGTGTACTCCTCTCCCAGCGGCGCAATGCCCTGAAGCACCCACTCCACGGCCTGCGTGTATGGCAGCGGTTCCAGGTCCCGGGTCAGTGCGGCGCGGGTGTCGTGGACGTGGAGCCGGTCGAGGCCGAGGGCCCGCCGCCGCACCGCCCAGTAGCGATGCCAGGTCGGCAGGTTCAGCCGGAAGGTGTCGAGCATGTTCTGGAACACCTCGAGCGGGATGTGGTTCGGCGTCAGGGCCGCCTCCAGCGAGGAGCGGTAGCGGCGTGCACGGGCGACCAACACGTCCCGCTTGACGCCGGTGGCGAGGCAGGCGGCCATCGTGTTCTTGAACGCGAGGTGGGCGTCCGCATAGTTCTCCCAGGCGGTCCGCCGGAGGTCGCGATCGGGGCTCGCGAGGAGGGCGCTGATGGTGCCCTGGGCGACCTCGTGCTGGTCGCCATCACCGGCGACCGCGGGGTCGAAGGCGAGGTCGGCGTTGGCCAGCACGCCGTGGATGCCGGCGGCGCTGCCGAAGGGATCGGCCGCCTGGCTGAGCAACTCCTCCACCTCGGCGCTGCGGACGTGGGCGCGCTTGGCCTCGACGACCTCGAAGTAATGCTCGAAGGCGGCCAGTCGCGGCTCCACCCGGCCCCAGGCGCGGAGCGTCTCGATCCCGATCGCCAGCAACTCTGGATCAGCGAATGACATCGTCGCCTCGACCCGGCTGCCCAAACTACGGGCGCGGTCCTGGCGCGAGGTGGCAGCCTGGTCGGTGCTGTCGACCGCGAAGAACATGTAGGCGTAGACGTTGACCATCCCGAAGGAGCGGGCGACCTGTTCGGCGGCGGTGAACCAGTCGGCGAGGGTGCCCGGGCCATCGGCGAGGTGGCCCCGAAACTCGGCCAGGTCGGGCAGGCGGCCCTCGATGGCGTGCAGCTCGGCCTCCCAGCGCTCGTCGTCGGCGAAAACGCTGGCCGCGTCCCACGTATGTTCGCGGGGGACATCCTTGCGGGCGGGGATCGTCGTCTGCGCCATGCGGACAACTTTACGGTCGCGCCCCCACCCGCGCACCCGCCCTTAACAAAAACCGGTGACAAGGATCTCGACTCCCAGGAAGTGATCGCGCTCGTCCGCCACGGCGCCGCCGGCCGCCGCCGGACACTTGACGACGCTTCGCGTCCGCTCACCCGCAGGGGTCTGGAGCAGGCGGCCGATCTGGTCCGGCAGCTCCGGGCGGTCCCTCTCAGGACGCTGCTCTCCAGCCCCTACCAGCGCTGCCGGCAGACGGTCGAGCCACTGGCTGCCGCCCGCGGGCTCACCGTCACCGACGAGTTGCTCCTGGGGAGGGGCGCCTCGGCGGCTGCGCTGCTGCCGCTGCTGCTCCAGCTGGCGGAAGGAGGCGCGGCCCTCTGCAGCCATGGCGAGGTGATCAGCCAGGTGGTTGCGGAGCTGGTCGAGGACGGCGTCATCCGGCGCTCCGAGGCTCGCTTCGAAAAGGGCTCGACGTGGCTCCTCGAGGCTTCCGGCGGACGGATCAGCGGCGCCCGCTATCTTCCACCCGACCCGGGCGGGAAGACGTCTACTAGAGCCAGCCGCGGCGCTTGAAGAAGTAGAACTGGATGATGGTGGCGATGACCATCGTGCCGACTCCGATCCAGAAGGAGACGTAGGGCGGCTCCAGCACCTTCGTCAGGTACTCGAAGTTCATTCCGTAGAAGCCGCTGAGGAAGGTCAGGGGCAGGAAGAGGCTGGCGATGACCGTCAGCGATCGCATGGTCACGTTGAGCCGGTTGGAGACCGTCGACAGGTAGACGTCCATCGCCCCGCTGAGGAGGTCGCGGAGTGAGTCGACGGCTTCGTACTGCCGGATGATGTGGTCATAGACGTCCCGGTAATAGAGCCCCATCTCCCGCTCGTCCGGATCCAGTGAGGAGGTGATCAGGCGCTGGAAGAGGTCGCGCTGCGCGCCCAGCAGCTGGCGCAGCCGGCTGATGTCGTGCTTCATCGTGTAAATCGTCTTGAGCTGTTCCGGCTGAGCCTTGTCGATGATCAGGTCCTCCAGCTCGTCGATCGTCAGGTCGAGCCTGTCGAGGACCGGGAAGTTTGCGTCGATCAGCTCGTCCACGACGAGGTAGGTGAGGAACTTGGGGTCGTCCTTGGTGGTCTCCGGCTCCGCCTCGATCCGCTTGCGCAATGAGGCGAGCAGCTCCTGGGGATGAGCATGGACCGTCACCAGGTAGTCGTCGGCCAGGTACAGGAAGTACTCGTCGAAGTCGAGCCTGTCCTCCTTGAAGACGGCCTCGAAGAGGACCATGAAGGAGTAGCCTCGGTACTCGTCCAGCTTTGGCCGTTGATTGCCGTGCTTGACGTCCTCGACGGTCAAAGCGTGGAACTTGAAGGCCGAGCTGAGGATTTCATAGTCGTCCTCGTCGGGTGCTTCGATGTCCATCCAGAAGCCCTCGACGTGGCAGTTCGCCAGGTGGTCGTGGATGGTCTCGGCGGTCGGCTCGTGGAAGGCGCCCCTCGTCGTGACCAGCGTTCTCATTTCGCGCGCCGAATCCTAGTTGACAGACCCCGCCGCCGTTTCCCCCCGGCCTGGACCTCCACCGCCAGCAGCAGCGGCGAGGTTCGACCGGGCGGCGTAGGAGACGATCAGCCAGGTCGCCAGCAGCACCCCGCCGACCTGGAAGGCGAGGAGCGCCGGTCGCCGGAAGAGGCGCCAGAAGCGCTCGGAATGCGAGGTCGCGAGCACGAGCAGCAGCCCGAGGTCGGCGCAGACCAGGCTGAGGCTGAACCAGCTCACCGGAGAGGCAGGTTGGAGATGATCACCGACCTGCGAGGATACCTCCCCGTGGCGGAGGAGACGGAGGCCGGCTTCTGGAATCGAGCGCTGGGCGGGAAGCTCTGGCGAAACGGCGACTTCATGCGGCTCTGGGTCGGGCAGACCGTCAGCGAGACGGGCACCCAGGTCAGCCAGCTCGCGGTGCCCACGGTAGCCATCCTGCTCCTCCGCGCGACGCCCTTCCAGGTCGGCCTCCTGACCGCGCTCGAGTTCCTGCCCTTCCCCGTCCTCGGCCTCGTCGCCGGCGTCTATGCCGACCGGCTCCGGCGGCGACCGCTGATGATCGCATCCGACCTCGGCCGGATGCTGGCGCTGGCAACCATCCCGGTCGCCTTCGGCCTCGGCCTGCTCCGGATCGAGCAGCTCTACCTGGTCGGGCTCGTGGTCGGCGTCTTCAACGTCTTCTTCGGGGTCTCCTACCAGTCCTACCTGCCGGCGCTGATCGATCGTGCCGACCTGGTCGAGGGCAACTCCAAGCTCGAGGTCAGCCGCTCGACCGCCCAGCTCGCCGGCCCGGCGATCGCCGGGGTGGCGATCCAGGCGATCGGGGCCGCCCGGGCCGTCTACATCGACGCCGCGTCCTTCCTCGTTTCCGCACTCTCGCTCTGGCTCATCGCCAAACCGGAACCGGAGCCGAAGCCCGGCAGTGAGGCCGGGCGTTCCGGGTTCTGGCACGAGATGTGGGAGGGGATCCAGGTCGTCACCGGCAACCCGACGCTCTGGAAGATCGCCGGCTGCACGGCGACCGCGAACCTCGGCAGCAACATGGCCTTCGCCGTCGAGCTCATCTTCATGTATCGCTACCTCCACCTGGCACCGGGCCTGGTCGGCCTCGTCTACGCCATCGGGGCGGGCGGCGGCCTTCTCGGCGCGATCGCCTCGGGCGCGGTTGTGGCCCGCCTCGGGGTGGGCCGGACCCTGTTCCTCAGCATCCTGGCGGGCGGGCTGCTGATGGCGACACCGCTGGCGGCCCAGACCAACGCGACGGTCTTCCTGGCCCTCCTCTTCTTCGCCCAGTTCCTGCTCGGAGCTCCCTACGACATCACCCAGGTCAGCCTCCGCCAGGCGATCACCCCCGACCGCCTCCAGGGCCGCATGAACGCGACCATGCGGACCATCGTGTGGGGGACGATCCCGGTTGGTTCCCTCGCCGGGGGAATCCTCGCCGGCGCCATCGGCGTCGTGCCGACGATCGTCCTCGGCGGTTTCATCGCGATGCTCGCCGCGGCCTGGATCCTCGCCGGTCCGATCCGGATCCAGGTCCAGCCCGAGCCGGTGAGCTAGCCGGCTAGTCCAGGTCGAGGGCCCTGCGGATCGTGGCGAGGTGGCCGGCCACGTGGCGGTGCCCGAGGCTGGCGTAGCTCTCGACCGTGAGGTCGCGGCGGCGCCGCGGTGGTGGGCGGTGCCGGCCAGCTGCTCGTCGGTCAGCCTGGCGACCCGCTCACAGAGGAGCGCGGCGTTGGCTTCGAGGAGCCCGATCGTCGTCTCGCGTTCAACGTGGTGGTAGGTCGCGGCATGCTCAGCGTTCTCGAGATCGATCTCCTGCCTGGTCCCCGCCACCTCGCCGCCGGTCATCGCTGTGTCGAGCCATTCCAGCGCGTAGAGGTGCCCGTGCGCCACGTGGTGCGAGACCACGGCCACGGTGCGGTCGTCGCCCTCGTCGTTGCAGTGCGTCCGCCACTGGTCCTCGGAGCAGCCGCGGACGACCTGGACCAGCTCCAGGTTGATCGCCTCGATCGACGCCGCCAGCTCCCGCGCGCGCTCCGAGCTCAAGCGGCCACCTTAGGCCGGCGCTCGGACGTAGGCGATCGTGCCGCGCGCCTCGGCCACCACCTCTCCGTCCTGGGTCAGCGTTGCCGAGCAGTACGCCAGGCGGCGGGTGCGATGGCGGCATTCGCCGCTCGCCGTCACGGGAACCCCGGGCCGGGTCGGCCGGAAGAACTCGACCCGGAGGTCGGCCGTGGTGGCAAGCTCGCCCTCCTCCGCAGCCGCGACCGCGGCGCAGGCCAGCGCGCAATCGGCGATCGTCGCCACCGCCCCTCCGTGGACGATGACGCCATCCGGGGCCGGGAAGCCGTGGCCGGCCGCCGTCGGGTTCGCCACCAGCTCGACCGTCCGCTCGCCGACGGCGGTGATCCGGATGCCGAGGTTGGCGTACATCCCGGTCTCGCCCCAGGAGCCGTTAGTGAGCTCGCGGAGCAACCGCTCCCCATAGCTCATCGCGGCCGCGAACGCCGCCGGTAGAGCAGGTAGAGGCCGGCCAGGAGCACGATCCCGACAGCGTAGGGCAGGTAGAGGAAAACGCCGCCCCTGCCTGCCGCGCCGAGCCTGCCTTCCGGCAGCCTCCGTGGCGAGGTGCCGGGGCGGTCGGCAACCAGGAGCAGGTGGCCCTCGACGTGGGCCTGCTCACTCGCCAGCCCGATCCGCCGAGCGCCGGAGCAGGAGCCGTCGGCCGCGCAGTGGACGGCGATGGTGGCGCCGCCGCCCTCCCCCGCCACCAGCAGGTCCCCCTCGGCGACCCCCTGGTCCCGCAGCGCGGCCGCGCTCAGTCGCAGCAGGGTGTCGGTGCCGGGATGCGCATTGCCGGCGGTGGCGCGGTCGGCGAGGTATGCCCACCCGCCGCCGAAAAAGCCTGTCGGCACGAACCCGGCCGACTCGGCGCCGACGTCGGGGCCGATCGGCGGACCGGCGCGGGCGATCACCAGAGTCGTCCCCTCCGCCGTGACGGCGATGATGTTGCCGCTCAGCTCGTCGGGCACCACGAGGTCGCCGCCGTAGGCGCCGAAGGTTGGCGGCGCGACCGCCATGCCGCCCTCCATCCGCGGCGCGGAGGTGGTGACCGGGGTGACCCGGCCACGGCAGTCGATGGCATCGACGACGGTGGCCCCGGAGTGCGGTCCGATCACCAGCAGACGGTCGCCGAAACGACCCGAGCGGTCGAAGGCGATTCCGCTCAGGGTGTCGACGCCGGCGATCGGCGCGAGGGTGCTGATCACGCCGCTGGCGAGGTCATCGGCCAGCACGGCCGGGGGTGCCGCGGTCTGCAGCAGGTAGACCGTGTGGTCCGGGAAGGAGCAGCCGGCTCCCGGCACCGCGAGGCCGGAGGAGAGGGCGATGTAAGCCTCGGCACCGGCGGAGGGGGTGTAGCCGGCGCTTACCGGCGAGAGTGCTCCGCCCGGGCTCAACTCGAAGAGGCCACGCCCGGTGGCGAGCAGCAGCGCGCCGCCGGGCAGAGGGCCGGTGACGTCGAAGACTCCCGCCACCCGCTGCCATTGCTCCCATGCCAGCTCTCCCTTGCCTCCCGCAGCGATCGGTGAGAAGAGCAAGGCCGCGAGCAGCGCGACACCGAGCCTGCGCAGGATCGGCCCAGTCTAGGGCGTGGTCTTGGGGGACGGTGCCGGGCTCGGCGAGGGCAGGCTGGTCGGCGTCGGCGTCGGTGACGGAGTGATCGGCGACGGTGCCGGAGTCGACGTCGGCGAGGCGGATGGCGAGGTCGAGGGCGACGGGCTTGGGGATTCCGACGGCGAAGGCGAGGGAGAGGGCTGAGCACCGGCGCAGCTCAGGTGCTCGGTGCCGGGCAGGAAGATGTCCTGCGTGCCGTCGCAGGCCTTGCCGTCGACGAGCCCATCGGGCCGCCGGATGAACCCGTTGTACTCGGCCGGGAGCCCGTTCACGAAGTACCGCATGGTGGTGTCGCCGACCAGCTCGCCGTAGGCGTTGATGGTGCCCCCGGCCGCGTTGGCCCGGGTGTTGCCGACCCAGGTGCCGGCCACGATCTTCGCGTTGTAGGCCAGGATCCAGGCGTCCCGGGTCTGGTTGCTGGTGGCACCGGTGGTGCCGGTCTTGGTGGCCATCTGCTTGTTCCAGCCCAGGTGCCATTGGTTCTGGTAGTCCTTCAGGATGTCGGTGATGAGGTAGGCCTCAGCCGCCGACATCACGATCGCCTTCCCGTCCTGGTTCCCCGGCTTGGTCTCGCTGAGCAGGTTGCCCCGGTTGTCGGTGATCCGAGTGATCGACATCAGCGGCACCTTGGTGCCCTGGTCGGCGAAGGTCGCGAACCCCTGGACGTGGTCGTAGAGGGTCACGTCGCTGCCCCCGATGGCGGTGTTCGGCACCGGTGCCAGGTTGCTGTTGATCCCCGCCGCGTGGGCGAAGCTGACGACGTTCGTCATCCCCTCCTTGACGCCTGTCTCGACCGCGGGCACGTTGCGGGAGAGGAGCAGCGCCTTGCGGGCGGTGATCTTTCCCATGAACTTGCCGTCGAAGTCCTTCGGCTGGTAGTTCCCGTCGAACGTCTGCGGGGAGTCGTCGACGATGCTGCCGGGCGCCAGCTTGCGGTCCTTGAAGGCGGACTCGTAGACGTAGGGCTTGAAGGACGAGCCGGGCTGCCGGGCGTCGAGGACGACGTCATATTGACCGCCGATCTGCTGGTTGTAGTAGTCGGCCGAGCCAACCCATGCCAGCACCTCGCCGGTGTCCGGCTTCGCCGCCAGGAAGTCAGCGTTGTTGACGTCGCGTGAGGCCAGGTCGCTGACCCCCTGCTTGACGGACTGGTCGGCCAGCTGCTGGAGGTCCAGGTCGAGCGTCGTGTAGATGTTGAACCCGCCCTGCTGGACGGCGGCTGAGCCGTAATCCTTCTCCAGCCGTCCGATGACGTAGTCGACGAAGTGCGGCGCCTTCGACTGGCGGGCCGCGCTGCTGTACTTCAGCTCGCCCTTGACGTCCTCGGCCTCCGCCGCCTTCTCGGCGGCTGGGCTCAGGGCCCCGGTCACGACCATCCCTCTCAGCACGTAGAGCTGGCGATCCCGGGCGAGGTCGAAATGAGTCTCCGGGTCATAGGCGACCGGCGCCTGGATGAGTCCCGCGAGGAACGCCGCCTGGGCGGGCGTCAGGTCCTTCGGGTCCTTGCTGAAGTAGGTCTGGCTGGCGGCGCCGACGCCGTACGCGTTGTGCCCGTAGTAGACCCGGTTCAGGTACATCTCGAGGACCTGGTCCTTCGAGTAGCGGGCCTCGACCCCGGTCGCCAGGACCGCCTCCTGGATCTTGCGGAAGATCGACCGCTGAGGCGTCAGGAGTTGGATCTTGATCAGCTGCTGGGTGATCGTGCTGCCTCCCTGCTGGACATGCCCCGAGGTCAGGTCGACGAGGGCGGCCCGGAGCGTCGAGACCCAGTTGATGGCACCCTCGCTGTAGAAGCGGCGGTCCTCCGCGGCCAGCGTCGCCCGGGGCCCGTAGGTGCCCATCTCCCTGAGGGTCAGGACCTTGTGGTACTGCCCCTGCGGGTTGCGCTGCTCGATCTCACGGCCCTTGCGGTCGTAGACCGTGATCGTGCTGGCGAGCACGTCCTGCTTGCCCGGGTCGGGCAGGTCGCGGAGGGTGTAGGCGACGTAGACCGCGCCCAGCACGACCAGAACCAGCGCGGCGATCACCACCTTCAGCCAGTGGGCCCCGATCCAGTCCCGGAAGCCGAAGGGACCCCGTGCCGAAGCTCGCTCCTTCAATCGCCCTCGCCTCCGCCGCCACCACCGCCACCCTTGCCGTGGTCCTTGCCACCTCCGCCCCCGGAGCAACTGGGCAGGTTCTCGGTGCCGGGCAGAAGCGGGTCACCGGTCTTCTTGCTCTGGACCAGGCCTGCCGGCGCCTGGTACCAATCCCGGTAGTTGGCGGGTAGCCCGTTCACGAACTCGGCTGCCAGGGTGTCCCCGACCGCTTCCCCGTAGGAGGTGATCGTCCCGCCCTGGCCGTTCGGGCCGGTGTGGCCGACCCAGGTCCCGATCACGATATCCGGGTTGTAGGCCATCACCCAGGCGTCGGTGGGCTGCTGGATCGAGGCCCCGGTCGTCCCCGTCTTGGACGCCATCTGGCGGTTCCAGGGAAAGTTCCAGGTCTTCTGGTAGTCCTTCAGCACCCAGGTCATCAGGTAGGCCTGGGCGGCGGTCAGGACCTGGCTCGTTCCAGATCGCTGGTGAAGGTCGTTGCTGAGGATCGTGGTGCCACTGCGATCGACCACCCGGGTGACGCCCGTCAGCGGCACCTTGAGGCCGTTGTTGGCGAAGACCTGATAGCCCTGGACGTGGTCGAACATGGTCACCGCGCTGCCGCCGATCGCCGTCTGCAGCGAGGGCTCGAGCTTGTCCCGGATGCCCATCCGGGAAGCCAGTTCGATGATCGGTCCCATCCCGACCCGGTTGGCGGTCTCCACCGCGGGGATGTTCCGCGAGCGATCGAGAGCCGTCTTGAGGCAGAGCGGCCCCTGGTACCGGTTGTCGTAGTCCATCGGGGTGTACCCACCGAAGCTCTGGGGGGTGTCGTTGACGGTCGAGTCGACGGTGAACTTGCCGGAGAGCAGCGCCGCCTCATAGACGTAGGGTTTGAAGCTCGAGCCCGGCTGCCGGGGGGAGGTGATCACGTCGTACTGGCCACCGATGGCGGCGTTCTGGAAGTCGGCCGACCCCACCCAGGCCAGGATTTCGCCGGTGCCCGGTCGAACGGCGAGCAGCATGCCATTGTTGACGCCCGACCCGGCCAGCTTCGCAACCCCGTCCGCGACCGACTGCTCGGCCGCCTTCTGGATGCCGGGGTCGATCGTCGTGTAAACGGAGAGGCCGCCCTGGTGGACGGTGGCCGAGCCAAGCTGGGTCTCGAGGCCCGCGATCACGTAATCCACGAAGTGGGGGGCGCTGGTCGCCCGGTAGGAGAGGTTGAAGTTGAGCTCCTTGGAGACGTCCTCGGCGCCCGCCTTCTTCGCCTCGTCGCGGGTCATCGTCCGGGTCGCGACCATCCCGTCGAGCACGTACAGCTCGCGGGCCCGGGCGCGGTCGTAGTGAAGGAAGGGGTCGTTGCCGGAGGGCGCCTGAAGCAGCCCGGCGAGAAAGGCGGCCTGCGCGGAGGTCAGCTCGGCAGGCTTCTTGCCGGCCCCGAAGTAGGTCTGCGCAGCAGAGCCGATCCCGTAGGCGCCGTGGCCGTAATAGACCCGGTTCAGGTACAGTTCGAGGATCTGGCTCTTCGAGTAACGATGCTCAAGCGAGTAGGCGAGGAGCAACTCCTGGGCCTTTCGCGAGACGGTCTTCTCCGAGCCCAGGAGCTCGATCTTGACGAGTTGCTGGGTGATCGTGCTGCCGCCCTGCGCAGCCCGGGCCGAGGTGATGTCGACGAAGAGCGCCCGGGCCACCGCGACCGGGTCGATCGCGCCGTGCCGGTAGAACTCGCGGTCCTCCGCCGCGAGGGTTGCCGCCGGGGCCAGGCGGCCCATCTCGCCCAGCTTGAGGACGACGTGGTAGTGGCCTTCAGGATCTCGCTCCCCGAGCACTCGGCCGTTGCGGTCATAGACCACGATCGACTTTGCCAGCGCGGAGACGTTGCTCGGGTCGGGCAGCGTCTGCAGCTCGGCGTCGATCCAGCCGAGGGTGCCCGCGAGGAGCGCCGCGATCACCATCAGGGCGATTGCCGCGGCCCAACGCCCGTCGATCCCGGTACTGGCTCCAGGGATGGCCCCCGAGCCGCCCAGCCGGTGCCGGGAGGGCCTTGAATTCACCATAAAGACACCAGCAAAACCTGATAGCGCACACGCATATGCTATCTACTTGCACCATGCCGGTGGACCGCGTCGACCCCGGAATCTGCGCCGGCTGCCGGCACGGGCGGAAGGTCAACGGCACCCGCTCGACCTTCTGGCTCTGCGAGCTGTCGGCCTCGGACCCCTCCTTTCCGCGCTACCCCGCCCTGCCCGTGAGGCAGTGCCGCGGGTTCAGACCGTCGGCGGCCCGAGACCCCCGAACGCCACCGGATCCGCCTCCCCCGGCCCCGGCCAGGGAGGGCTCGTGAAGCAGGCGAAGCGGAGCTCGGTGGTCGGTCCGGCCGCGAACTGAAAGGCCCAACCGGTTGGGATCCGGAGCGAGTCTCCCTGCTTCACGTCGTTCGTCTCGCCCGGTCCGCCGCCGGCCGGGCAGCGCCAGACCCGGCCCGGGCCGGCGGTCACGTACCAGATCTCCTCGACCGTGCGGTGGCGCACCGGCCGTGAGACGAACCCCGCGGCGAGGCGCACCTCGACCAGGCTCGCGCGCTCACCGTCGCCGACCCTGAAGTAGATTTCCGAGCCGTCGGGGGCGGTCGCGTCGGGGCCCATCCCGGTCGATCCTAGTGCAGCGAGCTAGCTCCCGGGGCGCTCGTTGGTGGGCGGGACGGGGTAGGTCTGGTCGGTGAAGATGACGTAGCGCTGGGTTGCGAAGGAACCCGCCCAGGTCGGCCAGCAGGTGGTGAGGGTCAGGTGGCGGCCGGGGTCCTGGACGAGGATCGTCCGGTCGGTCGGCTGGACGATCCTGCTGCCGGTCACGGCGTACCGGAAGGTCCCGTAGCGCGTCTCGAGGTCGATCTCGTCCCCCTTTGCGAGCCGGGGGAAGCTGATCCAGTAGACGTTGTGGGCGGCGACGCCGACCATCCCCGACTGGCCCGGCCACGGCGTTCCGGGGTAGTGGCCGGGACCGCTGTAGAGGATGGTCGAGTCAACGCCCTCGCGGACCGCCGCGTAGTAACCGAGGCCGGGCACCCGGATCGCGAAATCGACGCCGTCGACCGGTTGCATCAGGTTGGGCGTCGGCTGCTCAACCGGGCTCGCCGGCGGCGCCGCCTGGGCCATTCGGTGCCGCCAGCCGTCGGTCAATTGCTGCTGCTGGACCACGCCGCCTGCCATCCCGAACAGGAAGGCGGCGATGAGGGCGGCGCCTGCCACGAGGCAGAGCAACGAGATGGCTCGGAGAACGCGGTCGGCCCGCTTGCGCGGGGACCGCCCCGCCGCCACCGGGCCCCGGAACCGGCTCTCTTTCTCGATCGCCACGACCGTCGGGTCTAGAGAACCGTGTCGCGGCGGCGGGCCAGGTACACCCCGGCGCCAATGGCGACCAGGAAGATACCCAGCACGAGGTAGAACAACGGGGTGCCGGTCTCGGCCAGGACCGCGCCCTGGGCCGTGGCAATCGCGGCTTCCACCGTGCCGAACGGGCTGCCGTCGGTTGCGCCCGCTGGGCTCAGAGCACCGTTACCGGTGGTCGCGGTCGCGGAGCTGACAGCTCCGAATCCCGAGCTGGGGGTCGGCGAAGGGGTGGCCGACGTTGTGCCAACCGAACCGCTGGGCGTCGGGCTCGGAGTCGGAGACGAGGCCGAAGTCGACCCGGGAGTTGAGGTGGGGGTCGGGGTCGGTGTCGATTCGATCATCCCGCCCCCCGGCTTGGGGGCGGTGTCGCAGTCGATCCAGAAGACCTTCTGCTTCAGCGGGTCCTGGGCGACCTGGATCTTGAAGTGGCCTCCCGACCCGAACACTGAGACCGGAATGACGGCGATCTCCTGGGGATCGGCGGCGCCCCTGGTGTAGGTCCAGATGGCGGTGTAGATGGCGTTCTGGCTCCCCGTGGGCGGCCAGGCAAAGACCGTGAACCGGTTCTGCTCGGCCGCGGTCGGGTCGGCCATCTTGGCAGCGAAGACACCCACGTTGGCGCAGGGCAGGTGCGGGTCGTTCTCGTGACCCGGACCGGCCGCGGTGACCCCCGTAGTCTGCGGGGTGGCGGTATCGACCCAGATGTCGCCTGCGTTGGGATCGCCGGCGAAGGCCGCCGTCGCACCAACAGGACGGCACCAAGGACAAGGACCGAGCCTCTGAGGATGGTCTTACGATCGATCATTCGCGCGGGGACTCCATAATTTGGAACCGAGGATTATCTGTCAAGCACACTATCAGATATCGCGCTAACAACAAAGGGGATAATGGGCCACTTATTGTTAGCATTGATATAACGTCAATCGACGCCCCTGGTCGCCGAAAGGCAAGGAGAGAACTCGAATGGGACCTGTTGAGGAAGAGCACTGGGAGCCGGTTGAGCGCGACCCGGCGGCCGATTCCACGATCAACCCCCCGGCCGCGCCGGCGCCCGGTCAGCCGGCCCGCCAGGAGCACTACGCCCGCAGCACCACGGTTCGCGGCTGCGACCCGAGGATCGAGCGCGTGATCTGGTTCGTCGCCGCCGCGGTCTGCTCGCTGATCGCCATCCGCTTCCTCATGAAGCTGCTCGGCGCGGCCCTGCAGTCCGATTTCGTTCGCTTCGTCTACGGCATCACCGGGCCTTTCGTCGGGCCCTTCCGCGGGATCTTCCCCGCGACCGGCTCGGGCAACAATGTGCTCGAACCCGATTCGCTGATCGCGATGGCGATCTACCTGCTGATCGGGTGGGGGCTCGTCGCCCTGGTCCGGATCATCAGCACGCCCCGCTCCCACCCGACCGTCTGAGCAAACCCCAGCCACCCGCCCGCTCAGGCCCCCGGGCCCGCGGTTACCGAGTGGCGTTCGGGATCCGCCCGGCGGCTGGGTCGCCGGCGGCAGGTCCGGTCCCGGCATCGGCGGCGGCTGAGTCGGCATTGGCGGGTCGAGAGGTGGGTCGGTCGGCACGGGTGGCAGCGGGTGAGGTGCGGGGGGCGGATCGAGAGGTGGGTCGGTCGGCACGGGTGGCAGCGGGTGAGGTGCGGGGGGCGGATCGACGGCAAAGTCGATCCGGTTGCTTCTCTCCGTCAGTTCGGCGTCAGCGCGCAAGGTTAGACGCAACTTAGCGCTTCCAGCAGCGTGACTGGTACGCAAACTCCCATTTCTGTTGCGCAAACCCCCGTAGTCGGATTGTTCGCGGTCCTTCAGACATCCTTACCAGTCGGGTCAGGTTTACCGCCAACTGCGGTGACACCTTCGGGTCGCGACACGACGACTGGCCACCGGCTTCCAAGCCGGGTCGCGAGAGCCGGTCGAGACCAGGAGGTAACCGCATCTTGACCTCGTTCATCAAAGGAATCACCGCGCTCCTCGCGATCGTCACGGTCAACCTGGGTGGTGCGCACGTCGCCCTCACCATCAAGCCCATCCAGCGACCCGCGCCGGTGGTCGCCGCCCAGCCGGCGACGCCGACCTTCGACCCGATCGGCACCGACGCTTACACCTGGCTGCACGGCCACAACAACCGGCCCACGGTCATTCCGACTCCCGTCGCCGATGCCGCCCCTGCGGCGGACCCCGGCACCGAGTCGCCGGCCGCCAGCCAGCCGCTCTCCCAGCTCCCGATCGCCGCAGCACCTCGGCCGGTCGCGCCGCCTCGCGCGCCCGCTCCGCCTCCCGCGCCCGCTCCGCCTCCGGCACCGCCGGCGATCGTGGTCGGCTCGACCCAGCAGGCGCTGATCAACTCCGACCGCGCCGGCGCCGGCCTGGGGGCGCTGAACTGGAGCTCCTGCCTCGCCGGGATCGCCTACCAGAACGCGCTCCGGATGGCCAACCAGGGCGCCATCTCCCACGCCGGCGGTCCGACCCAGGACCTCGGCTGCGGCCTCGGCAACCAGGCCGGCGAGAACGTCGGCTACTGGTCGGGCGGGATCAACGACTCCCAGCTGAACACGATGTTCATGAACAGCCCCGACCACCGGGCGAACATCATGGGCCCCTACCACTACGTCGGCACCGCCTGGGTCGTGGCCAAGAACGGCTACGCCTACATCGCGGTGGAGTTCAGCTAGCCCAAGACCGAATCGGGACTCGGAAGAGCGAGGCGGGCCGTTCCCGACTCGCTCCTTTTCTTTTGGCTTCGTTCGGATCCTTGTTTGGACTCGCCCCTTAGGATGGGTATAGGTAGAGCCAGAGATGGTCAAACGGATCGGAACCGACTGGGGACTCAACGTCCGGATGGTCCTGACGATGTTCCTCCTCGCCTGCGTCTACCTCGCCTTCATGGGCGCCCTCTGGTACTTCGGAATCAACTTCGGCCTCATCGTCGTGGTCGCCGCGATCATGCTGATCGCCCAGTACTACTTCTCCGACAAGCTGATCCTGCTCTCGCTGGGAGCCCAGGAGGTGAGCGAGGAGCAGGCGCCGCAGCTCCACGACATGGTGGGACGGCTGGCGGCCATGACCGGCCTCCCCAAGCCGAAGGTCGCGATCATCGACTCCCCCGTGCCGAACGCGATGGCGACCGGCCGCAACCCGGCTCACTCGGTGGTCGCGGTGACGAGCGGGATCCTCCAGATGCTCGATCCGGAGGAGATGGAGGCCGTCCTGGCCCACGAGTTGAGCCACGTCATCCACCGCGACATGCGCGTGATGGCAATGGCGAGCTTTTTTGCCACCGTCGCCTCCTTCATCGTCCAGTCGGGCCTGTGGGGCGGCATGTATGGCGGCTACGGCAACAACCGCGACAACCGCGACCGGGGGGGCTCCTTCGTCGTCATCTTCCTGGTCTCGATCGTGGTCTGGGCGATCAGCTTCGTGCTCATCCGCACCCTCAGCAGGTACCGCGAATACTCAGCCGACCGCGGCTCCGCCGTCATCACCGGTCAGCCCTCAAAGCTTGCCTCGGCGCTGGTCAAGATCAGCGGCCGAATGCAGCGGATCCCCGACCAGGACCTTCGCCAGGTCGAGGCCGGCAACACCCTGATGATCTTCCCGGCGGTCAGCCGAGGCTCCATCTCCGAGCTCTTCTCCACCCACCCTTCGCTCGAGCACCGGATCGCAAAGCTGCAGGAGATGGAGGCCGCTCTCGCCCGCTAGTGCACCGCACTCGTCTCTCGGGCTAGCGGTGGGATTCTTCGACAGCCTCCTCGGCCGGACCCGGCTGCCCAAGTCGAACGAGGACAAGCTCTTCGCCATGAGCACCGCTGTGATCGGCCTCGAGGCCTCCGCCGGAATCCGGCCCGCAGGCCGTGCCGGCATCGTCTTCAAGCGGCTGCCGCCGGGCCGCTTCGACCAGCTCAAGAAGGACATGGTCGACCTCCTGCGGCTGCAGGGAGAGGGCGGCGGCCTGGCCATGGAGGACCGGACCGACGCCCTCGGGTTCGACTGGCTGATCATGGCCGGGGCCGACTTCCAGGACGCGATCGCGGCGATCCACAGCGCGGCGACCTCGCTGCTCGAGGAGGGGCTCGGCGACCTGCTCCTCGCGGTCGCCTTCCGTTTCGAGCGGGAGGGACGCGCCGAGTACCTCATCTACAGCTACAAGACCGGGAGCTACTACCCATTCGTACCGACCGGGAACCACCAGCGAGACAACGCCGAGGAGCTGCGCCTCGCGGCTCTCGGCCGGGCCGAGCTCCCGATGGAGGCCAGCCTGGAAAGGTGGTACGCGCTCTGGGGCATTCCCGTCTGAGCGGGCCCGCTCAAACCGGTACGTCATCGTACATTGACGCACTATGGCGCAGCGTGTCATAATCAGCCCCGGAGCAAAACGTATTCAGACCTGGGGGAAATGAAACCAATGGCAGTTGAAATCAAGGAGCCCACCGTCAGCGCAGTTGAGAACGCGGTCGAGAACGTCGTGATGGGCGTGGACCTCGTCAGCGGGACCGCCGCCACCGTCGCCGAGAACTTCACCCGTGCCGTCACCCATCCCGCCCGCAAGGCGCACAAGATGGAGCGTCGCGGCACTGCTGTGAACAAGCGGCTGGGCAAGGAGCTGGCGGGCATGGCGGAGAACACCGCCGAGGCGATCGACGCCGTGATGCCGGAGCAGGTCGCCCTTTTCGGGATCCACATGATCAAGGATCGGGCGCGCCGCAAGGACCTGATCGGCGACATCGCCTATCGCACCCTGGAGCTCGTCAACGGGGGACTCGAGGCCGTGCTGGTCTCGCTCAACCGCCTCGAGCGGGCGACTCAGCCGCCGACCCGGCCCGGAACCACCCACACTCGACCGGCGCGTCCCGTCCGCAAGGCCACCGGCGCCGCCAGGCGATCCGCCGGCCGGGCGGCCGCCGCGACCGCGAAGACGGTCCGCTCGACCGCGCGGCGGGGCACGGCACGTGCCCGCCGGACCGAGAAGAAGAGCTCGTAACCGAGCACCGGAAAAGGGCCGTGCCGCGAGGCGCGGCCCTTTCTTTTGTCTAGCCTCTCTCCATGGGACCGCTTTTCCTGGGCTTCCTCGCAATCTCCATCCTGCTGGCTGTGACGCCGGGCCCGGACATGGCGCTGGTGACCAGGAACGCGCTCGCCCACGGTCCCCGGGGCGTCTTGCTGACGACGACCGGGATCGCTGTGGCCCTCGCCCTCTGGGTGACCGCCACCGCGGTCGGCGTTGCGGCGCTCCTGAAGGCATCGACGACGCTCTTCTACCTGTTGAAGGTGGTGGGAGGGACCTACCTGCTCTATCTCGGGATCCGGGCCTGGCTGGCCAGCCGGGAGCTGCCCGGCGACCTCTTCGCCGGGGTCCGGGCGGCTCCCTCGGGATCGATCTTTCGCCAGGGCCTGATCAGCGCGGGAACCAACCCCAAGCTGGGCGTCCTCTTCGTCACGTTGCTGCCCCAGTTCATCGACCCGCACCGACCTGTCCAGCCGCAGCTCTTGCTCCTCGGTGCCACCTTCGCGGCGATCGGCTGGACCTGGATGAATGTCTATGGTTTGTCGGTCGCCGTACTCCGCGAATTCATCCTCACCCCCCGCGTCAGGCAATGGATGGAACGAGTTACGGGAACGGTTCTGATCGGCCTGGGGGTGAGGCTGGCCTTCGACCGCGGCTAGCCCCGCGCGGTGGCCCGGGTCACGACCTCCTGCAACTCCGGCTCGTCGAGGAGGATCCTCCGTTCCAACTCATCCTCGACCAGGTGTGCCCGCTCGAGCGAGACGGAGGGCGCCATCTCGACCACCACATGGGCGGTGATCCGGCCATGGCGTGAGCTCAGCTCCACGTCGCGGCAGCGGACGACGTCCGGCTGCTCGGCCACCAATCGGCGGACCCGTTCGGCGAGCTCGGTCCGGCTGGCGGTCACGTCGTGGCCGCTGACGACGGCCGGCTCCAGAGGCTCCAGGTGGATGTCGACCCGTCTCGCTTCAGGCAGCTCCTGGCGGAGCTCGACCTCCAGCTCGGAGGAGAGCTCCTCGGCCGCCTCCAGCGGCATCTGGCTGGGCAGTTTGGCGTGCAGGGTGAGGTGAAGCGAGCCGTCGCCCTCCTGCTCCACGGTCACGTTGTGGATGTCACGAAACGCGCCCAGCCGGCCGGCAACGGCGTGGATGCGTTCGACCAGGTTGGCCTGCTCCAACTGGCCTTCCACCGCCAGCACCAGGTCGACATCGGGCAGGACCCGAGCGACCCCCGCCTGGACCTGCTCGGTCAGGGCCTGAGCGCCTTCGACGGAGAGCGTCCGGCGGGTCGAGACGCGGGCGTCGGCGAGCAGCCGCCCGCCGGACCGCCGAACCCTCACCGCCCGGATCTCGCGGATCCCGGTGACGTCGCCGATCGCCCGCCGCAGGTCCGCCTCGGCCCCGGCGGGGGCCCGATCCATCAGCTCGTCGCCGGCGTGGCGGAGGATCTGGACGGCCGCGATGCCGACCAGGAGGGCTACCACCAAAGCGGCGACGGAATCGGCCCACCAGAAGCCGAGGCGCACCCCGACCAGGCCGGCGAGGACCCCGAACGATGCCAGCACGTCGGCGACCCGGTTTTGCGCGTCGGCCTTGAGGGCGTCACTGCCGGCGGCCCGGCCCGCCCAGCGAAGGACTACCGCACGCCCCGCTTCGACCACGATCGCAACGACCAACAGCGCCATCGCGTAGTCGGCCGCGTCGACCCGGGCGGGATGGCCGAAGAGGCGACGGGCCGCCTCCACCCCGATTCCCCCCGCGGTCAGCACGAGGAGGATGCCCTCGGAGTAGGCGGCCAGGTTCTCGACTCGCCCGTGGCCGTAGGGATGCTCCGCGTCGGCTGGCCGACGCGCGGTGCGCACGGCGAGCAGGGCGAACGCGGATGCCACCACGTCGAGCCCGGAGTGGGCCGCCTCGCTGAGGATCCCGAGGCTGCCGGTCAGCAAGCCGACGACCAGCTTCCCGAGGCAGATCGCGGCTCCGACGAGGAGCGACCCGAGCGCGACCTGTTGAGCTCGTCGCGAGCTGTCCAACGGCACCTGGGCCATCCCGCCTAGCCGGCGGGCGAGGCGCCGACCCAGTCCAGGATCCGGTTGGCGATCTCCTCGCCCTTGTCCTCCTGGAGCATGTGGGAGGCGCCCCGGATCAGGTCCATCACGTCGTGCGAACCCGGCAGCATCTCGGCGAAGCGCTGCCCGACCTCGGGCTTGAAGACCGGGTCGCCGTCGCTGAACATGACCAGCGCGGGCACGTCCCAGGCCTTGAGGGCCTCCCGGACCCGGTCCATCTCCTCCGCGCCGGGGTCGCCGGGGCGGATCGGGACCAGGAGTGGGAAGGCGGCAACGCCCGCCTTGGACTCGCGGGTCGGCCAGGGTGCCTCATACGCGGCCAGGGTCTCGGCGTCGAGCTCGATGGCGCAGCTCGACTGCATCACTTTGCCCACCGGCAGGTCGAGCCCGACGCGCTCGGCGAAGTTCCGCCAGCTCATGAAGCCCTCGCTCGGCCAGCCGGGGCCCGGCGAGAAGAGGCCCGTGTTGAGGATCACGAGGCGCGCGAAGCGCTCGCTCATCTCGGTCGCAACCCGGAGGCCGATCGGGCCGCCCCAGTCCTGGACCACCACGGTGACCCCGTGAAGGTCGAGCTGCTCCACCAGCCCTTTGATCGACTCGGTGTGCCGGTCATAGCTGTACCAGCCGAGGTCGGTCGGCTTGTCGGAGCGACCGAAGCCCAGGTAGTCGGGCGCGATGACCCGGAAGGCGGTGGCCAGGATCGGGATCATCTTCCGGTAGAGATAGGACCAGTCGGGCTCGCCGTGGAGGAGCAGGATCGGGTCGCCCTGGCCCTCGTCGAGGTAATGCATGCGCATGCCGCCCGCCTCGGCGTAATGCGGTTTGAAGGGGTACCCGGGGAGGTCGAGGAAGCGCGCGTCGGGGGTCCGGTAAACGTCCATCGCTCTCAATGATGAGGGGTGTGGGTGTTTCGAGACGACCGTCAGAGCGCCTGCCGGAACCCGGCGATCAGGCGCGCGCGAGGGTCCGGCCGACCAGCCGGGCCAGCTCGGCTTCACTGCCGCAGCGGTTCTCGAGGTTGACCTGGAAGAGGGTCAGCACGTCCCCCGGCTGCCGCTCGCGCGACGATGCGAGGTCGGGCGAAGCGCCCGAGCGGACGGCTTCAAGGGGCAGCAGCTGTTCGATCCGGATGCTCGTCCTCTCCAGCCTCCGGCGAGCGTCGCTGGAGAGCTCGGCGACGGCTCGATCGACCACCGTGCGGAACCGGGCCGGGTCCACCCTTACCGGAACCGGGCGCTTACGCGAGAGCCCGCCGGCCCGGCGGAAAGCGTCGTCGCTGGCGGCCGGCATCGCCGTATAGCGGCTGATGCAGCCGAGCAGCCACCAGGCCTCGGCATCCTTCGGCTGCCGCTCGCAGGCGGCCTGCGCGACCTCGAGCGCGTCGTACATCTCACCCGCGCGGTAGAGCGATCGTGCCTTCTGAAGCAGTTCCATGGGCGCGGCTACTCTAGCCGACCAAGCCCGCGCAAGCCGTTCGATGGCCGCGGCTACTCTAGCGCGATGCGCCTCTTCCGGTCCCGGCCGCGGATCGTGCTCGCGGTCGCGCACGAGGCGGCGGCGATCGCCGGGCTCTATTCGCGCGCCTGGGAGCCCCACCGAGGCCGGCTGGACGAGCGGCTGATCAGCGACCAGACACCGGGCGCCGAAGAGGTCGCCGCCTGGCTCAATGGCGGGTTTGAGGTCTTCACCGCGACCCTTGACGGCCAGTTGGTGGGGGTCGTCCGCTGCAGCTTCCCGACGGGCACGTGCCTGGTCGACCGGATGGCCGTCGACCCCGACCGGAACAGCCAGGGCGTCGGCCGCGTGCTCGCCGAGCATGCGATCGCCCGCGCGCGCCGCGCCGGCGTCACCAAGGTCTGGGTCCAGGCGACCCCCAAGCTGGAGGAGGTCGTCAACCTCTACCGCTCGCTCGGCTTCCGGGAGTCGGCGCACCTTCGAGCCCACTACTGGGGCGAGGACGTCACCCTGATGGAGCTGCCGCTTTGACTCCCGTGATCCGGACCGAACGGCTGCTCGTCCGCTGCGCCGCGGAGACCGACGTGCCGGCCCTGCTCCGTTTTTTCGACGAGAACCGCGAGCACATGGGGCCCTGGGAGCCGCCCCGGCCTCCTGACTTCCACACCCACGAGTTCTGGCGGGTCCAGGTCGGCCGCCATCGCCGAGCCTTCGATGCGGGCGCTGCCGTGATGCTCTTCCTGTTCCCGCACGAGGACCCCTCGGAGGTGATCGGCCAGATCTCCTACACCTCGATCGTGCGCGGCCCCGCCGACATGTGCATGCTCGGCTATGCGCTCGCCCACAAGGCGCAGGGCCAGGGGTACATGTACGAGGCGCTGCAGGCCGCGAACGAGTACGTCTTCAAGCAGCTGAACATCCACCGGGTGATGGCCAACTTCATGCCCCACAACGTCCGCAGCAACGCGGTCCTCCGCCGTCTCGGCTTCACGGTCGAGGGGTATGCGCGGGACTACCTCTACGTCAACGGAGCCTGGCGGGACCACGTCCTCACCTCGCTCACCAACCAGGACTGGAAGCCGCTCGACTGACGCGCAGCGAAACGGGGTGTCGCCTAACCCCCGGCGGCGCCACCCTCCAGCCCGGGCTTGACCATCCGGGCCGGGTTCAGGACCCTCGTCAGCGTCTTCTCGTCGACGCCTCTTTCGCGGGCCAGCTCGCGGATCGTGCGGCCGGTGCGCCCGGCTTCCTTGGCGATCTTGGCCGCCTCGTCATACCCGAGAACGGGAGCCAGCGCGGTCGCCAGCATGAGCCCCTTCTCGACCGTCTCGGGACCCTTCGCCGTCGCCTCGATGCCGTCCACGCAGCGGGTGGCGAAGTTGACCGCGGTGTGGGCCAGCAGGGAGATCGACTCCAGGGTCGAGACCCCGGCCAGGGGCATCATCACGTTGAGCTCGAAAAAGCTGCCCGATTGACCGCAGAGGGTGACCGTCGCGTCATTCCCGATGACGCGGGCGCAGACCATCGTCAGCGACTCGATGATCACCGGGTTGACCTTGCCGGGCATGATGCTGCTGCCCGGTTGGACCTCGGGCAGGTTCAGCTCGCCGATCCCGGCGCGGGGCCCGCTGCCCATGAAACGGATGTCGCCGCCGATCTTCCAGAGGCTGACGGCGATGGTCTTTAGCCGTCCGTGGGCGGAGACCAGCGCGTCCAGCGTCGCCTGGGCGTGGAAATGGTTCGAGGTCTCGCGGACCTTGATGCCGGTCCACGCCTCGAGCCGCTTGCAGACGAGGCCGGCGAACTTGGGGTGGGCGTTGATCCCGGTGCCGACCGCGGTGCCTCCGAGCGCGACCTCGCGGAGGTCGGCCAGCGCCTGCGCGGCGCGCCGAAGGCTTTCCTCGATCTGTCCGGCGTAGCCGGCGAACTCCTGGCCGAGTCGCACCGGGGTCGCGTCCTGGATATGGGTGCGCCCGGTCTTGATGATCGGCATGAACTGCCGCGCCTTGGCTGCCAGCGACTTGCGGAGCTGCACCAGCGACGGCTGCAGGTCCTCCTCGATCGCCATCGCGCAGGCGAGGTGGATGGCGGTCGGGATGACGTCGTTGGAGGACTGGCAGCGGTTCACGTGGTCGTTGGGGTGGACCTTCAGCCCGCCATCGCCTCCGTCCAGGAGCTGGTTGGCGCGGGTAGCGATCACCTCGTTGGCGTTGGTGTTGGTCGAGGTCCCCGAGCCGGTCTGGTAGACGTCGATCGGGAACTCCGCATCCCACCTGCCGTCGGCGACCTCGCCCGCGGCCTGGACGATCGCCTTCACCATCCCGGCCGGCACCAGGCCGAGCTCGCCGTTGACCTCGGCGGCGGCCTTCTTGATCAGCCCCAGCGCGCGGATGAATCGGCGTGGGAAGGGCATGCCGGAGATGGGGAAGTTCTGGACGGCGCGCATCGTGGAGGCGCCGTAGAGGGCATCAGTGGGGACTTCCATCTCCCCCATCGAGTCTTTGACAGTGCGGGTCTTTGCCATCGGAGAGAGTCTAGGTGGGCTCCATCCAGGCCCGGAGCCCAGGGGCCGAGAGGGTCTTCCACGCCTCCCGCCAGCGGCCGCGCATCTCGATCGCCTTGGCTCGCTCGAGGCCTGCCAGCCGGCCCGCGATGAAGGCCGTGTGGTCCCGGGACGCGGCCGCCAGCCAGGCCTCGGTGGTCACCGCGTCCTGGTGCTCGCCGAGGATGGTCTGCAGCTCGGCGGCGGCGGCGGCGTAGGCATGGGCCGGCTCGCCCACGGCCGGCTCGACCGCCTGGGCGGCGTAACGAGCCCGCTTGGCGAGGATCCGGATCCGGTGCAGCTGCGCGTCGGGGGGGTCGCGCGGCAGCGCGCGAACCCCTTTGCGGAGCTTCTCCCAGGGCCCCGCCGCAAGGGGGCCGGCGACCTCCGCTGCCGGCTTCCCGGCCGCCTCCGTCAGCGGCGGGTCGCCGGCGAGGGCCTCCAGGTCGGAGAAGAGCCTGGTGAAGCGCTCCGAGTCGAGGTAAGCGACCGCGCTCAGGCGCGCGGTCCGGATCTCCTCGTCGAGCACCCGCGTCAGCTCGCCGACCGGCTGCTGGTCGGCCTCCGGCAGGAGCTTGGCACCGGCCCGGATGCGACCTGCCAGAACCTCGCGGTCGCGGACGCCGCCGAGCTCGGCCGCGAGCGCGCCGAGCTCGGCGACCAGTGGCTCGGTCCGCTCCCGATCGAGGAACTCGCCGAACGTGCGCAGGTTGCTCCGCAGCCGGCGCAGGGCGACGCGGGTCTTGCGGACGTGGTCGGGGTCCTCGCCCGCTCGGAGACCCTCCTGGTGCTCCCTCATCGATGCCACCGAAAGGCCGATCGCATGGCTGACGAGCCGCCCTGCGTCCGAGCTTTCGGCGGGCTGCCGCGGCTCCTCGGGAGCAGCCTCCTCAGCCATGGTTGCCTGAGGCTCGTTCTATCGCCAGCTGCTGGAGGACGGTCTGCGAGTCGATGCCCTTCCGGGACGGCACCTTGGTCCAGCAGCCGTCCGACGCCAGCTCCCAGGCGAGCACGTCGTCGGAGAGCGTGATGGCGAGCATCTCGTCCAGGCGCAGACAGAGCTCGGCGTCAGCGACCGGCACCACCGCCTCTACCCGGCGGTCGAGGTTGCGGTCCATCATGTCCGCCGAGCCGAGAAAGAAATCCACACCACGCTTCTCGTTGCCGAAGCGGAAGAGCCGCGAGTGCTCGAGGAAGCGGCCCACAACCGAGCGGACGCGGATGTTCTCGGAGAGGCCCCGCACGCCGGGCCGGAGGCAGCAGATCGAGCGCACGATGAGGTCGATCTCGGCCCCGCCCTTGCTCGCGGCGTAGAGCGCTTCGATGATCTCCGGGTCGACCAGGTTGTTGACCTTGATCACGATCCGGCCTTTGGCCGCCTTGCCCTCTCTCTCGATCAGGTCGAGGATGCCGCCGCGCAGCGTGGTCGGCGCGACCAGCAACCGGCGGTACTTGCGCTGCCGGCTGTAACCGGTCAGCAGGTTGAAGAGCTCACTGAGGTCGTGGCCGAGGTCCGGGTCAGCCGAGAACAGCCCCAGGTCCTCGTAGACGTGGGCGGTGGCGGGGTTGTAGTTGCCGGTCCCGATGTGCACGTAGTAGCGGATACCGCGCCGCTCCATCCTCACGACGAGGGTGACCTTGGCGTGGGTCTTGAGGCCGACCAGCCCATAGACGACGTGAACCCCCGCCTCCTCCAGCGCCTGGGCCCACTCGATGTTGGCCTGCTCGTCTCCGCGAGCCTTCAGCTCGACGAGGGCGACGACCTGCTTGCCCAGCTCGGCGGCCTTGATCAAAGCGCGAGCGATCGGGCTCGCGGGGCCGGACGTGCGGTACAGCGTCTGCTTGATCGCAAGGACCGCGGGATCGGTCGAGGCCTGGTCGATGAACGCCTCGACCGAGGTCGTGAAGGAGTCGTACGGATGCTGGACGAGGACATCGCCGGACCGGATGACGGCGAAGATGTCGTTTGCCTCGGCGGCGGTCCCCTGGAGGCGCGGCTGCGTAGTCGGGATCCAGGCCGGCGACTTGAGGTCGGGGCGATCGAGGTCGTAGAGGGAGTCGAGCGCGCCCAGGTCGAGGAGGCCGGGCACCCGATAGACGTCCTCCCAGTCCAGCTCCAGCTCCCGGACCATGAGGTCCAGGTACCGGGTGGGAAGGTCGGGGTCGACCTCGAGACGGGCCGCGCGTCCCTGGCGCCGGCGCCGGCGAAGCTCGGTCTGAATCGCCGACAGGAGGTCCTCGGCCTCGCTCTCGACGAGGTCCAGGTCGGCGTCGCGGGTGATCCGGAAAGCGTGGTGGTCGACGATCTCCATGCCTGGGAAGAGGCTCTGCACGTTGAGCGCGATCAGCTGCTCGAGAGGTAGGAAGCCGCCCCCGTCGGGAAGCTCGCTGAACCGGGGCAGCAGCGGCGGCACCTTGAGCCGCGCGAAGCGCTCCACCCGGCGGAGCGGGTCGCGGACAATCACCGCCAGGTTGAGGGACAGGTGGGAGATGTAGGGAAACGGGTGCGCGGGGTCGACCGCAAGCGGCGTCAGCACCGGGAAGATGTGCTGGTTGAACTGCGCTACGACGTGCTTGCGCTCGGCCTTGCTCAGCGACGCAGCCTCGCGGATCCGGATCCCCTCTGCTTCCAGCGCGGGCTCCAACTCGTCGTTGAAGAGGTGGACCTGGCGGTCGGTCAGGGCTTCCACCCGGTCGCGGATGGCGCGGAGCTGGTCGGCCGGTGAGGCGCCGTCGATCGCCGACGAGCGCACGGCGGCGTTCACCTGCTCCTGCAGGCCCGCCACGCGGATCTGGAAGAACTCGTCCAGGCTCTTGCTGAAGATCGAGAGGAAATGGACGCGGTCGAGCAGCGGCAGGCTGGGGTCCTCCGCCATGGAGAGCACGCGCTCGTTGAAGTCGAGGCGCGACAGCTCGCGATTGAGGTAGCGGCGCGAGCGCCGGTCGCGTCCGGATTCGGCGCCTGCCTTGAGCCTTGCCATTTCCCCTTCGCGATGGTACCCGCCCTATCCTTCGGCGGATGAGGTTGGCGGCGGTCGACGTCGGCAGCAACACGGTCCACGCGCTCGTCGCCGACGTCGACAACGGCCGGCTGGTGGAGGTGTCGCACTTCGTCGAGATGCCGTCCCTGGGCGCGGAGGTCGCTCGCACCGGGTTGATCGGCGAAAAGACCGACGCCGCGCTGGCCGCCCTCCGCTCGGTCGTCGACCAGGCCCGCGCCCTCGGCCCCGAGCTGCTGGTGGCGGGGGCGACCGCCGCGGTCCGGCGCGCCGCTGATGGAGAGGAGTTCCTCGATCGCTGCTCCGACGCGATCGGCGTTCCCGTGTGGCTGATCTCTCCGCAGCGCGAAGCCGAGCTGAGCTTCGCCGGCGCGGCCGCCGGCCACGCCGTGCGGCGGCAATGGCTTCTGGCGGATCTCGGCGGGGGTAGCACCGAGCTGGTCGTCGCCCGCGGCCACCAGATCGACGCCTGGCGCTCGCTGCCGATCGGCTCCGGGGTTCTGGCCGGAAAGCACCTCTCCGACCCGCCCCGCGAAGGGGAGCGGGAGGCGCTCCGGAAGGAGGCGGTGACTCTCCTGCAGGACGCGCCCGAGTGTGAGCCGACCCGGCTCGTCGCGACCGGCGGCACGGCGTCCAACCTGCCGCGGGTGGTTTCGCCGGAGCGGCCGCCCGCCGTCCTCACGAGGGCTGCCCTGATCCGGGCCGCGAGTCAGCTCGACCAGGCCCCGGCGGCGGACCTGGAGCTGCTCTACATCCTCCGCCCCGGTCGGGTGCAGGCGATGCGAGGAGGGGTCGAAGTTCTCCTGCTGCTTCTTGACTGGGCCGGGCTGGACCGTCTCCACGTGAGCCTCGAGGGCATTCGGCAGGGGATGCTCCTGGCCTTCCTCGAGCGTGGCGACGACTGGTACCGGGATCGCGCACCGGGTGTCACAAAGGAAGCGACGGCGGGGCTCTAGCTCTCGACATGGAAGCCGTGCTCGAGACCCGCGGACTCGCCAAGTCCTACGGCCGGCGGCTGGCCGTCAAGTCGCTCGATCTCTCGGTCGGGCGGGGCGAGATCTTCGGCTTCCTCGGCCCCAATGGCGCCGGCAAGACGACGACGATCCGGATGGCGCTCGGCCTGATCCGCCCGACGGCTGGCTCGGTCGAGGTGCTCGGCCAGGACGTGGCCCGGCACCGCGCGCGGGTGCTCCCCCGGGTCGGCGCGCTGGTCGAGTCGCCCGCGCTCTATCCCTACCTTTCCGGCCGCGACAACCTGAGGGCGGTCGGCGACGTGCTCGGCGGCGTGCCCGCCGGGCGGATCGACGCCGTTCTCGACACCGTCGGGCTGGCCGGCCGGCAACGGGACCGGGTGAAGTCCTACTCGCTCGGGATGAAGCAGCGTCTGGGCCTTGCCATCGCCCTCCTCAACGACCCCGACCTGCTGATCCTGGACGAGCCCGCCAACGGGCTCGACCCGGCGGGGGTGGTCGAGATGCGCGATCTTCTCCGCGGACTCGCCGGGCAGGGCAAGACGATCTTCATCTCCAGCCACGTGCTCTCCGAGGTCCAGCAGATCTGCAGCCGGGTGGCGATCATCAACCTTGGCGAGCTCGTCAAGGTGGCCACCGTGGAGGAGCTGCTGGCCTCCCACGGCGAGTTCCGGATCAGCGTCGACGGCGCGCCCGAGGTGTTGGAGCTGATCCGGCGCCAGGATTGGGGCCAAACCGCACGGCTGGAGGAGGACGCGATCGTCTGCGCCTCACCGACCGGCCGCGGCCGGGACCTGACGCGATTCCTCGTCGGCGCCGGCCACTGGCCCGATTCGATCGCCGAACGCCACCAGGACCTGGAGGACATCTTCCTCCGCCTGACGGGGGC
>DAIRGV010000066.1:0-8644 GCA_036794405.1 Candidatus Dormiibacterota bacterium
GCGTGTAGTGGGTGTAGTCGGCGTGCATCGCGCCGTAGGCCGCCTCGACGATGTTGTCCGGCGTCGGGAAGTCGGGCTCGCCGATCTCGAGGTGAATGACGCTCTTACCCTCCGCCTCCAGCGCGCGGGCCCTCGCCAGCACCTCGAAGGCGCCCTCGGTCCCGAGGTTCTGCATCCGCTGGGCGAACTTGATGGTCACTGCGCCTCCTTCAGAAAATGCTCTTGCCGGTGCCGCCGTCGATGACGATCGTCTGCCCCGTCAGGTAGCCGGCCTGGGCCGAGCAGAGAAAGGCGCAGAGGTCTCCCAGCTCCGTCGCATCGCCGTAGCGGGCCATCGGGAGCGCCCTGGCGTTCTGCTCCAGCTGCTCCTCGAGGCTGATCCCGGCGCGCTCCGCACTGGCCCGGGCGATCGAGCGGGTCCGGTCGGTCAGGATCGCGTTGGGACCGATGCAGTTCACCGTCACCCCGACCGGCGCGAGCTCCGCCGAAAGCATCTTCGCCATCGCCGTCACCCCGGGCCGGAAGGCGTTGGAGAGCAGCAGCAGGTTGCTCGGCTCTTTGACGAAGGCCGAGGTGATGTTGACGATCCGGCCCTGGCCCGAGCGCTTGAGGTGCGGGATCGCGTTCCGCCAGAGCCAGACCGCGCTCATCGTGGTCAGGTGGAAAGCCTTCTCCCAGGTCTCGTCGTCGACCTGGTCGATGGTCCCCGGGGGGGCGCCCCCGGCGTTGACGACGAGGATGTCGAGCCCGCCCAGCGCCGCCGCGGCGGCGGCGACCAGGCTTTCCACCTGCTCTTTGACCGAGACGTCCGTGGCCCGGAAGCCGGCGCCGCCGATCCGCCCGTTCAGCTCGGCCAGCGCCGCCTCGTCGCGGGCCGCGAGGAAGACGGCCGCTCCCTCCCGCGCGAGCGCCTCGGCGCAGGCACGGCCCAGCCCCCGGCTGGCGGCGGTGACCAGCGCCCGGCGGCCCTTCAGTCCAAGCTCCATGGTTTGAGAGCGAGAATAACTCTCTCGTGAGCAAGGGCCCGATCGACATCACAACTCCACTCGGCAAGCGGGTGGAAGAAAGGCTGCGCACGGAGAAGGCGATCTGGCTGACGACGGTCGGCCCGGACGGCACTCCGCAGCCGAATCCGGTCTGGTTCACCTGGGACGGGAAGACGTTGCTCGTCTACAGCCACCTGAAGGCGGTCCGCCTGCGCAATCTGCGCCTGAACCCGCGGGTGGCGCTCAACTTCGACAGCGTCCGCGGCGAGGGGGACGTCGCGGTGATCACCGGCACGGCGCGGTTCGCCACCGAGGAGCCGCCGGTCACCGAGTGCCGTCCCTACCTGGAAAAGTACGGCGAGGCGATCGAGCACGAGCTGGGCGGCACCCGAGAGGAGTACGCGGCGACCTACTCCGTCGCGCTGCGGATCACCCCCGAGCGGGTCCGCGGCTTCTGAACGGCCCCGAGCCCGCTCGGGGCTAGCCCGCTTCGGGCTCGGGCTCGAGCAGCGGCTCCGGCGCCTGGCCCGCGACGACCGAGTCGACGGCCAGGAAGAGGCCCTCCACGAGCCGGCGGAGGGTCCCCCGGGTCACCGTTTTAAGTTGCCGGCGAATCAGTTCCTCAGCGGTCACAGCCCTCACCTCGAAAAGTGTTTGTGGACGCAGCCCGCCTTCCGCCCCAGGCGGAGAAACCTAGAACCTTTTGCCAGCCCTGCATATGTGGGCAGGCCACAAATTCAAGCCGACCGGTTTGTTGGCTCCAATCGCGTCACCCCGCGACATACCAGTCGGTCACGTACTCGAAGCGGTCAACGGCGTCGATCGCCGGGTTGGTGTGGACACCGCCGACCCGGCGGTTGACCGCGTACTCGTAGTGCGGCTCGTAGAGGAAGAGCGCGGGGGTCGCGTCCACGAGCAGGTCCTGCAGGTCGGCGTAGGCGGCGACCCGGTCCGCCATGGCCGCTGCCGCGCGGCCGTCCTCGAGGTCCTTGTCGATCAGGCCCTGGCGGGGAAGCGAGGAGAAGTTGAGCGGGTACCCGCTCTCGCTCGAGTGCCAGAAGCTGAACTGGTCGGGGTCCGGCCCGTTGTCGAGGTTGGCCAGCGCCATCTGGTAGGAGCGGGCGCCGAGGTACTTGGTGACCAGCTGTTCGGCGGGCACGATGATGAGCCGGACGCCGACGCCGATCGCGGCCAGCTGGCGCTGGAGGAGGCGAGCCACGTCGCGGTAGGGGTAGGCGTCGGCAGCGACCAGCTCGACGACGAAGTCGACGCCCCCCCGGCTTCGGTAGAGGCCCTGCGGCGGCATCGTCCAGCCCGCTTCGTCGAGCGCCTTCGCCGCCGCGGCGGGATCGTAGGGCACGCGCGCGGCAGCGGCTGCGGAGTAGGCCCACTCGCTCGGCGGCAGCGAGGTTGGCTGGGGGTCGCCGCGGCCGCTGAGCACGTCGCGGACCAGGGCCTGGCGGTCGACCGCCAGGCTCAGCGCCCGGCGGACGGCGGGGTTGGCGAAGTAGGGCCGGTCGGGGGTCAGGTCGAGGAAGACCGAGGTGAAGCTGAAGCTGCGGAGGTCGTGGACGGCCACCTCGGGCCGCGCGAGCAGCCGCGCCTCGGCCGGCGAGAGGAGGCCGCCGACGCCGTCGGCGACGCCCCCCGCCACGGCGGCCACCGCGTCCTGGAGGCTCGAGTAGCCCTTGAAGACGACCCGATCGAGATGGGGCGCCGGCGTCGCGTAGGGGTTCCGGCGCAGCGTCACGACCGAGCGGTCGACCGAGATCGACTCGACCATGAAGGGCCCGGTCCCGATCGCCCGGGCACCACTCGAGGGGCTGCTCGGAATGGACGCCACGTCGCCCGAGAAGCGGTGTTCGGGGATGATCCCGATCCGCAGCGAGTTGAGGAACCCGGCGCTGGGCGCCTTGAGGGTGAAGTCGACCTTGTCATCGGCCACCTTTTTCACCGTCACGCCCTTCCAGGTGGCCGCCTCGGGGAGGTTGTACCCGGGATCCTGGAGGACGCCGAAGGTGAACCGCACGTCGTCCGCGGTGAAGGGACGGCCATCGGCCCACCGCACGTCGGTGCGGAGCTGGACGGAATAGGTCAGGTTGTCGGGCGAGAGCCGGATGTCGCGCGCCAGGAGCGGCCGCAGCTGCTGGTCGGCGCCGACCTGGGTCAGGCCCTGGTAGACGAGGCCGTTGATGTCGCGGGCGTTGTCCTCGTCCGCGAAAAGCGGGTTCAGGTAGCCGGCGATGCCCGCCACCGCCTCGGTGTAGGTGCCGCCCGCGGCCGCCCCGGCCGACCGCGCCGAGGACGCGGGAGGGGCGGGACCGGTGGAGACGCCGCCGACCTGGCAGGCCGCCAGCAGCAGCGCCAGCAGGAGCGGCCAGGGGCATGGCCGGCGCCGGCGCACTACTTCGAGTGGGTCGCGACCAGGATGTTCGCCAGTGAGACCGCGAGGAAGCCGAAGACCAGCACCCAGGTCGTCCAGTAGAGCTGTCGCTCGATTCCGCGGCGGGTTCGGTAGCCCCCGCCGAAGTCGCCGCCGCCGCCGCCGATGGTCCCTCCGAGGCCGGTCGCCTTGGGGGTTTGGAGCAGCACCCCGGCCATCAGCAGGCCTGAGATGACGAGCTCGGCGATGACGAGGTAGGGGCGGATCTGGGCCATGGAACCGGCCGATTCTACAGGGCGGGGTCCCGCCGGCGGCGGGACCCCGGAGCCTTGCGCCTAGCCGCCGAACCGCTTGTTGACGGCGTCCCAGTTGATCGTGTTGAACCAGGCGCCGACGTAGTCCGGCCGCTTGTTCTGGTACTTGAGGTAGTAGGCATGCTCCCAGACGTCGACGCCGAGGACCGGTGTCATCCCCTCCGTCAGGGGGCTGTCCTGGTTCGGGCGCCCAACGATGGAGAGCTTGCCCGAGCCGTCCTTGACGAGCCAGCCCCAGCCGGAGCCGAACTGCCCGACGGCGGACTTGGTCAGGGTCTCCTTGAAGGTGGCGTAGTCGCCGAATGCGGACTTGATGGCGTCGCCGACGGCACCGGTGGGCTCGCCGCCGCCGTTGGGGCCCATGATCTCCCAGAAGAGCGAGTGGTTGTAGTGGCCGCCGCCGTTGTTGCGGACCACGGTCCGGATGTCCTCGGGGACCGCGTTGAGGTCCTTGAGCAGTTCCTCGATGCTCTTGCTGCCCAGCTCCGGGTGCTTCTCGATCGCCCCGTTCAGGTTGTTGACGTAGGCCTGGTGGTGCTTGTCGTGATGGATCTCCATCGTCTGCGCGTCGATGTGCGGCTCCAGCGCACCGAAGTCGTAGGGGAGCGGCGGCAGTTGAAAGGCCATTTGCGAATACCTCCTCGGTTTCAGCTTCCTGCGATCTCTACCAGTCTTGGAACCAGCTCCGGTCCCCGGAGCTTCCCGAGCCTCCCCCGGGCAGCCTCGGACTCGCCGAACTGCAGCGCTCCCTCCGGTTCCAGCCCGCCGCTCGAGATCAGGAGGGGGACCGGGTCGGCGGAGTGAGCCTTGATGTCGCAGGGCGTGGAGTGATCGGCGGTGACGGCGATCACGTAGTCGGGGAGCCGGAGCGCCTTCACGATCGGACCGAAGTAGACGCGGTCGATCGCCTCGATGCAGGCCGCCTTGCCCCTAGGGTCGCCGTCGTGGCCGAAGAGGTCCGGGCCCTTGAGGTGGACGTAGAGGCCGTCGTACTCCTCCAGAGCCGCCAGCGTCTTCTCGGACCAGTCGCGCAGGCCCCGTTCGGGCTCGTCGGCCGTCGACAGCACCGGGACCGTGCCCATCCCGGTCAGCTGCGCCAGCCCGACCTCGACCGGCATCTCGACCAGCGACCCGAAGCGGATGCCGTAGCGAAGCTGGAAGGACGGGAGCCGGGGCAGCCGGTCGCCGGCGTCCCGGCAGAGGATGAAGTTGCCCGGCATCTTGCCCTCCTCCTGCCGCCGCCGGTTGACCGGGTGTTGGTCGAGCACCTCGAAAGAGCGGCGCATGAAATGGTTGGTCAGCTCGGCGCCGGCCCGCGCCGAGATCGTGTCGCGGAGGGGCTTGGCCTCCTGGACGTGCGTTCCCGGGTCCTCGAGGGCGACCGAGAAGGCGCCATGACGCCGGTAGGCGGGGTCGCAGTTGTCGACGTCCCCGCTCAGCTGGTGCTCCATCGACTGGATCACGAGACAGGCGCGGTGGCCGATGGTGTGCCGGAACTCGAAGCTGGCGGCGTCGAGGCTCACCCCCTCCTGGACGGCGGTCGCCAGCTCCCGCGCCTCGGGGTCGGTCAGGTTGCGGCCGACGCGCCGGTCGATGATCCGCCAGTCCCCGTCGACGGTGCCGAAGTTGCAGCGCCAGGCCAAGCAGCCCTCGGGAACCGCCATCCCGGCGCCATGTGACTCGAGCGGCCCCCGGCCGGTGTAGAACTCCTCCACGTCGTAGCCGAGGATGCTCATCACGGCCGCGTCCGACTCGGGCGCGATGCCGGGCCCGATGGTGTCCATCAGGCCGGTCTCGCCCTTCTGGGCCAGCTCGTCGAGGAAGGGGGTGTCGGCCGCCTCGAGCGGGGTCCTGCCGCCGAGCGCGGCGCTCGGCCGGTCGCCGAGCCCGTCGAGGACGACGTAGAGGATCTTTCTCATGAGCCGGCCGTCGCGTAGACGCCGGCGGCGCTCCGGATCATGGCCGAGAACTCGTCCGCCTTGAGGCTGGCACCGCCGACGAGGCAGCCGTCGCATTGCGGCAGCTCGACGTAGGAGTCGATGTTGCCGGCGTTGACGCTGCCGCCGTAGATGACGCGGAGGTGGAGCCCGGCGCCGGCGCCGATGATGCCGGAGGCCGTGTCGCGGAGCAGCCGCATCATCTTGTAGGCGTGCTCGGGGTCCGCGTTCCTGCCGGTCCCGATCGCCCAGACGGGCTCGTAGGCCAGGACCAGCCGGGCCGAGTCGTCGGCGGAGCACTGGGCGAGGGCGGCGGTGACCTGGGCGGCCACCACCTCGTTCGCACGGCCCGAGTCCTGCTGCTCCTGGTTCTCGCCGACGCAGATGATCGTCGTCAGCTGGGCGGCGAGCGCCGCGCCCGCCTTCCTGGCCACCTGCTCGTCGGTCTCCCCCATCGCCCGCCGCTCGGAGTGGCCGACGATGACCCATTGGCAGATGCCGCCGAGCATGGCGGCCGAGACCTCGCCGGTGTACGCCCCGGACGGTTCCCAGTAGCAGTCCTGGGCGCCCAGCTCGATGCCCGTACCCTCCAGCAGCTCGAGGATGCCGAGGAGCCAGACGAAGGGCGGGAAGACGGCGATCGTCACCCGCTCCTGCCCGCGGGCGGCGTCGGCGATCCCCTTGACGAGCTCGGCGGCCTCGCCGGCAGAGGTCGGGTTCATCTTCCAGTTCGCCGCCAGCACCGGTCTGTTATCCACCGTCTGCCTCCTTCAAAACCGCGACCCCGGGCAGCTCTTTGCCCTCCATCGCCTCGAGTGTCGCTCCGCCGCCGGTCGAGACGTGCGAGAAGCCGGTCAGCCCGAGCTTCTCAACCGCCGCCGCGGTGTCACCCCCGCCGACCAGGCTGTAGGCGCCGCTGCCGGCGATCGCCTCGCCCAGCCCGCGGGTACCGGCGGCGAACTCGGGGATCTCGGCGACACCGGCCGGACCGTTCCAGACGACCGTGCCCGCACCTCGCAGCCGTTCGGTGAGGAGCTCGACCGTCGCCGGCCCGATGTCGAGGATCATCCACCCCGGCTCGATGCCGTCGACGCCGGCGATCCGCGTCAGGGCCCCCGGCTCCGGCTTCCGGGCGATCACCGAGTCGACCGGCAGGACCAGCTTGGCGCCACCCTCCCGCTCCACCTGGCGGGCGGCGTCGAGCGCTGAGTCCTCGACCAGGCTCGACCCCACCTGCGCCCCCCGGGCCTTGAGGAAGGTGTTGGCCATCGCGCCCACCACCGCCAGGGTCTCGACCTGGGGCAGGAGGTGTGCGAGAACGCCCGCCTTGGTCGAGACCTTGGCCCCGCCGACAACCGCGACCAGGGGCCGCCTCGGGTCGTCGAGGGCCCGGTGGAGCGCCTCCAGCTCGGCCAGCATGAGGTAGCCCGCGTAGGCGGGCAGGTAATGGGCGACGCCGACCACCGAGGCGTGGGAGCGGTGAGAGGCGGCGAAGGCGTCGTTGACGTAGAGCTCTCCCTGCTCGGCCAGCCGGCGGGCGAACTCCGGGTCGTCCTTCTCGTCGCCGGGGTGGAAGCGGACGTTCTCCAGCAGCACAACCTCCCCCTCACCCACCTCGCCGGTGGGCTTGAGGCAGTCGTCGACGAAGCGGATGCCCATCGCCTCGGCAACCGGCCGGAGCGAGAGGTCCGGGTTCGGTTTGCCCTCCGGCCGCCCGAGGTGCGACATCACGATGATGCGGGCGCCCATCTGCTTCAGCTTCTCGAGGGTGGGCCCGGCGGCGCGGATCCGGGTGTCGTCGGAAATCCGCCCCGCCTCCATCGGCACGTTGAGGTCCTCGCGGACCAGCACCCGCCTGCCGCGCAGCTGGAGCGAGTCGAAGCAGGCTTTCAGAGCCGCTCGGCCATGAAGGTGATGAGGTCCACCATCCGGCAGCTGAAGCCCCACTCGTTGTCGTACCAGGAGACGACCTTCGCCCAGTCAGCGCCCTGCATCAGGGTGAGCGGGGCGTCGACGGTCGACGAGTGGGGGTCGTTCTTGAAGTCGCTCGAGACGAGCTCCTCGTGGCTGACCGCGAGGATCCCTCGGAGCGCGCCGGCGGCGGCCTCGTCGAAGGCCGAGTTGATCGCCTCCGCGGTGGTCGACTTCCCGAGCTGGACGGTCAGGTCGACGACCGAAACGTCGAGCAGCGGCACCCGAAAGGCCATGCCCTGGAACTTCCCCTTGAGCTCGGGCAGCACCTCCGAGACGGCCCGGTTGGCGCCGGTCGAGGTCGGAATGATGTTGTCAGCGGCCGCCCGCGCCCGGCGGAGGTCCTTATGGGGCAGGTCCTGCAGCTTCTGGTCCGCGGTGTAGGCGTGGACGGTCGTCATCATCCCGCGCTCGATCCCGAAGGTGTCGTTCAGAACCTTGACCACCGGCACCAGGCAGTTGGTCGTGCAGCTCCCGTTCGAGACCACGTGCATCGAGCCGGGCTGGTAGCCCTGCTGGTTGACGCCCATCACGAAGGTGTAGTCCTGGTTGGTCGCGGGAGCCGAGATGATCACCTTCTTCGCGCCCCCCGAGTCGATGTGCACCCGCGCCTCCTCCGCGTCGGTGAAGAGGCCGGTCGACTCGACCACGATGTCGACGCCCAGCTCTTTCCACTTGAGGCCGGCCGGGTCGCGCTCGCTGAGGAACCTGACCGTGCGGTCGCCGATCCTGATCGTACCGTCGCCCGACTTGACCGCCGGGCCAAAGGTGCCGAGCGCCGAGTCGTATTTCAGAAGGTGGGCGAAGGTGTGAGCGTCGCCGAGGTCGTTGACGGCGACGATCTCGATCTCGGGGTTGAGCTCGGTGGCCGCCCGGTAAATGTTGCGGCCGATCCGGCCGAACCCGTTGATCCCCACTTTGATGGTCATGCGCTAAATCGTAGGAGTTAGCGGAATCGACCGACTGACAGCCCACTCAGAAGTGTCTTGACTCCCCACTAGGTAGTGTCTTGCCTGATCGTACCGTCGCCCGACTTGACCGCCGGGCCAAAGG
>DAIRGV010000067.1:0-8509 GCA_036794405.1 Candidatus Dormiibacterota bacterium
CGGCGCGGAGGGAGAGGCGGGCGTGGCCGACGACGCCGGTGCGGCGGGCGGAGCGGGCGTGGCGGGCGGCGCCCAGCTCGGCGACGGCGGCGGAGCGGCGGCGGCAGGTGGCGGGGTCGGAGCCGGCGGCGTGGCCGTCGGAGGGGGAGCCCAGGTGGGCACCGATGTACCCGGCGTAGCGACTGGGGAAGTCGCCGGCGGCACCGTCGGCGCCGTCCAGGCCGGGGAGGCCGGGCCGCCTGCCGATGCGGCCGCGGTCGCCGCCGGAGGACCCGCGGAGACGGGCGCACCGGGAGGAGGCGTTGCGGCCGCCGGGCTCTTTCGAGCTCGTCCCAGCCGCCGCAGCAGGAAGATGCTCCCTACGACAAGTACAAGGAGGAGCACGACTACGACGACTACTACAACTGTTGGATCCATTACTGGGAGGGCCTCCGTTTGCTGTCGGTGTGCGCGCGCCAGCGAGGACTATTCTTTTCGTCCCGCGTGAGAAAGTATGGCAGCCGCCATTTTCGAGTCAAGATTGCGCGTCCGCGACCGACGAGACGGCCCCCTCTGTCACGGGCGAGGTGAGCCGGCCGGCCGGAGCTCCTCCGGTGCGACGATGCCTTCGATCAAAAGCCGTCCGCTCGCAACCCCCGCGATGGTGAGGTCGAGCTCCAGCGTGTGCCGGCCCGGGTGAAGGGGTGCGCCCAGGTCGACCAGCAGGCGAACCCGCCGGCCCATCGGGAGCTCCAGTCGCTTTGGGAGCGGCAGCGTCCGGCCGCTGATCTCCGCCAGGACGTGATGGGTGTCGACCGGGTGGCCGTCCAAGGCCAGGCCGTGCACCGCGGTCAGGGCGGCAGGCCGGGTCTGGTTCAGGAGCTCCACGCTCAGCCCTCGAGCGTCTGAACGCAGGCTCTTGGGGTCGACCAGGCGGTCGACCAGGTAGGCCGGCAGCGGGCGGCGCCGGCGCTCGGGCGAGCGCGCGGCCGAGACCTCGAGGTCGAGCTCGGTCGCATCGGCCATCCGGGACCCCACCAGCAGCTCGCCGGCGAGCCGGTAGACGCCTTCCCCGCCCGCCGGGAGGCTGAGCTTGGCCACCTGAACGGCGGGCTCGACCGCGGCCGGCAGCTCGAAGTCGATCGATCCGGAGAAGGACTTGCGGACGAGCGCGTCGCGAACGAAGGCCATGCCCGAACGATCGGGTGCACGCTCGCGATGGAGGCTCCAGCGGACCCGCGCCGGCCCGCTGGCGTCGAAGTCGTCGTTGACGACCACGAGCCGGGCTTCGATCGCCTTGCCCGGCGCATAGCGAAGCGCGCCCGCCGCCGCGTCGAAACCGAGGGGCTCGATGATCAGCCGGGTCGGAGCCATCGCCTGCCGGAGCGCGGCGAGGGCGGCCTTGGGATGGCGGGCATGGTCGACGAGGCCGAACCCGATCGCCGGGAAGGGGTCGACCAGCTGGTACGCGAAGGCGCCCCAGCAGGGCTCGAACTTGCGCATCCGGAACTGGTCGGTCGCGTAGCGAAGGAGCCATGCCTGGTATGCCTGGCCGGCCTCGATGTAGGCGGCCAGCGACTCGTGATCGGAGGGAAGACCGACGCCGCTCTCGGTCCAGGCGAAGGGCTGGAAGCCGGCGTAGAGCCAGGCGGGGTCGTCGTCGGCGACCGGCCAGGCGCGGCCGAGATCGTCCCAGACCGGCGAGCCGGCCGAGGGCAGCGCCTGGGCCCCGTACTCGGAGACGAGGCGCGGCTCGAGCTCGGAGATCTCCTGCCAGTTCCCCCCTCCCCAGCCGGCCCTGACCTGGCTGTCGAGCTCGCCGGATCCCGCCAATGCCGGCCGGGATGGGTCGAGCTTCTCGAAGAGAGCGCGCGCCTCCTGGTCGATCGAGTAGTTCTGGCGCACCGAATGGACGTCGGCGAGGGAGGCGTTGGCGGCGATCCAGGGCGGGTCGTCGTGGGCGGTCCAGAGCGCGACGGAGGGCCGGTTGCGGAGCAGCTCGACGAGCTCTGGCACCTGCTCGCGCACCGATGCCTCGAAGAATCGGCCCTCCTCGGGTGCGGCGTGGTAGGCGTAAGCGCCGGTGAGCGGGAAGTCGGCGAAGACGAGCATGCCCGCCCGGTCGGCGAGCCGGTAGAACTCTTCCGGCAGAACGTGGCCGTGGACCCGGAGGGCGTCGAGGTTGGTCTGCCGCGCCAGGTCGAGGTCGGCCTGCAACCGCTCCGAGGTCAGCCGGTCGAGGCACAGCTCGGGCTGGTAGTTGGCGCCCCGGAGGAAGAAGGGCGAGCCGTTGACTCGAACCTCCCAACCTTCCGCGCGCGGCCGGACCTGGACGTCGCGGAAGCCGAAGTCCTCGCTGACCCGCACCGATTCACGGCCGCTGACGGTGACTGTGGCGATCGCCCGGTGAAGCGTCGCCTCGCCCAGGCGCCAGGGCGTCCAGCGGCGCGGCTGGGGCACTGTGACGCCAAACGGGACCGTCAGCTCGAGGCCCCCTGGGATGCGGTATTCGCGGACCAGGCGGAGGGGCCGGCCACCTTCGGGGATGACCTCGAAGGCGATCTCACCCGACATGTCGCGGCCGTCCAGGTTGCGCAGCCGCGCCTCCGCCTCGAGCACGCCCACGTCACCCGCCTCGAGCCGCGGCCGGAGCCGCAGCCAGTCGAGGGCGACGGGTCCAAGGTACTCCAGCTCGACGCCCCGCCAGAGCCCGACGGGAACCTCCCAGCGGTAGGGCACGGGGAGGCTGAAGTAGGCACTCGGCGGATAGGGCCGGCTGTCGCCGTCGTTGAAGATGCCCATCACGTGCTTCTTGCGGGTCAGGTCGGTCTCGATCGGCGACTCGCAGCAGATAACGAGCAGGTTGTCGGCCGCCAGGAAGGATGTGATGTCGAACCCGAAGGGCGCGAAGTAGCCGTAGTGGGAGCCGAGCAGGCGGCCGTTGAGCCAGACATTCGCGGCCAGGAAGGCGCCGCCGACCCGCAGCATCACACGGCCCGAGTGGTCGGGGCGAGCGAACTTGCAGCGGTACCAGAGCGAGCTCCGACCCTCAATGGCAAGCCGCTGGCCGGGCACCTCGGCGGGCTCCCAACCGTTGCCGCGGCCGGCCGGGAGGCCAACCGACTCGCCCTCGCCGAGCGGCATCCAGAGCGACTCGAACCCCTCCAGCCGGCGGATTCCGCCGGACCCCTGGCGAAGAGGCAGCGAGAGGCAGTCGTTCAAAAACCAGCCCCCGCCGAGAAGTCTCCGAGCCGGCCCTGCGGCCGGCGGAGGGGCAGCGAGAGGCAATTCTTCACTGGACGAATGCCCCATCAGCCGTTGCGCACACGACCGTTGGGGCTCCTATAGCGGCCTCGAAATCCGCCTCTGCACCGCGCTCGACGAGGGCCAGGATGCTGCCGCCGAAGCCGGCGCCCATGATTCGCGCCCCGAAGCAGCCAGGGATGGCCCAGCCTCGCTCGACGATGGCGTCGACCTCCGGTGTCGAGACCTCGAAGTCGTCCCGCAGGCTGCGGTGCGACTCCTTCAGCAGCTCCCCACAGCGGGCGCCGTCGCCCGCCTCGAGCGCGACAGTGAAATCGCGCACGCGCTGGATCTCGCTCTCGACGTGGCGCACCCGCTTCGGCATCCCCGCCTCCGCCTCCCGGCGGCGCTGGTTGTAGGGCGTGTCGGCGAGCTCGCGACGCACACCGGAGTCGATCACCACGATCAGCATGGCCCCCGGAAAGGGGACGTAGCGGAAATCGAGCGAGGCGCAGTCGAGGAGGATGGCGTGGCCCTGCTTCCCCATCGCCGAAGCGAACTGGTCCATCACTCCGACCATCACCCCGGTGGCCTTCTGCTCGGCGCGCTGGCAGGCCAGGGCCGCCTCGCGCCCGTCCAGCTCGGGCTCCAGCCCGGCCGCGGCGGCGACCAACAGCGCGGCGGACGAGCTCATCCCGAAGCCGGCCGGCAGGGTGGCAGCGGCGGCTACGCGTTGGGGTCCGGCGCCCAGCTCGGCGGCGATGGCGCGGAGATAATCTTCGCCGCCGTCGACCTCGCTGGCCAGCTCCCAGCGGCGAGCGGGGGCGCCACTCAGCCAGATGAAGCGGTCGACCGCGGCGGGCAGGACGAGGCCGCCCATGTAGTCGACGTGCTCGCCGATCAGGTTCACCCGTCCCGGGGCTCGACTGCGCCAACGCGGCTCGCCGCCGAAGCGCTCCCCGAAAAGCGCGTCAGATCCTGACTTCACGCAGCTGCCTGGCGGTCTCCTCGGCGCGCGCGTCGAGGATGAACGCGCCGGCGCCGAGCTCGGAGCCGGCCAGCATCTTGAGCTTGTCGGCCGTCCGGTTGGGCGGATAGAACTCGACGTGGAAGTGGTAGTGGCCGCTCTTCTCGCCGTGGGGCCGCTGGTGCATCGCCATCACGTAGGCAAGCGGTTTCCCAAACAGGGCATCGTACTTCTGGAGGAGCAGCTTGAGCACGTGGGCGAACGCATCGGCCTGGCCCGCGCTGAGCTCGGTGATGTCGCCGACATGCTCGCGGGGAGCCAGGTGCACCTCGTACGGCCAGCGGGCGAACTCGGGAACGAAGGCAAGCCAGCGATCGTTCTCGACGACCATCCGCTCTCCCTGCCATTCGCCCTCCAGGATCCCGCAGTAGAGGCAGGTGCCTTCCTCCGCGTAGTGGGCGGCGCTCGACTCCAGCTCCCGCTCGACCACCGGCGGCACGAAGGGGTAGGCGTAGATCTGGCCGTGGGGATGGGACAGGGTCACGCCGATCTCCTCGCCGCGGTTCTCGAAGATGAACACGTATTTGACCTCGGGAAGGGCGCTCAGCTCGGTGTAGCGCTCCTGCCAGACCTCGATCAGGTCGCGGATGTGGCTGATGCTCTGCTCGCCCAGGCTGGAGTCGTGGCGGGACGTGTAGCAGACCACCTCGCAGCGTCCCTGGTCGTGGGTGAAGGAGGGGAACTTGTTCTCGAAAACGGCGATGTGGTAGTCGGGCTCGGGGATCTCGGTCTCGCGCATCCCGGGACGGGTCGGGCAGAGCGGGCAATGGGCCTCGTCGGGGTGGTAGGTGCGGTCCTGCCGGACCGGCGCGACGGTCACCCATTCCCGCAGCAGCGGGTGCCAGCGGAGCTCGCTCACGATTTCCGCGAATAGAGGATCAGATAGCGGCCGTCGACTTTCTTGAGGAGCCGCTTGACGAGCCTAAGCAGGACCAATCCCGATCTCCGAAAGCATGCTTCGGTGGGACTGGGAAGGCATCGGGGCCGAGTGTATACTGGCCCCGAAGTTCACTGCCCTGGAGGCAAAGGAGGTGAGGTGTTGTTGGATCACAGTAGTCGTGGAGCCAACCGCCTCGTTTGCCCGCCGGAAGTGTTTGAGGGGACTGTCCTCTAGAACGCGACCGACATTCTCACTCTGACTTCCGGAGTCGGAGGCGGGAAGCTCCGCGAGCAAGCGGAAGGGCCCGTCGGGAAACCGGCGGGCCCTTCTTCGCTAGATCTCCCTCCGCGTTCCTGAAGTCTGTCTCCCTCCCAGTAAAGCGGGGAGGGTTATCGAACGGATGGGGAAAACCAATTCCCCGGTCCGCTTCCGGTTAACTTTCTAAGTTCCATGGCGACCGACTTCCTGAGCATGATCAACTCCGCCCCGTCGGGCTGGGTCAAGGAGATGGGCCTTCAGTTCATCGAGGCGACTCCCGAACGGGTGGTGGCCACGATCGACATCACCGAGCGCCACCACCAGGGCTACGGCATCGTCCACGGCGGGGTCCACAGTGGCATCATCGAAACCCTCGCCTCCGTCGGCGCCCATCTTTTCGCCTCTCAGAACGGCCGCGCCGTCGCCGGCCTGGAGAACCACACCAGCTTCATCCGGGCCATCCGTGAGGGCCACCTCACGGCTACCGCGACGCCCCTCACCCGCGGCCGGCGGAGCCAGGTCTGGCAATGCGACATCGTCGACGACGCGGGCAGGCTGATCGCGACCGGCCGCGTTCGCCTGCACAGCTTCGAGCCGGGCGAGGAGATCGCCGGCGAGAAGCCGCGGATGGAGCGCGGTTAGCAAGGGTCCCGAGCCAGAAGGGTCGACGAAAATGCCACGGCCGGCGCAAGCGCCGGCTGTGTGACCCTTCGGGTTCGCTCGCTGAGGACGCCGATCTCGGCGTCAACTTCTGCGGTACTCACTCACGCACCTCTGGTGCGCGCGCTCCGTTCCTCGGCGTTTCCTTGATCTCGACGCCCTCAGCGGCGACTTGTCGCCGATCCTCCTAGCTCAGGACCCTGAACCGGTCACGAAGCCGAGGATGATCTGGTCGATCAGTCGCTCGACCGGCGCCAGGTCGTCGGTGAAGACCTGGCCGTGGTAGGGCGACTTGCGCAGGTTGCCGTCGCTGAGAGCGCTAGCCGCGACCTGCCGGACGAGCGGTTCCTGTGCGAGCGCCAGGTTGTGCTCGACGTCGGCGCTGGTGATCGGCTCGGTCGAGCCATAGACGAGCGTGTTGCTGAAGGACGGCACGTCGACCAGATAGACGGAGGGATAGACGGCGGCCATCGTGCTGGCGACGGCCCCGACCAGGCGGAAGTCGGTCTTGGTGCGGCCGGCGTTGACGACGGCGACACCGCCCGGCTTGAGGTGGTCCTTTGCCTGCTGGAAGAACTCCCGCGTGGTGAGGTGGAAGGGGATGTAGGGCTGGCGGTAGGCGTCCATGACGATCACGTCGTACTTGTGGTGGTCGGTCGCCAACCAGTAGCGCCCATCCTGGACCACCGGGGTGACACCCGCCTCGGCGAGGTGGAAGTAGCGATAGGCGGCAGAGAGGATGTCGGGGTCGATCTCGACCCCCACCTGGTGGACGGAATCGCCATAGGCGAGGTGGAACTGGCGGGCCGAGGTGCCTCCCGCGAGGCCGATGATCGCGACGTCGAGCGGCCTCGGCTCGGTCGCCTGGGCGGGCCGGAAGTAATCCGCCAGCAGCATGTAGTCCCAGGGCCCCCCGGTGGTCGCCTGGTCGGGGTTGTAGATGGAGTGGATCGCCTCTCCCTCGTTGAGGATGAGCTCGGTCTGGTCGCCGTCCTGGACGACCTGGATGTAGCTGTAGGGCGACTCCTTCTCGTAGAGCAGCCTGCCGGTTGCGGGGGGCTTGATGCCGAGCGACTGGACGTAGATACCTCCGGCCAGGACGACGATCCCGAGCACGGCGAAGATCCGGCGACGGGGCCATAAGCCCGCCACCGAGAGTGCCAGCAGCGCCAGGCTGAAGCCGATCAGCGTTGGCCGAGTGCCGTAGGTCGGGATGAACCAGAAGACGGGCAGGAAGGTGCCCAGGATGCTCCCGGCGGTGCTCAGCGCGTACACGGCCCCGGCGGTGTTGCCGCCGGTCGCAACGTCCTGGAGGAGGAGGCGGATGGCGAAGGGCGAGACGCAGCCGAGAAGGATCACGGGCACGGCGAAGAGCGCGATCACCGCGAGCAGGGTCCCCAGCACCAGGCCGGCGCTGACCGTCGCGAAGCCCTGCTGGCTCTCGAGCAGGATCGGATAGGAGACGAGCGGGATGAGGCCGATCCAGAGCGCGGCGACGGCGGTGATCTGGAAGAGCACCTGGTCCCGCGGGTAGCGATCGGCCAGCCTCCCCCCGATGACGTAGCCGATGCTCAGGTAGACCAGGATCAGCCCGATCAGCACTCCCCAGACGTAGAGGCTGGTACCGAAGTAGGGCGCCATCAGCCGGGAGGCGCCGAACTCCACCGCGAGCGACGTCATGCCGGAGAGGAAGACGAGGGGAAGCAGAAGCCGGCGGGCGAGCATACGGGGCGTAAGGCTATCCGAGCGGTGTGTCGCTAGAGAGGCAGGACCGAGGCAGCGATGCCCTCGGGACCGATCTCCAGCATACCCACCGTGGGCCGGGGCCAGACACGGCGGTAGCGCATCACCCGCAGCCAGCTCGCCTCGAACCAGCCGGGATTTCGAGCCAGCCGGCGGAGGGCCTCCTCGGGCGTCACCTGGTAGACGGCGCCTGGGTTGAAGAGCAGGGCCCCGTCCAGGCGCCGCGCGTCGGCCTGGTGGGTGTGGCCGTAGACGACCGCGTCGACGTCCGGAAAGGTCCGCCGCAGGTGACGGTAGAGACCGGCGGTCGGCCACCAGTACCCGAGCGAGACCGTTCCAGCGAACGTCGCCGGCTCCTCGAAGAGGTGGCTGCGGTTGCCGTGGAACAGGCCGATGCGCCGGCCTGCCGCCTCGACCACGCGTCGCTCGGGAAGGTCGAGCTCGCGGTCGTGATCGCCGCGAACGGCTTCTACCGGCGCGATCCGGCCAAGCTCAGCCAGCGTGTCGAGCGACCCCACGTCACCGGCGTGGAGGATCAGGTCAACTCCCGCGAGAAGCTCGGCGATGCGTCCGGGCAGGTGGTCGAGGAACTCCGGGCAGTGGGTGTCGGAGACGACGCCGACCCGGGTTGGCTTCACCGCATTCAATGGTAGCCTGCCGCAGATTTATAAAGCTCGCTTGACAAATTAGAAATGATCGCTTTCTAATTAGCCTATGAA